>NZ_PSWC01000031.1:0-36337 GCF_002931535.1 Rathayibacter sp. AY1C6 | reverse complement strand
CCTGATCAAGGTGGGCGGCCGTCCCGGCATCCCCGTCCGCGTCCACCTGACCGCGGCGGAGAAGGACGTCAACGACACCAACAAGCTCTGGCACACCACCTCCCGCGCCGGACGCGCGAACGAGCCGCTGGCGACCGATCCGGTCATGGTGGAGATCCTGCCGTGAGCGTCCTCGTCGCCCTCGGCGCGAGCTGCGTTGCGCTCGGCTCGGCCGGCGCCGCGATCGTCAGCGTGATCGCCGCCCGCGGTCAGGGGGCGGCGGAGCGCGATCGGTTCCTTCTCACGGGCTGCTGGACCGGGATCGCCCTCCTGGCGGGCTTCGTCGCCTGGGACCAATGGGACCGGGTAATCGCATGAGCTGCACGTCGACGGTCGTCTACGACGGCTACCTCTGGGGCTGCTCGATGACCACGACGCACCCCACTCGTTCCACATGACGGACCTGCCCTGCGAATACGTCGACGCCGGGCAGGCCGTCCTCACCTGGGGCACGAGCCGCGAGGCCGCGCCCGGCGACCCGACTCCGCGCTACGACGGCCCGATCTACGAACGGTGCGAGCCACGCCGGTTCCTGCCGGCGCCGGTACCGCTGGCAGAGCTGGTGACGTCGTAACCGCCGCTCGCACCGGACCGCGCAGCTCTGGGGTCCGCGTGGTCAGGCCGGCGCGATTGCCGGACTCCTGGCTGTCGCGGTCCTCGTGGCCACGGCCGCGACGCTCGCATTCACCGCGACGGTGCAGCGCGTGATTCCTGTAGCGCCGACCCTCACCACCACCGCACCGATCGAAGGAGCTGCACCATGACCGCGACGATGAACAACCGCCGACGCGAGCCCGGGAAAGCCGGCAACGAGACGCTGATTCTCCTGTCGGCGGTCGCGGCCATCATCGCGATCGTCGGCTTCGCGGTATCGATGAAGGTTGGCTCCGATATGGATGGCGTTAATGCTGGAATCCCGGCAGACCCGTTCGCGATGATCGAGGGCCTGCGCAAGGGCACCTATTCCTGGCCCAGCTCGGGGACGACGATCGCCGCGGTGTTCGCCGGCGCTCTCGTCCTGATCGGGGTGTGGCTGCTGTGGCTGCGCGCGATGGAGGCGAAGGGTCGCACGAGCGTGGATCACGCGGCTCGCTACATGGCTACTCCGAAGCAGATGACGGGGATGCAGGAGAAGCAGTCGTTGGTGAAGTCGGCGCGTCTGGGTGTGCCGAAGAATGCGGGCGTCCCGATGGGGCGGATGATGCTCGGCGGGCGGACGTTGTTCGCGTCGTTCGAGGACATGATGATTCTGATCGCCGGTCCTCGCGTGGGTAAGTCGACGTCGCTGGTCATTCCCGCGATCACCGCCGCTCCGGGCGCTGTGGTCACGACGTCGAACAAGCGCGATGTGCTCGACGCGACCCGGGACCTGCGCGCGCAGGCCGGGGACGTGTGGGTGTTCGACCCTCAGCGCGTCGCGTTGGAGGAGCCGACCTGGTGGTGGAACCCGCTCTCCTACGTCACCGACGACACCAAGGCCGCGAAGCTCGCAGAGCACTTCTCCTCCGGGACGACCGCGGCGGGCTCGAAGACCGATCCGTACTTCGAGGGCAAGGGTAAAGACCTCCTCGCGGGCCTGCTGCTCGCGGCCGCGGTCGGGAACCGGCCGATCACGGACGTGTACGACTGGCTCTCTGACGTCACGCGCACCGAGCACCTGGAGTACCTGGAGGCATCCGGGTACCGGCGGATGGCGGATGGTGTCACCTCCGTGCAGCGGATGGTGGACAAGCAGCGCGACAGCATCTACTCCTCGGCGGAGCGGATGGCCGCGTGCTTGAAGAACACCGGCATCGAACGGTGGGTGAACCCGGACCCTTCGCCGCTTTCGCCGCGACCAGAGTTCAACCCGCACGAGTTCGTGAACGGTACCGGCACCCTCTACAGCCTTTCCAAGGAAGGTGCCGGCACCGCCGGCCCGCTCGTCACCGCGCTCACCGCGGCCACGATCGAGGCGGCGGAGGAGCTGGCCGCGAACTCGCCCGGTGGGCGGCTGCAAACGCCGCTGCTGGGGCTGCTGGATGAAGCGGCGAACGTGTGCCGGTGGACCGACCTTCCCGACCTCTACAGCCACTTCGGTTCTCGAGGAATCCCGATAATGAGCGTCTTCCAGTCCTACAGCCAAGGCATCGCCGTGTTCGGGCAGGGCTGGATGCGGAAGCTCTGGTCCGCGTCCAACGTGAAGGTCTACGCGGGCGGCGTCTCCGAGCCCGCGTTCCTGGGGGAGATGTCGGACCTGATCGGCACCTACGACCGCGAGACGACTTCGGTCAGCATGAACAGAGGCGTGCGCTCCACGTCCTCGTCGTTAAAGCGAGAGAAGATCCTCGAAGTGCAGGAGCTGGCCGACATGCCCCGCGGGCGTGCGGTGATGTTCTCCTCCGGTAACCGCGCCGTGCTGCTGCGCACGGTGCCGTGGTATCAGGGAGCGAAAGAGACCGCCGCGGCCATTAAGGCGTCGATCAAGGCGCACGAGCCGGGAGGGCGATCGTGACCGCCGCCGGCTATGACTTTGATGACGACGAGGCCGGCACTGTCGACGTTGAGGCAGACGAAGTGGGGGCCGGTGAGGAGGCGAAGCCAACGCTGTTCTATGCGTCGGAGGATGAGTTCGTTCGTAAGCATCTGCGCTACCACTACCGCCGCCCGGTCGGTCGGCCCAACCGGGCCAATTTCCGGTGGCAGGCCGCGTGGTGGAAGAGCGAGGAGGCGGCCTCGCGCATCGAGGCGCTGTGGCGTTTGTGGGAGAAGGCTCGCCTCGACGGCGGGTCCGGGATGAGCGACTGGTGGATCAGCCACTGCGACCGGCAGATGGCGATGCTGCTCTCCGCCACCGGCCCCTACGCGCTCTCCCTCGATGAGAATAAGGCCGGCGAACCATTGCCCTACACCCCACCTCCCCCTTCGTTCTTCCCGCCAGACAACCAGCCACCCGAAGACACCTGACACGGTCGCCCCGCACCGGCCGGAGGCCGTCGTCGTGCAAAGGTGGACGCGACGCCGTGCAAACCCCCGTCGCCGCGGCACGGCAGGCAGGACAACTCGCTCCAACAGCACCCGACGGGCTCGAGTGTCTCCTTCAACTAACGTTTGAACATGTCCTACGACGCACTGCCGCCCACTCCCTGGCCTGCATGGATGACCGAGCAGCACCATACGCTGATGGAACAACTGGCCGATTGGCCTTCGAACTCGGCGTGGATCGGGATCGCTAGCATTGACAATATCCTCGGGACTAACGGGAAACAGACTCAACGTCGCCACGGTCAACTCCTTCCTTTTTGCAATGAACCCGAAACCGAGGTGTTTGTCTGGAAGCCCGACAGGAATTCATGGGCACCCGAACTTTGGGTAGCGCCTTTTCGTCAGGACTACCGGTCCCTATACGAACGGTTCATAGAAAAATACTGGCCAACCGGGAATCTTAAGGAGGTGAAGTTCCACGTGGACCATTTATTTCCCAAAAGCGCGGCCGCGAAAGGCGAACTATCACACGTTCGTACGCTGGCGATTCCGGGACCATCAAACATTAGTGCTGGCACGCTCGAAAAGCAGATGGTGGCCAGAAACGTCCTTCTGGGCGCCAGAACCAAGCAAACGCGGATGGCAACACTGTACTCGCTAGGCAAGGCAGTGGGCTACGTCGGCTACGTAGACTTAGATACGTCTGACGGTCGACGTCGAATTGCAGCAGGGCTGATGAATGCGTTGCGCCAGGCGGGGGCACCGAAAGAAATTACCGATTCCAGTCTTGAAGAAGAGCTGTTGACCGAGACCCTCAACAATCTTCGCTGAGTGTCTTAGTCCGAGCCGCTGCTCAGTAGCTCTTCGGGAACCGGGTAGCGCCGATGATCGACGTTATGTCAGTTCGACCGAAGCCCCGGTCGGCAGGATGGCGATCGGCTCCCCTCATCGCTCCTGCGACAGGATGTCACCGGTCGCCGTCGAACTCCGGTGACAGACCGGGCGCTTCAGCGGTGAGACCTCGGATCACTGCGGCGACGACCAGGCGCTGCGTGAGCGCGGCGCTGGTGTCCACGGGCCACTGGCTCACCGATCCGACGTGCGCCGCGACGACCCCCTTCGCCAGGACGGCGGACTCGACGGAGGGGACGCGGCCGTGCACGGCGGCGAGGGCGGCGAAGCGCTCGCCCAGCTCGCGCGAGACGCGGTCGTCGTCGATCATCATCCGCTCGGCGAACTCCGGGTCCGCGGCAGCGCGTGCCAGGAGCACCGACCGCAGGGAGAACCACTCGCGGCTGGACGGGAGCGCGTCGAGGAGGGAGCGTACGGCGCCGTCGAGGGTCGCCGCGCGGTGCTCCTCCTGCAGCTGGACGTCGAGGGCCTCCTGCAGGCTCCCCCACACTCTCGCGGCCTGCTCCTCGTGGAGTGCGAGGAAGAGCTGGTCGACACCGGCGAAGTTCGAGTAGAACGCGCCGCGGGTGAAGCCCGCCTGCGCGCAGATGTCCTCGACGCGCTGGCCGATGGTGCCCGTGCTCTCGAAGAGCTCGGCGGCCGCGGCGAGGAGACGTCGTCGCGTCTCGCTCCTCCGCCGGACCGGAGCCTGCTCACCTGTGACCACGCCCCCAGCCTATTCGGATCCTTGCGCTGGATGGGCCTTTTCAGTACGTTTCGTTTCCAATGCATACCGTATCGAGAACTGGAACGCCCGAACCTCGACGGCGACGGTCCCCGTGGCTGCCGACCGCGACCGTCGTGCTCAACGGGGCGGTCCTCGCCTGGCTGAACCGGGTGGAGTGGTGGGGGTGGCTCGTCGTCGCGGCGGCCGCGGTCCTGATCGCGGCCGTCTCGAGGAGCTGGCGGCACCGGCACTGGATGCTGCGTACGGCGGCCTGGGTCGCGTCCGCAGGGCTCGTCGGAGCCGTCGCCCTCGCCGCGGGTCCTCTCCCGGCGACGCGGACGCTCGCCGGTCCGCACACCGCCCCGGTCACGACCCGGCAGGGCGACGTCGTCGGCGTGCACGACGCCGCGGCCGGGGTCGACGCCTTCGCGGGGATCCCCTACGCCGCTCCCCCGGTCGGCCCGCTGCGCTGGGAGGCGCCCCGCGCGGCCCCGCAGCGGTCGGCGACCCTCGTGGCCGACGACTTCGGCTCCTCCGCCGTTCAGCCGGAGCCGACGTTCCTCTCCCGAGCGGCGACCCGCGTGCTCGACCTGCCGCTGGAGGAGACGCTCCTCGGCGGGTACGCGACGGACGAGGACAGCCTCCGCCTGAACATCTGGACGCCGGCCGGCGGGGCGGGCGACTCCAGCCCGGTCCTCGTCTACCTCCACGGCGGCGCGTTCGTCTCGGGGTCCGGCGCCCTCCCCGCCTACGACGGCGCGGCGCTCGCCTCCCGGGGCGCGGTGGTCGTCACCGTCGCCTACCGTCTGGGCGTCCTCGGTTTCCTCGCCGGTGATGTGCTCGGCGGCGGCACCCCGGGAAACCAGGGACTGCTCGACCAGGTCGCCGCTCTGCAGTGGGTGCAGGACAACATCGCCGCTTTCGGCGGGGACCCGGGGCGGGTGACGGTCGCCGGCCAGTCCGCCGGCTCCGGCAGCGCCTGCATCCTCGGGGCCTCGCCCCTCGCGGCCGGCCTCCTCCACGGGATCATCGGCGAGAGCGGAGGATGCCTGGGGTCGGCGGGAGACCGCGAGGCCGGCGACCTCTACGACGACGCCGCCACCGCACGGGAGGCGGCTGCGCGCCTGAGCGAGGCCCTCGGCGGGGCGAGCCTCGCCGAGATGAGAGCCCTGCCGGCCGAGCGCATCGTCGCGGCCGCCGCTGGCCTCTCGCAACACTGGTGGCCCTCGATCGACAGCGTCGTCCTCCCCGACACGCCGCTCGCCGTCTACGAGGCCGGTCGGCAGAACGACGTCCCCCTCCTGCTCGGCAGCAACTCCGACGAGACCTCGCTCGATCTGCTGGGAGGCGTCGACCCGGATCCGGACGCCTACGAGCAGGAGGTGCGCCGGGAGCACGGAGACGACGCGGACCGATTCCTCGCGCTGTACCCGGGTGCCGTCGAGGACCAGGTCGTCGACTCCCGGCTGCGCGCCGACAGCGACCGGACGATGACCGCCCCGATGCGGCTCTGGGCGCTGACGGCCGCCCGGACCGGGCGGGCGGGCGTCCACGCCTACATCTTCACGCGCACTCCCCCGGAGAGCGGACTCGAGCGGTTCGGCGCGTACCACGGCGCCGAGGTGATGTACGCGTACGGGAACCTCGGGGCGGACGGCGACGCCGACTACACGGACGTCGACCGCCGGCTCGAGCAGGAGATGACCGCGCGCTGGCTCGCGTTCGTCTCCCACGGCGATCCGGACGCCGCCGGCCGCGAGCGGTGGCCGGCCCTCCAGGAGGATCCGGACAGCGTGCTCGAGTTCGGCGACGTCGTCCGGGTCGCCGGGCGCCCGTCCCCCGACGCGGTCGACTTCTGGCTCGCGGGGACGGGCTGACGCGGGGGCGCTCCTCGCGACGGAACCCTCCGGTCAGCGGGGAGCCTCCGCTCAGAGCTGCCCGACGAGGTGCGCCTGCCGACCGTCGCGCGCGAAGACCGGGATGACGGCCAGGGGCGCGTCGGCGACGATCCACTGCCCGCCCTCGTGCTCGGCGCCCGTCGAGAGCTCCGTCCAGCGCGCCCCGGCGGGCAGGTAGACCCGTCGGGAGACGGCTCCGGCGTGCGTGACCGGAGCCACCAGCAGGTCCGAGCCGAAGAGGTACTGGTCGGCCAGATCCCAGGCCTCCGGGTCCCCCGGGAACTCGTGGAACACCGCGCGCAGCACGGGCTGGCCCAGCTCGTGCGCCTCCCGCATCGCCTCGCGCGTGTAGGGGCGCAGGGTCTCGCGCAGATGCAGCAGGCGGGTGAGGATCGGCGTGGCCTCCTCGCCGAAGCTCCACACCTCGTTCGCGGCTCCGGTCGCGGCGCGGCGGGTCCCGTCGGCGGCCGTGACCGGGGCCGACGGCGCGCGGTCGCCGTGGAGGCGCATCACCGGGCTGAACGCGCCGAACTGGAACCAGCGCACGAGGAGCTCACGGAACTCCGGATCCGACGGGTCTCCCCCGGCGAATCCTCCGATGTCGGTCGTGAACCACGGGATCCCCGCGACGCCCATGTGGATGCCGGCCGTGATCTGGTGGCGCAGGTCCGCGAAGGTCGAGTGGATGTCGCCCGACCACACGAGCGCACCGTAGCGCTGGCTGCCCGCCCACGCGGTGCGGACGAGGTTGACGATCGCGGTCTCCCCGCCCTCGCTCTGCCCCTCGAAGAAGCCGCGGGAGAACGCCTGCGGGTAGAGGTTGCCGACCTGGACGGCGGGGCCGGCGGCGTAGCGGTAGTTATCGAAGTCGTAGACGCCGTACTCGGGCTCGGCCTCGTCGAGCCAGAAGAGCCGGATCCCGTGCTCGCCGTAGTTGCGCCGGCACGCCTCCCAGACGAACCTCCGGGCGGCGGGGCTCGTCGCGTCGTAGAACGCGCTCGGACCCTCGAACTGCATGTGCAGGTCCAGGCCCCGCTCGGCCTTGACGAGGAGGTTCCCCTTCTTCATCGCGATGTAGTTCTCGGACTCGACCGACACCTGCGGCCAGACCGAGACCATCAGCTCGATCCCGAGCTCGCGCAGCTCGGCGACCATGGCGGACGGATCCGGCCAGAACTCCTCCTCGAAGCGGAAGTCGCCCATGTGCGGCCAGTGGAAGAAGTCGGCCACGATCACGTCCATCGGCAGGCCGCGGCGCCGGTGCTCGCGGGCGACCTCGAGCAGCTGCTCCTGGTTCCAGTAGCGCAGCTTGCACTGCCAGAAGCCGAGGCCGTGCTCGGGCATCATCGGGACGTGCCCGGTCGCGTCGGCGTAGGCCCGGGTGATGTCGGCCGGGGTCTCCCCCGCGGTCACCCAGTAGTCGAGCTGCTGGGAGGACTCGGCGGACCACTCCGTGCGGTTGGCCGCGAAGGTCGCGCGGCCGATCGCGGGGTTGTGCCAGAGGAAGCCGTAGCCGCGGCTCGACAGCACGAACGGGACGCTCGACTGGGAGTTGCGGTGCGCGAGCTCGAGCGTGCAGCCCTTCAGATCGAGGATGTCCTGCTGGTACTGCCCCATCCCGTACAGCTTCTCGTCGGGGGACGTCTCGAACAGCGCGGTCAGTCGGAAGTCGCCGCCCAGGTGCGGACGCTGCTCGCGGGCGCGCAGCTTGAGCGCTCCCCCGCTCCCGAGCTCCCGGAAGAGCAGCTCCCCCCGACGGTCGTAGAAGGAGAGGGAGCAGGAGAGCTCGTGGTAGCCGGTCTGGTACCCGTAGCCCTCCTGCTGCTCGAGGACGACGGTGATGCCGCCGGCGCGCAGCGTCGCCCGCGGTCCCTCGATCGAGACCTCCGGCGCGTGGCGCTCGGGGGCGATCAGCGCCCAGTCGGTGTCGAGGACCTCCCCGGACCGGCGGGCGCGGACCCGGACGCTGTCCCTCCCCCACGGCTCGACGACGACGGTCTCGCCGTCGCCGCGCCAGACGAGGCGGTCCCCCTCGAGCGCGAACGCGTCGGTGTCCATGTGCTCCTGCTTCCTCGAGTCGGGCACGGCGCTCAGTCCTTGACCGCGCCGGCGGTGACCCCGGCGGCGACGTAGCGCTGGGCAACGATCAGCAGCACGGCGGCCGGGATGGAGGCGATCACGGCGGTCGCCATGATCCCGTTCCAGTTGGTGGTGGTCGATCCGATGTAGCGGTAGAGGCCGAGGGTGAACGGCACGATGCTGTTGCCCGAGGTGAGCGAGTTCGCGTTGAGGAAGTCGGCCCAGGCGAACAGGAACGAGAACAGGCCCGCGGTCACGATCGAGTTCCGGCTCAGCGGGATGACGATCGAGACGAAGGAGCGCCAGTTGCTCGCACCGTCGATCCGCGCGGCCTCGATCAGCTCGTCGGGGATGCCGAGCATGAAGGCCCGGAGGATGATCACCGCGAACGGCACGGAGGCGGTCGCGTCGGCGAGGATCAGGCCCGGATAGGTGTTGAGCAGCCCCAGCGCGTTGTAGATCGCGAACAGCGCGGTGACCAGGACGATCCCGGGGATCATCTGGGCGAGGAGGAACACGAACATCACGACGCCGGTCCCCCGCACCCGGAACTTCGCCATCGCGAAGGCGGCGGGCAGGGCGATCGCCAGCGTCAGGATCACGCAGCCGATCGAGATCACGAGGCTCGTGATGAGGTTCGGCAGCTGCGTCGAGAACGCCTGCACGTACCCGTCGAGCGTCGGGTCGCCGGGGAACAGGCTCGGCGGGGTCTGGATCAGGTTCTGCGGCTTGGTCAGCGAGACGTTGACCATCCAGTAGAGCGGGAAGAGGAGGAAGCCGCAGAGCACGATCGCGATGACCACGTCGATCCCGCGGCGCAGCCCTGTGGTGTGCCGGTTCATCCGAGGTCCTCCTTGCGCTGGGCGCGGATGTAGATCACGCCGAAGACGAGGGCGACGATCACGAGGATCTGGCCGGCCGCCGCTCCGACTCCGAACTGCAGGTCGGTGAAGGACTGCTCGTAGGCCCACGTCGCCAGGGTGTGCGAGCTGTTGGCCGGGCCTCCCTTGGTGAGGATCCAGATGACGTCGAACACCTTGATCGTGTAGACGAGGCCGAGGAGGAGCGTGACGGAGGTCACCGGTCGCAGCAGCGGCCAGGTGATGCTCCAGAAGGACCGCCAGCGCGAGGCGCCGTCCAGTGCCGCGGCCTCGTAGAGGCTCTCGGGGATGCCCTGCAGGCCTCCGTGCAGCAGCACCATGTTGAACGGGATGCCCAGCCAGATGTTGGCGATGATGACCGCCCACAGCGAGACGGACGGATCGGTCAGCCAGCCGACCGGCGTGCCGATCGCGGCGTTCAGGATGCCGAACTGCTGGTCGAAGATCCAGCGCCAGGCCGTCGCCGAGACGATCAGCGGCAGGAGCCACGGCAGCAGGATGAGGGAGCGGAACGTCGCCGAGAGCGGGAACCGGCGGCTGAAGAACAGCGCCAGGGCCATGCCGATCGTGAACTGGCCCACCAGCGAGACCACGGTGAAGACCACGGTGTGCCAGGCGATGCTCGCGAAGATCGGATCGGTGACGACCGTGACGTAGTTGTCGAAGCCGACGAAGGGGGCGATCCCGGTCACGAAGGACGAAGGTCCGAAGTCCTGGAGGCTAAGGACGACGCCGCGGATGATCGGGTAGACGAAGAAGACGGCGAGGAAGATCACCACGGGCGCCATGAAGGCGGCAGCGGCGAGGCGGAGGTGGGAGCGGGGTCGGCGGCGGGCGGGCGGCCTGGTGGCCGCCCCGCCCGCGACCGGCGCCGTGAGCACGGCGGGGTCGGTCATGCGGCCGCTACTTCAGGCTCGCCGCGGCGTCGTCGAGGGCCGCCTGCGGCGTCTTCGAGCCGGTCAGCGACTCCTGGATCGCGGTCCAGAGCGCCTTCGAGGTGTCCGGGTAGGCGACGCCGAGGTCGCTGGTGCGTCCCTGCGCGACCGAGATGGCCTCCACCCACGGCTGGAGCGCGGGGTCCTCGGTCGCCTGCTCGGCGGCCGCGTCGGCGTACGGCATGATGTACGACTGGCCGGCCGCCCAGGCCTTCAGGCTGTCGGGCTGGATGACGCACTGCGCGAACTCCGTGGCGAGCGTCTGCTTCGCGGCGTCGGAGGCGACCACCTCGACGAACTCGCCGCCGAGCGGGCTCGGTGCCGCTCCCCCGTCCTTCGCCGGGATCGGCACGACGCCGTAGTCGATGCCCGCCTCGTCGAGGGCGGAGAGCTGCCAGGTGCCGTTGACCATCATCCCGAGCTTGCCCGCGAGGAACTGGTCGCGGACGTCCTGCTGGTTGGCGTTGACGTTCGCCTGCGAGGCCGAGCCGCTCTTCACCAGGTCGGTCCAGAGTGCGAGCGCCGAGACGGCGTCGTCGGAGGAGATGTCCTCGAGGGTCGCACCGGAGCCCCAGAAGAAGGGCAGGAACTGGAAGGTGCCCTCCTCGGTGCCGATCGCGGAGAAGCCGATCCCGGTGACGTCGCCCGCGGTGAGGGCCTTCGCGGCGGTGGTCAGCTCGTCCCAGGTCGTCGGCGGAGTGACGCCTGCTGCCTCGAAGAGCGCCTTGTTGTAGAAGAGCGCGAGGGTGTTCGAGCCGATCGACGAGCCGTAGGTCTTCCCGTCCAGCTGGCCGGCGGCGAGCACGTTCGGGAGGACGTCGCTGGTGTCGAGCCCGGAGGCGGCGTTGTCGACGAGCAGGCCGGTGTCGGCGAACTTCGCGACGTTGGGGTTGTCGAGGACGACCAGGTTCGGCGTGGTCTTCGACGCGGCCGACTGCAGGAGCTTGGTGGTGAGGTCGGGGTCGGAGGTGCGCTCGAGGGTGATCCCGGTCGAGGCCTCGCAGCCGGCCAGGAGCTGGCCGTAGGGGGAGGACGCGTCGTACTGGGTGAAGCTGTCCCAGAGGGTGAGCGACTTCGACGAGTCGTCGCCCGCTCCCTGTGCGCTGCACGCGCTGAGGGCGACTCCGGCGATGAGGACGAGGGAGGCGGCGCCTGCGGCCCGTCGGATGCTGTTCTTCACGGTATTCCTCTCTGAATACGGTCGGGACGAGCGGAGCGCTCGCGCCGGGAAGACCCTCCGGGGGCGCCCGCTGAGGCGGTCCGTCCGGAAGTCGTGGCGAGCCTAACCGAGTCGGAGAACCGGTTCAATAGATTTTGGAGAACCGGTTCACCGATCGCCCGGGGAACGCTCCGGACGACCCGGCGACGTCAGCCGCGCGCCCGCCGCCACGAGGGGACGACGCCCCGGCTGGTGCCCGGCGAGAAGGGCGCGGTGGTGCCGAGGTCCACGACCACCGCGGGCAGCAGCTCCGTCACTCCCGGAGTCGCGGTGCCGGCGAGCTCGTCGAGCACCAGGTCGACCGCCCGCGAGACCATCTCGTCGCCGGGCAGGTCCACCACGGTGACCGGCTGGTCGGCGTGCCGCATCACCGCCTCCGGAGCGATGGTCATGATCGAGCAGTCCTCCGGGACGCGCAGGCCCAGGCCGCTGAGGCGCTGCAGGAACGGCTCGAGCACGCCCGGCCCGTGCGTGACCACGGCGCTCAGGCCGGGGAGCTGCTCCTGCGCCTGCTCGAACCAGTCGTCGACGTCGTCGGTGCTGGGGATGACGGCTCCCCGCACGCCGCGCAGGCGGCACTGGTCGAGGAAGCCTTCGCGGAACCGCAGGGCGAAGGCGTAGCCGCTCTCGTAGGCGTCGGGGCCCATCCCGAGGACCGCGATCTCGACGTGCCCGAGGTCGGCGAGGTGGTCGACGGCGACCCGCGCCGCGCCGTCGAAGTCGAGGTCGATCGCGCTGAACGGGCTGCCCTCGCCCGGGTAGCCGACCAGCGCGGTCGGCAGGCCGATGCTCGCGAGGACCGGCAGCCGGGGGTCGTCCCGGCGGATGTCCATCACGACGAGCGCATCGGCGAGGACGTCGCGCGCCAGCTCCCCCTCGCCCGTGCCCATCATCAGCAGGTCGAAGCCGCGGGCGCGGGCCGCGTACATCGCCGCCCGCACGAAGCGCATGAAGACGTCGACGTCGGTCTGCCGCGACTCCGGATCGACGGAGGCGAAGAAGCCGAGGATGTTCGTGCGCCGCAGCGCCAGGGCCCGCGCCATCGGGTCGGGCCGGTAGCCGAGCCGCTCGACGCTCGCGAGCACGCGCAGGCGGGTCGCCTCCGGGAGCTTCTTGTTGCCGGAGAGCACGTAGGACACCGTGCTGCGGGCCACCCCCGCATCGGCCGCGACGTCGCGAATGGTCACCATGGGCTCAGCGTAGTGAGGGCCCGGCGACGGGAGGGCCCGCCGGCGACCCCCTCGACCGGTGGGCAGCAGCGTGCATACCCGGGTGGTCCGGCCGTCCCGCCGTGGGTGGAGAGCCGTCCGCCGCGAGCCGCGCGACGGCGCCGACGGACGCAGGCCGCGGACGAGCAGTCGGTCACGGTTGCGCGTGTATCGACGGGCACGTACGGTCGTCGGGTACCTCGTCGCGAGCCGCGACGTCGGTGCGGCCGCCACACCGGCCGATCCAGCGGCTCGCGGTCACGGGGGCCCACCGCACGGAAGACGGACTCTTGCGCCCCAGCACCGGTACTGCGTCCACGACGCAGCAGCTGCTCTCGCACTGACGTCCCCCGTGCCCGCCCCTCAGGGGCGAGCCGCTGCTCCCTCGGAGCCCGGTGGTCGTCGTGCGCCGACACCGACCACTGGAGCACCGTGCCCTCCACTTCCCGCACCACCCCGCCCGCCGTCGTCCTCCACGACTGCACGTTCGCCTGGCCCGACGGCTCCGTCGTCCTCGACCGCGTCACCGTTGCGTTCGGACGCGGGCGCACCGGTCTCGTCGGCGCGAACGGCGCCGGCAAGTCGACCCTCGTCCGCCTCGTCACCGGCGGCCTCTCCCCCACCGCCGGGAGCGTCTCGACGACGGGACCCGTCGACCTGCTGCCCCAGCGCCTCCGGCGAGGGCCTGACGACACCGTCGCCGATCTCCTCGGGATCCGGCATCGCCTGGACGCTCTGCACGCGATCCTCCGCGGCGACGCGGATCCGAGGCACTTCGAGGTGCTCGCGGACGACTGGGACCTCGAGGCCCGGGCGCTCGCCGCACTCGGCGACGCCGGTCTCGACCTGGAGGAGGCGGACCTGCTGCGGCCGGTCGCGACCCTCTCCGGAGGGCAGGCCGTCCTCACGGCCGTGACCGGCGTCCGGCTGCGCGGCCGGCCGATCGCCGTGCTCGACGAGCCGACGAACGACCTCGACCGGCGCTCCCGAGGGCTTCTGCTCGACCTGGTCGACCGGTGGCGCGGGACGCTCGTGCTCGTCAGCCACGACCGGGAGCTGCTCGAGCACGTCGACGAGATCGCGGAGCTGCGCGACGGGGCGGTCCGCACCTCGGGCGGGACGTTCTCGGCGTTCGAGGAGCGGCTCGCCCTCGAGCAGGCGGCCGCGGAGCGCGATCTGCGCGACGCCGACCGGCTTCTCCGCGCCGAGCGGCGGCAGCGCATCGAGGCCGAGACGACCATCGCCCGCCGGGCGCGGGCGGGGGCGCGATCGGCGGAGTCGATGCCCGCGATCCTCGCGAACGCGCGGAGAGGACGAGCCGAGGCGACCGCGGGACGGCTGCGCTCCGGGCACGGGGCCGCGGAGGCGCGGGCGCGCGAGCAGGTCGACGCAGCGTCGCGAGCAGTCCGGGACGACGACCGGGTCCGCCTCGACCTGCCGGACCCCGGGGTCGCGGCCGGGCGCCGTCTGGCGGAGGTGACGGTGCGCGGCCGGACGACGGTGCTCCAGGGGCCGGAGCGGATCGCCGTGGTCGGCGCGAACGGGACGGGGAAGACGACCCTGCTCGAGCACCTCGTCGGGGCGCCGGGTGCGCGGGAGCATCCGCTCGCCGGCACCACGGCCCGAGCGCTGACGGAGCGGGTCGGCTGGCTCCCCCAGCGCCGCGAGGGACTCCTCGACGAGGAGGCCACCGTGCGGGAGCACGTCTCCCGGGCCGCGCCGGATCGTCCGGCGGTCGAGCTGCGGAACGCCCTCGCGCGGCTCCTGGTGCGCGGCGACGTGGTCGATCGGAGGATCGCGTCGCTCTCGGGCGGCGAGCGGTTCCGCGTCGCGCTCGCCGGGCTCGTGCTGGCGCAGCCCGCTCCGCAGCTGCTCGTGCTGGACGAGCCGACGAACGACCTCGATCTCGCCACGACCGACCACCTCGTCGACGTTCTCGCCGCCTGGCGGGGCGGCCTGGTCGTCGTCAGCCACGACGAGGCGTTCCTCGACCGGCTCGGACTCCACTCCCGAGTGGTGCTCGACGCGGAGTGACGGCTGGTCCCCCGGCTCCCGGCGGTTCTGGCCTCGACCGGGCCCCTGCCGCCGGGGAGACTGGCCGGGCCCCTCCCGCCCCCAGCGAACGGACCGACGTGCTCACCGGACTCAGCGCCTTCCCCCTCACACCGCTCCGCGACGACAGCATCGACGAGCGGTCGTTCGCCGCTCTCGTCGAGCGGCTCGCGCGGGCGGGAGTCGACTCGATCGGCGCCCTGGGCTCGACCGGCTCGGCTCCGTACCTGGACCGCGGCGAGCGCCGGCGCGCCGCCGAGATCGCCGTCCGCAGCGCCGGCCCGGTGCCGGTCGTGGTCGGGATCGGGGCGCTGCGCACCTCGCAGGTGCTGGCGCTCGCCGAGGACGCGCAGAGCGCCGGAGCGAGCGCGGTGCTCCTGGCGCCGCTCGGCTACCAGCCGCTGACGGACGAGGACGTGCTGGGGCTCTACGAGGACGTGACGGCTCAGCTCTCGGTGCCGCTCGTCGTGTACGACAACCCCGGGACGACGCGCTTCTCCTTCTCCGACGACCTCTACGGGGCCGTCGCCCGGCTGCCGCAGGTCGCCTCCCTCAAGATCCCCGGCGTGCCGGAGGGACCGGGCGCCGCGGCGGCGCGCGTCAGCGAGATCCGGGCGCGGGTGCCGGAGGGGGTCACTGTCGGGGTCTCGGGGGACGCCGCGGGTGCGCGCGGGCTGCTCGGCGGCTGCGACGCCTGGTACTCGGTGATCGGCGGCATCTTCCCGCGGACGGCGCTGTCGATCGCCCGGGCGGCGCAGTCGGGCGATGAGGCGGCGGCGATCGCGGGATCGGCACGCCTGCAGCCCGTCTGGGACCTCTTCGCGGAGCACGGCGGCAGCTACCGCGTGGTCGCGGCGATGGCGGAGCAGCTCGGTCTCGCCGAGGCGCGCTGCCTCCCGCGTCCGGTCCGCGGGCTCGGTGCACGGGCGCGGGCCCGGGTCGCGGAGATCCTGGCGGAGCTGGGGCCGGTGCTGGAGTGATCCGCGGGCGGGTCGGCGGGAGGACGGCTCGGACGGCGTGGTCGTTCCGGACAGCCGGAGGGGCGGGCCGGGGATGTCCCCGACCCGCCCCTCCGGCGGAGCACGCGACCTCAGCAGGCCTTGGACGCGCGGTAGGTGTTACGTCCCGCCGCCACGAACAGCGCGTCGAGGACTCGGGCCTTGCCCGGCGCCACGGAGTAGCAGCTGCCGTCGAAGTCGGCGATGATGTCGGCCTTGCGCTCGACCGTGCTCGACCCGCAGTTGCGGAAGACGAGAGCGCGCTGGCGCAGGACGCCCTCGGGTCCGAGGGTGGCGCCGGTGGCCACCTCCTGGGCTCCGCACGCGTAGTTCCCGGCGCTCACGTACTGTCCGTTCGCGACCTCGGCCGCGGAGGCGGGCGTCGCGACAGCGACGACGCCGACGGAGGCGATGGCGCCCGTGAGGGCGAGGGTGGCAAGAGTTCGTCGAAGAGTCGTGGTCGTTTCTCCTTCTGCTTCTCGGTCCCTTCACGCTGGCACCGGTCCGCCGACGAGCGCGAGGAACCTGGGAGCTTTCACACCGGGGGGCCAGACCGGTGCGGGGAAGTGCTCCCGAACGGAGCGAAAGGGTCGGAACCGGTGGGGCGGGCGATCAGGAACGGGCCTCTCCTTCGCTTCCGGAGCGCCTCGATCCGCCGCCGATGCGGTCGCCGAGCCGTGGATCGTTCCGCCCCTGCGGCGTCGTCCCTCCGCCGTCTCGCGACTGGCGCGCATCGACGGGTCGTCCGGCCGGTCCTCCGGCTAGCGTTGCAGGCACACCCCCCCGCCGACCCGGACCGCTCCGCCGACCTCGTCGGTTCGCGGTCCCTGCACGAGGAGCCCCCGTGTCCCCCGACGATTCAGCAGTACCCCCCTCTCGAACTCCCGGCCTTCGGCGGCGCGCCGTCATCGGCGGCGCCCTCACGGGTGCTCTCGCTCTGGGCGCGGCGACGCTCCCGGCCGCCTCCGCCTCCGCCTCACCCGTGCCTGGCCTGCCCGGGGAGAGGACCCGCACGATCAACGTGAGGACGAAGAACCGCGGCGTGCTCTACGACGTCCTCACGGTCTCGATCGCGGGCGACCTCGCGCGGATCTTCGTGCCGCAGACGGTGAAGCCGCGGCAGGCCGCGGCGGTACCGGTGATCTGGTTCATCCACTCCGCGCAGGCCGACCACACCTCGCTGTCCAGCGTCTTCGCGTACCCGGCCGAGCTCGCCGTCGAGCGGGGCGCCATCGCGATCTGCCAGACGCTCGGCGGAACGATCTGGACCAACGACACCGCGCAGAAGCACCAGCGGAACGGCTACGCCTACCTCTCCGGCCAGTTCCCGATCGCCGCCAGCTACCTCTGGGCGATGTCGGCCGGCGGCGCGCTCGCGTGCGAGGACTACGGCGCGCGGGTCTTCCCCGGCATCAACGGCGTCTACCTGGTCAACGGCGTCTACGACCTCCGCGACACCCACGACCGCACGACGCGGGGCCGCTTCTCGATCGGCGGTGCCTTCGGCGGCAGCACCGCTCAGATCGACTCCCACAACCCGAAGCGGCTGCCCGCCTCCGCCTGGGCCGGCGCGAACATCCGCGCGGTGGTGTCCGACACGGCCCACCCGGACCCGAGCGTGCCGCCGGCACTGCACGGGCTCGCCCTCGTGAAGAAGGCGACGGCCACGGCCAGGGAGGCGACCGTCCGGACGCACGCGCTCGGCCACAACGCACCGTCGTGGGTGAACCAGGACGGCATCGATGCGATCTTCCGCTGGCACGCCGGGCTGGCCGCCGCGCCGGCGCCGTCGGCGACGCCGACCCCGACGAAGACCCCCGTCGTCCGCCCGTCCACCGCGGGCCGCTGGGACTTCGACCAGGCGGACGCTCCGTACGCGGGAGGGTCGGGGTCCCCGTTCCGACCCCGCTGAGCGGTCAGGACGCGACGGCGTCCCTCGGGATGCGCTGACCGTCACGGGCCCGCGGCGGGAGCGCTCGGCCGCAGTGAGACCGGGCCTACGTCCCCTCCGCGGAGTTCCGCGGCGCCCTCTTCCGGACAGGGCCGCTAGAGGACATTGTCAGCGGCGGGACGGCCGTGCCACGGTTCGAGGACGGCCGATGAGGGCCGTCCCGATCGAAGGCAGCACATGCGCTCCAGCACCGTCCCTCGTCCGCCCGCCGTCGAGGACGGCACGTCGCAGCCGCGGGATCCAGGAGCGGCGCGGCGGCTCCGGCGGGGTCTGCTCGGGCTGATCGCGGCCGTCGCGCTCCTCGTCGGCACCGCCGTTCCTCTCGCGGCGGTCGCCGCTCCGTCCGCCCCGGTCCTCGGGGTGGCGGCCTGGGGAAGCAGCACCGACGGGAAGACCACGGTCCCGGCCGGGGTCGAGGGCGTCCTCTCCCTCGCCGCGGGCCGGACCCACAGCCTCGCCGCGAACGGCGACGGCGGGGTCGTCGCCTGGGGCCGCGGGTCGTACGGGCAGACCAGCGTCCCCGACGGTCTCACGGGGGTCGTCGCGGTCTCCGCCGGCGACTACAGCAGCCATGCGCTGAAGAGCGACGGGACCGTCGTCTCCTGGGGCTACGACGGCGACGGGCAGGTCTCGAGGAGTGCCGCGCTGACCGGGATCGTCGCGATCTCGTCCTCCCGCGACAACAGCCTCGCGCTCGGCAACGACGGCACCGTCACGTCGTGGGGCAGCAACGGGCTGGGCGAGGGCCTGGTCCCGGCCGGCCTCGGAGGCGTCACGGCCATCGCCGCGGGCCAGCGCCACAGCCTCGCCGTGTCCGGCGGGAGGGTGATCGCCTGGGGCTGGGACCTCTACGGGCAGACCGACGTCCCCGCGGGGCTCGAGGGCGTGGTGGCCGTCGCGGCGGGAGAGACCCACAGCCTCGCGCTGAAGGAGGACGGCACCGTCGTCGCCTGGGGCGCGAGCTCCGACTCGGTCGTCGTCGACTACGGCCAGACCACGGTGCCGGAAGGCCTGTCCGGGGTCGTGGCGATCGCCGCCGCGTCCGACTACAGCCTCGCGCTGAAGGGCGACGGCACGATCGTCGGCTGGGGCCGGAGCTCGGCCGGGCAGTTGCAGTTCCCCGCCGGCCTCGCCGGCACGACGGCTCTCGCAGCCGGACCCGATCACGTGCTCGCCCGGGGCCCGCGTCCGGTCCTGACGGCGGATGCTCCTCCCGCGTCCGGGCCGCTCGGAGCGGCCGCCTCGTACACCTTCGCGGCCGACCGCCCCGCCTCGTTCGCGGTCGCCTCCGGCTCCCTCCCCGACGGCCTGTCCCTCAGCGCGTCCGGGGTCCTCTCCGGCACGCCGACGACCGCGGGCACGTCCACCTTCGCCGTCTCCGCGCGGAACCCCTTCGGCGCCACCGTCGGGGCCCCGCACACGTTCGCCGTGGCGGAGACGACGGTCGCGCCGACCCTGGCCGGCGACCCGCCCGCCGCGACGGTGGGCACCCCGTACGACTTCGACTACAGCGTGACGGGCACACCGGCGCCGACGGTCTCGCTCGTCTCCGGAACGCTCCCCGCCGGCCTGAGCCTCGATGATCGTGGCGGCCTGACCGGGACGCCGACGACCGCCGGACGCTCCACCTTCACCCTGCGGGCCTCGAGCGCTGCGGGGAGCGCGGAGACCACCAGCACCGTCGTCGTCTCCCCCGCCGCCGCTGCACCGGCGATCTCCGGCACCCCCGGGCCGGGCGTCGTCGGCACCCCCTACGACTTCGGCTACACCGTCTCCGGCTTCCCCGCGCCGTCGGTGGCCGTCTCCTCCGGTGCGCTCCCGTCCGGCCTCACCCTGACTCCGGCCGGGCGCCTGACCGGGACTCCGTCCGCGCCGGGCACCTTCACGTTCACGCTGGCGGCCCGCGCCGGCACCGCCTCCGCGGAGACCACCAGCACCGTCACCGTCTCGTCGCCGACGGTCGCGCCGACCCTCTCCGGGACGGTCGCGGCCGGCGTCGTCGGCTCGGCCTACGACTTCCGCTACGCGGTGAGCGGCACGCCCGCTCCGTCGGTCTCCCTGGTCTCCGGCGCACTGCCCGCCGGACTCACCCTCGACGCGACCGGGCGCCTCTCCGGGACGCCGACCACGGCCGGGACCACCACCTTCAGCATCCAGGCCGCGAACTCGGCGGGCACGGCTCGGGCGACGAGCACGCTGACGGTCTCGCCGAAGCAGGTCGCGACGAAGGCCGATCTGCGCGTCGACCTCTCCGGGCCGGCCTCGGCGGTGAAGGGGAGGACGCTCACCTACACCCTCATCACGACGAACGCCGGTCCGGCTGCGTCTGGGTCGGTCTTCTCGCAGGTCGTCCTGCCCGCGGGTGTGCAGTTCGTCTCGGCGACAGGCTCGTACACCAGGGTCGGGAACGTCGTGGTGTTCCACCGGGCCGGCCTGGCGGACGGGCGGACCGTGTCGGAGAAGATCACGGTGAGGGCGGCCGTCTCGGGCACGGCGACCGCGCTGGCGGCGGCGTTCTCGACGAAGACGCCCGACCCGTCCATCCGCAGCAACGCGGACACGGCGAGCACGACGATCCGCTGACCGCGGGAGCGTGACGGCGGGCGGTCCCTCGCGGGCCGCCCGCCGTTCTCGGTGCGGGAGCGTCGAGGTCCGCCGCGTCCGCGCCTCGTCTTCGACCGCTAGCCGGCCCGAGGGCGGTAGAAGCGCACGACCGGGAGGGCGGCGGTCGGAGCCTCGCGCACGACGATCTCGAGGCGCTGGATCAGGGCCGGGACGGTCGGCGTGGTCTCGAGCCGGCACTCGAGCTCTCCGTCGCGGCCCGGCAGGAGGAAGGCCGCCTGCGCCGCGGAGGCGCTCCAGAGCAGCCGCTCCACCAGCGGCCTCGCGGTCGCGTCCTCGGCGAGACCGCCGATCTCCGCGATCGCCATGGCGAGGCGGCGGGCGCGCACGTCGGCCGGCACATCGCTCAGCAGGTTGGGGCTGAACAGGGCGCCGCTGCCCGGCTCCCCCGCCCGGGTGAGGTCTCCCGCGACGATCGCGGCCTCGACGGCGGCGGCCGCGGCGAGGGTCGACGGGAGGAGGGTGATGGTGCGCGCCGGCGGAGCGGCGTCCTCGAGGGCGGCGCGGAGCAGTCCCGTCGCGGCGGCGGCGAGCTTCGCCCCGTTCGCGGTCGCGAAGACCACGGCCCCCAGGCCCGACTCCAGATGCCACCGCATGTTCGACGACCAGCCCGGCAGGCCGCCGGAGTGGTGGGCGATCCCGCCGAAGCGGACGTCGTGCTCGACGACGAGGCCGAACCCGTACGCGGAGCCGTCGAGCGTGCTCTCGACGACGCGAGGGCTCAGCGCGGGGACCGGCGTCCAGCCGCGCTGCATCTCGCGGCGGGACGCGCGGCTCAGCACCGGGTCGTCGTCCGCGCCGTCCTCGCCCTCGAACGCGGAGGAGAGCCAGCCGCTCCAGCGGGCGATGTCGCCGACCGTGCTGAACATGCTCGCGGCGCAGGCGCCCGCTCCGGTGCCGGTCACGGGGCGGGGCACCCAGGTCGCTCCGTCGTCGAAGGTGCTGAAGCCGGCCGCGAGGTCGGTGCCGTCAGGGTAGTCGCCGCTGTCGTAGCGGGTGTCGTAGCGGGTGTCGTGGAGGCCGAGCGGCTCGAGGATCGTCCGCGTCGCGAAGGACGGGAAGTCCTCCCCGGTCACGTTCTCGACGAGCACGCCGAGCAGCCAGAAGCCGATGTTCGAGTACTGGTAGACCTCACCCGGCCGCTCCGTGAAGGTCAGCCCGCGGCCGACGACCTCGAGGAACTCCTCCCGCGTCAGAGCCATGACGTCGTCGGCCCAGCCGTTGTCCTCCGGGAGACCCGAGCAGTTGCTGAGGAGCATCCTGACCGTCACGGGCAGCGGTCGGCCCGCGGAGTCGAGCGGGTCGGTGAACTCCGGCACGTGGTCGGCGACGCGGTCGTCGAGGCGGAGCAGCCCGCGGTCGCGCAGGATCAGCACCGCCGCCGCCTCGAAGCTCTTCGACATGGAGGCGATGCGGTGCACGGTCCCGGGCCCGGGAGCGGCCCCGTCGAGGCGGTGCTCGCCGCGGCCGTGGTGGACGAGGAGCCCGCTGCGGTCGAACAGGGCCCAGCTCACCGAGGGGGCCGGCGGCGCCTCCTCGTCGAACCACCGGGCCAGCCGGTCCTGGAGCGGCGGGGAGAGGAGCGTCGGCGGAGGGAGCGTCATGCCCTCATCCTCCCGCACGCGGCACAGGCCGCCGCGGTCCCGCGGGTCACCGCGGGAGGACGCCGTCGGGGCTCAGCCAGTCCGGGCGGCTCCCCTCGACCGCGTCCAGGACGTCCTCCTGCGTGCCGGTCGCCGGTCTCCGCGGCGACGATGATCCGGTCGTCGACGGGAGCGGAGGGACCCGCCGTGCATCCGGCGAGCATCCCGATCAGCAGCACTCCCCCGGCGATGCGCGCCCCCCTCGGACCCGTCCGCTCACCGTCGAGCGTCGCGGCGACGGCCGCTCCGGCGGGCTGACGGGTCCCGGCGAGACCCCGGAGCGACTGCCGTCACCTGCGAGCCGGACGAGGAACTTCTCAGGTCCTCTTGCGTGTCGCAGGCGCGGAACCTAGTTTTGTCGAACCGGTTCGAAGCACTGTTGCTCCGACCCCGGACCGACGCCCGCCGTCGTCCGGCCGGCTGTCCCCACAGAAAGTGACCAGCGTGACAACGATGTCCTCCCCGAGGCGCGGCACCCGCTCCCTCGCCCTCGCGCTGAGTGCCGCGACACTCGCCGCCCTCGCCGTCGCTCTCCCGAGCGCCGAGTCCGCCTCCGCGGCCGACACCTCCGTCCCCGCCGACGCGCTCATCCTCCAGTACGACTTCGAGCAGGGGCAGGTGTCCGGATCCACGGTCGCCGACCTCTCGTCGAAGAAGCTCGACGGCACCGTCGTCAACAGCGCGAGAGCGACGTACGTCGCGGGTCGGAAGGCCGGTACGACCGCGATCGACCTTCCCGGGGGCGCGGCGGACTCGACCTCCGCGCCGTACCTGACCGTGCCGAACGGGCTCTTCCAGGGCGTGACGCAGACCACCGTCTCCGCCTGGACGAAGTGGTCCGGCACCGGAGGCTTCCAGTGGCTGTGGTGCCTGGGCATCAGCCCCGACGCCGCGTCGGCCTTCGCTCCGTCGTTCGACGGCGGCAGCGCCCGCGCGATCATCAAGCAGCTGAAGGACGGCGGCGAGACCGGAGTCTCCAGCTCCTCGCCGCTGCAGAAGGACCAGTGGGTCAACGTCACCGCGACGATGGACGGCACGACCGTGACCCTGTACCTCAACGGTCTGCAGGTCGCGACGGCTCCCGCCTCCGTCGACCTCGCGAAGCAGCTCTACTCCGCCTCCGCCTCCAAGAGCGGCAACATCGGCCGGGCGCTCTGGAACGTGCACCCCTACTTCGACGGAGCGATCGACGACTTCCGCGTCTACAACCGGGCTCTGACCGCCGCTCAGGTCCGGGGTCTGGCGGGCGACGCCGCGCCGGCCGTCACCGGCGTTCTCTCGACGAGCGTCGCGGTCACCACCGGCATCGGCGTCGCGCCGGCCCTGCCGGGGGTCCCCGCCACCTACTCCGACGGCGTGAACCGCGACGCCCCGGTCACCTGGGAGAGCGTCCCCGCCTCCGCGTACGCGAAGCGCGGCACCTTCACCGTGAAGGGCACCGTCACCGGCCTCGGCACCGCGGTCACGGCGACCGTCACGGTGCGCGCACTCGACGAGATGACCATCGACCTCGGCGCGAGCACCGGGGAGTTCATGGGCGGCGCGTCCGGCACCCTCTACGGGGTCTACGGCGAGGGCCTCCCCTCCGACAACCTCCTCGAGGGGATCGACCTGCGCACGGTCTCGACCAAGGCGCAGGACGGGCCGCAGCATCCGGGCGCGGACGCGCTGAGCGTCGCTAAGGCCGTCGCCGACACCTCGGACGGCGACACCTACATCTACATGACGGACATCTACCGCGGCTTCCCCTACGAGTGGCCGGGCAGCACTCCCCAGGAGAAGCTGGCCGACTACCAGGCGAAGATCGCCACGCAGGTCGACCAGGTGCTCGCGCTCCCCGAGGAGTACCAGGACAACATCGTGTTCGTGCCGTTCAACGAGCCCGAGGGCAACATGTTCGGCAACGGGAAGTGGAGCTACGACGGGAAGAGCTGGCTGGAGGACCCGACCGCGTTCTTCGCGGCCTGGGACAGCACCTACGCGCTGATCCGCGACAGGATGCCCGACGCCCGCATCGCCGGACCGAACACCAGCGTCCTCTACGACCAGGTCCGCGGGTTCATGACCCACACGCTCGAGCAGGACACCGTCCCCGACGTGATGACCTGGCACGAGCTGAGCGCCCCGGGTGAGATCCGCACCAACGTCGACCGCTTCCGGGCCTGGGAGGACGAGCTGTACGCGGGCACGTCCTACGCCGGGAAGCACCTGCCGGTGAACCTCAACGAGTACGCCTTCAACTACCACACCTCCGTGCCCGGCCAGATGGTCCAGTGGATCAGCGCGCTCGAGGACAAGAAGGTCGACGGCGACATCGCCTACTGGAACATCGACGGCAACCTCTCCGACTCCGCGGTGCAGGCCAACCGCGCCAACGGCCAATGGTGGCTCCTCAACGCCTACGCCTCGATGACCGGCGACACCGTCGCGGTCACGCCGCCCAAGCCCGGCCAGAGCTACACCCTCCAGGGCGTCGCGACCCTCGACACCGCGGCCAAGCAGGCGAGAGCCCTCTTCGGAGGCGTCGGCGGCTCGCAGAAGGTCGCGTTCGAGCGCATCCCGGCCGCCACCTTCGGCTCGAAGGTCCACGTGGAGGTCAGCGAGATCCGCTGGACCGGCCAGGTCGGCGACTCGGGAGCCCCGCAGACGGTCAAGGAGTTCGACGCGTCCGTCGTGGACGGCGCCCTCTCGCTCGACTTCGGAGGATCCCTCCCCGCGCTCGACGTCGACTCCGCCTACGAGGTCGTCCTGACCCCGGGCGCCAACGCGTCGTCGCCGTCCGCCTCGCCCGTCGACTTCCGCCAGAAGTACGAGGCCGAGGACGCCCGCTACACCGGATCGCGGAACCTGAACGGACCCGAGGGCTCGCCGACCAACGTCGGCGGCTTCTACACCTCGGGCGGACGCAACGTGGGCGGGATCCGCACCGGCGGTGACCTGAAGCTCGACTTCGCGGTCACCGTCCCGAAGGACGGCGAGTACGACCTCAGCGTCTTCGCCAACTCCCTCAACACCTACGCCGCCAACGCCCAGCAGGGTCCGATCAACGCGTTCCTGAGCGTCGACGGCGCTGCGGAGCAGGAGATCCTCCTTCCGCTGGCCTACAAGTTCGTGGTCTGGGACCACGCGGACACCAAGGTGAAGCTGACCGCCGGCACCCACACGATCTCGCTCGCCGCGAAGAACCTCGCCGGCACGAAGTCGACCGTGGGCGACGCGATCGTCGACAAGATCGAGCTCTCCCTCCCCAGCGCGGCCGCCGCGACCTCGATCCACGAGGCCGAGACCGGCACGCTCGACAACGGAGCGACGGCCGACTACTCCCGCGCCGGCGTCTCCGGCTCGGGCACGGCGAAGCTCACCAGCGGCGCCTCCACCACCGTCTGGGGCTACTCCGCGAAGGACGCGCCGTCCTCCGTGACCGTGGACACACTGGGCGGCGGCACCGGCGACCTCTACGTGAACGATGTGAAGGTCGGGCCGGTGGGCGCGAGCTCGACCCGTCAGGTCTTCCTCTCGGGCGGCGTGAACAAGATCGAGGTCGTCGGCACGAGCGGCACGCTCCTCGTCGATCGGATCGTCATCGGAGCGAGCGCGAACCCGCCCGCGACGACGAGCTATGAGGCGGAGGCGGCCACGATCACCGGCCCCGCCACGGTCCGCGACCTGTCCTTCGCGTCGGGCGGCAAGGCCGTCGGGAACATCGGGGGCGGACGCGACGGCGACTCGACCCTGACCTTCGGCGACGTGAAGGCCGAGCAGGACGGGACGTACGCGCTCACGCTGCGCTACTCCAACGAGGAGCAGTCCCCCGCGACGCACTACAACCCCGACCCGCTCGCCCGCCACGCGGACATCACGGTCAACGGAGTGACGCAGCGCGTGCTCTTCCCGCACACGTTCCACCAGAACCAGCTGTGGGACCTGAGCGTGCCGGTCACGCTCAGGAAGGGCTCGAACACCATCGCGATCACCTCGAAGGAGCTCCCGGGCTTCGACGGGAAGACCTACCTCTCCGACACCTTCCCCGGCGTCCTGCTCACCTCGCAGTACGCGCCCAACATCGACAGGATCTCTGTCACGCCCTTCGTCGGGCGGACCACGGGCCTGACGGTGAGCGGCACGGCGGCCTCGCGCTGCACCGCGGGGAAGGTCACGATCACGGGGACGGCGACCAACACCAGCGCGGTCGCCGCTGACGTCACGATCGGCTCGGCCTGGGGCACGAAGACCTTCACCGGGGTCGCTCCCGGCAAGACGGTCTCAGCCGCCTTCAGCACCCGCGCTGCGAGCGTCGGAGCCGGCGCTCTCGACGTGCGGATCGCGGGGACGGTCGACGGCGCTGCGGCGAGCGGATCCACGGCACCGGCCTACGGTGCGGCGCGCTGCGGCTGATCCGTCCAGAACGCCCTGACGCGGCCGGGCACCTCGTGCGCCCGGCCGCGTCGGCGTGTCGTCGGGACCGGACGTTCCCCGACGGGGACGAGCGCGCCGTGGACGAGCAGAGCGCCGGAGCCGCAGCGTCCGGTCCTCGCTCCGGGGACGCGGCGCCCGAGTTGCGTGCGCCGCGCCGCACTGCCACTCTCGACACGGTTCGAGCGGGGGTGGAGATGGCCACGATCGGAGACGTCGCGAAAGCGGCAGGGGTCTCTCGCAGCACGGTGTCGTACGTCCTCTCCGGCAAGCGCAGCATCTCCCCCGAGACGCGCAAGCGCATCGAGGACGCGATCGCCGAGCTCGACTTCACGGTCAACGCCGGAGCACGGGCGCTCGCGACGCGCCGCACCATGGCGCTGGGCCTGCTCGTCCACTTCGACCCGGACGAGTTCGCGCCCGCGATGGTCGAGTACGTCCTCCCCATCACGGCCCGCGCCCGCGAGCTCGGCTACGACGTGCTGCTGGCCACCGAGGCCGACGGGGCGGCTGCCGTCCGCCGGCTCACGCGCTCCGGCCAGGTCGACGGACTGATCCTCCTGAGCGTCGCGGACGACGACGACCGGCTGCCCGTCCTGCGCGCCTCGCGGCGGCCCGGTGCCGCCCTCGGCGTGCCCGCGGACGCCTCCGGGGTGGACGTCTTCGACCTCGACTTCGGCGACGCGGCCCGCCTGCTGATCGAGCACCTGGGCGCCCTCGGGCATCGGAGCATCGGTCTCGTCACCCCTCCTGAGCGCGTCTTCGACCGCGGAGGGACCTACGGGCTCCGGTTCCGCGAGTCGGCTCTCGAGACCGCCGGTCGGCTCGGGATCGAGCTGGTGCTGCGCCCGGCCGCCACCGCCGCCGACGCCGTCGAGCCGATGGTCACGGCGTTCCTCGACGACAACCCCGGTCTCACGGCGCTGGTCGTCCACAGCGACCGGACCATCGCGATGCTTCCCGCGATCCTGGGCCGACGCGCTGTCGCCGTGCCCGGGCAGCTGTCCGTCGTGAGCCTGTACTCGGCCGAGTTCGCCCGCGACTTCTCGCTCCCCTACAGCTACGTCGAGACGGGTGCCGCCGAGCTCGGCGCGCACCTGGTCGACACGCTCGTCGAGCGGATCGAGCAACCGTCCCGCGGCGAGGAGCCGTCGATCCGCCTCCTGCCCGCGCGTCTCGTCGACCGCGGGAGCGCCCGCGCGGTCTGAGGACCGCTCCGGAGCCCCCGAGGCCCGGTCAGAATCGCGAGGCGACCTCGTAGAGGACCTCGTCGTCGCCCGCGTAGACGCCGTCGCGCCGCGGCCGGTGCGCGATCACGTCCGTGAAGCCGAGCTCCTCCGCCCGGCCGGCCATGTCCTCGAACCGGGCGACGCTCTCGAGGGAGTAGTCGCTCCCGGAGTCGAGCGAGAGGTGGCGCTCGACGGTGCGCGGGTCGCGCCCGGCCGCCTCGAGCGCCGCGTCGAGCCGCCGGGAGAGGGACGCGACCGCCCGCCACCACTCCTCGCTCGACACTCCCTCCGGGCCGGTGGTGACCCAGCCCTGCCCGCGATCGGCGACGAGCGCGAGGCCCTTCGGCCCGTTCGCGGCGAGGACGAACGGGACGCGGGGGCTCTGCACGGGCTCGCCCACCATGCGCGCCGAGCGGGCGGTGAACCACTCCCCCTCGAGGTCCACGCCGCTCGAGCCGGGCTCCTCGAAGCGCAGCAGCGCGTCGAGGGCCGTGACGAACTCGGTGAAGCGCTCGTGCCGCTGCCGGGGCGAGTAGTCGGGCTGCCCGAGCACGCGCGCGTCGAAGCCCGTGCCGCCCGAGCCGACCCCGAGGATCGTCCGACCGCCCGAGATCTCGTCCAGCGTCGCGATCTCCTTCGCGAACGGCACCGGGTGGCGGAAGTTCGGGGAGGCCACGAACGTGCCCAGGCGGAGCGTCTCGGTCACCATCGCAGCAGCGGTGAGGGTGGGGACGGTCGCGTGCCACGGCTGGTCGGCGAGGGAGCGCCAGGAGAGGTGGTCGTAGGTCCACGCGTGGTCGAAGCCCAGGCCCTCGGCCGACTGCCACTTCCGGCGGGCCTCGGCCCACGGGTCCTGCGGGAGGATGACGATGCCGTGTCGCATCGTCCGAGTGTACGAGCGCCGTCGGGTCAGAGCGCGGCGGGCGGCACCGGGGGCGGATCGGGCACCTCGTCCACGACCGAGCGCGGGACCATCAGGGTCGGCATCCGCACGCGCAGGCGCAGCGGTTCCCGCTCCGACGCGCCGAGCAGCTCGCGGGCGGCGCTCCGCACCTGCCGCGCCAGCGCCGGGTGCACGGCCCCCGGATCCTCGAACGCGGCGACCAGCTCGCGCAGCACTCGGGTGGTGCTCCGCGGGTCGCCGTCCTGCCTGGGCATCGGATCGGCCCCTCACTCTCGGCACGGCCGTCAGGGTCCCGGCGGTGCAGCGGATGTCTCGCGCCGACGGTAGGGCCGGGGACGGCGCCGTGGCACTGAGGTTGACAACGGGAGGACCCGGCGGATCGCGGTGCGCGGGGTGCGATCCGGGCGAGGGCGGTCCTGCTGGGGATCGACGGCCACCGCCGGGAGAACCCGCTTCCCACGATCGCGCCCGTCCGGTCGCGGCTACTCTCGGGGCGTGATCACGACGACGGAGCGGGTGGACGACTGGGTCGAGGGCTGGTGCCGGGCACGCGGCGTGCAGCGCGTCCGCGAGGACGGGGCATGGCTGGTCGATGTCGGAGCGGAGTCGCGCACGCGGGAGCGGATCCTGGTCGATCCGTCGCCCTCCGCGCTGCAGGCGGGCGCCGAGCGGATGGCCGGGCCCCAGGAGTGGCTGACGGTCATCGGCCGGGGCGACGACGCCCGCCTCGCACCCGCCGCCGGGCTGGAGCTCGTCGCGGGCGACGAGAGCCTGATGGCGGCGCTCCTCGGCCCGGGCCGCACCGCCGAGGGTGCCCTGCTCGAGGGAGCCGTGCTCGAGGGAGCCGTGCTCGAGGGAGCCGTGCTCGAGGCCGCCGACGGAGTGGCGAGCGTCCGGCTGCTGGTCGACGGAGTCGTCGCCGCTCAGGGCACCGCCGCCGTGCACGGGACGGTCGCGGTCCTGGACCGGATCGAGACCGATGCGCGGTTCCGCCGACGCGGGCTGGGACGGCGGGTCGTCGACGCCCTCACCGCCTGGGCCCGGTCCGAGGGCGCACGGAACGGTCTCCTCGTCGCCAGCACGGACGGCCGCGCCCTCTACCTCACCCTCGGCTGGGAGGTGGTCGCGCCGGTGCGCATCTGGCGCAGGGCCGCACTCCGAGATCCGGGACAGGGCTGCGCGGCCGCCGGGCGATGATCCCCCGCCGTACGGCCCTCCGGGAACGCACGTCCGCCTGAGTACGGAATTCCGCGCAGCGGATACAGGCGGCGGAGGACGGTGGAGCAGCCGTGAAGCGGACGCCCGCCGATCTGTATTCAACCGATAACACCACCCTCGAAAGAGGGACGCCCGCTATCGCTCACACGGCCTTGTCCGAGAAGCGGATCATCCGCTTCTCGGACTCGTGTCACCGCCCTCGTGTCGTCAGCCGAGAGCGCCCTTCTCGGCCGAGTAGAGCTGCTTCACCTGCTCCGCGGTCAGCGCCCGGTCCCACACCCGCAGTCGGGCGAGGGAGCCGGCGAAGCGGTTGATCATCGTGCCGTCCCGGCCGACCGCTCCGACCACGAAGTCGCCCGGAGCCGCGTTGAGGCCGTCGGGGTAGACGTAGGGGTTCTTGGCGTAGGTCGCGCCGAGCTTGTCGGTGTACACCGGGTACGCGGTGGCGGCGCCGTCGAGGTACGAGACCGCGACTGCGCCGTCGTACGTCCCGACGTGCAGCTGCCACACGCCGCGCGTGATCCGGCGGGGCTCCACCGAGTAGTCGCGCGAGTACGGGTAGCCGGGCGTCGGCCCGCCGAGCTTCGAGACGTGCATGCACACTCGCTCCCAGCCGCCGTACTCGGGGAGGTTGTTGAACAGCGCGTAGGAGCGCAGCGGCCCGACCGTCGACTCCTCCCAGACGCCCGCGATGCAGGCGCCGTCCGCGTCGGAGTTGAGCACCCACACCGCGATCGTCACCTGGCCGGTCGAGGCGCCCAGGTTGAGCGGGCCGACCTCGCCCTTGGGGACGACCAGGTGGTCCGTCGTCCCGTTGAGGGCGACTCCGGTGCCGAACGGCGTGGCGACGGCGCGGGCGGAGGAGCCCGCACCCTGCCGGAGCGCCGGAGCGCCCGCGACGGCCGAGGCGAAGGGGGCGGCGCTCTCGGCGAAGGACCACTCCGCGATCGGCGTGGGCACGGTGACCGTGGGGACCGGAGCGGCGTCGCCGACCACGAACGCGTCGAGGATCAGGTTGGTGCCGCTCGAGGAGGGATTGCGGCCGCTTCCGCGGCGGATGGTCACCGTGTGCGGCCCGGCCGCGAGCTGTCCGCTGCTCCAGACCGTCTGCTTCGACCGCGTCGCGGCGCTGTAGCGGTCGACGGACGCGACCGTGACTCCGTCGAGCTCGACGTCGTTGATGCCGGACGAGCCGGTGAGGCGGCTGATCCAGCTCACGCTGGTACCCGTGAAGGCGAGGGTGGCGGAGGCGCCCGCGGTGGTCGAGTAGGCGATGCTGCCGCCGCTGTCCGTGTTCGCCTTCAGCGTCGACCACGTGCCGGTCGTGACGATCGGGGCGGCGCCGTTCTCGTAGGTGCCCGCTCCGGGCAGGGTCGTCGCCGGCGGAGGCGTCGCGTCGCCGACCACGAAGGAGTCGAGCAGCAGATTGCTGCCGGTCGAGGCCGGATTGCGGCTGCTCCCCCGGCGGATCGTCAGCGTGTGCGGCCCGGCCGCGAGCTGTCCGCTGCTCCACACCGTCTGCTTCGAGCGGGCGGACGCGCTGTAGCGGTCGACGGAGGCGACCTTCACGCCGTCGAGCTCGACGTCGTTGATCCCGGAGGACGACGTGAGTCGGCTGATCCAGGCGATGCTCGTGCCGGTGAAGGCGAGCGTCGCGGAGGCGCCGGAGCTGGTCGAGTAGGCGATGCTCCCGCCGCTGTCCGCGGTGGCCTTCAGCGTCGTCCAGGTGCCGGTGGTGACGATCTGCGCGGCGCCGTTCTCGTAGGTGCCCGCGCCGGGCAGCGTGGACACGGGCGGCGTCTCGGGCACGGGCTCCGTCTGCGGCACGGGGCCCTCGGCGATCCAGCGCTGGAAGGTGTCGATCATCTCCTTGTTGGTGAAGCTCGGGACCTTGTGGCCGTCGGTGCCCTCCCCCGGGTGGGTGCGCAGCGTCGCCTCCTTCGCCAGGGGCAGGGCAGCGGCGTGCAGGGCGGCGCCGTGCAGGGCGAGCGGCACCATGACGTCGTCGGGAGATCCGGTGATCCTCAGCCGGGCGCCGCGCCACACCGACGCGGGCAGCCGCGCCGGGTTGGTGGCGGCGATCGCCGCCGCATCCGCGTACTCGGGGCCGATCTTGTCCGGCTCGCTCGCCGCGCGCTCCTCCATGTCGTAGGAGCTGCTGCAGAGGTACGCGCCCCGGATGTTCGGCACCATCCGCTTCCCGTAGGCCCAGGCCAGGAGCGGCCCGCCTCCGGAGTCGGAGCGCAGGAGGCTCGCGTCGATCCGCCACACCGACGAGGCCCAGGCGGCGACAGCGGCCTGGATCTCGATCGCCCGCGGGCTCGACCAGATGCTGCCGCCGTAGGTCGGGCAGATGCTGACGATGCCGCGGTCCACGGCGAGGTCGGCGGAGTAGGCGAACGCGCTCGAGAGCGCCGTGTGGGTGCCGTTGCGGGCGTGGTAGTACCAGAGCATCGATGCGCCCCTGGTCTGCGACGGAGGCGTCGCGTGCGGCACGAACAGGCGCGCCCGGTCCCCCGCGACGACGACGTCGATGATCTCGTAGCGCTTCCCGCCCGTCTTCGACGTGGCGGTGGACAGGCGCGAGACCTCGCCGGGCAGTCGGGGCACCGCGGTGAGGTCGCCGGCCGCGAGGGCCGGCGTCGCGAACGCGATCGCGCCCGCGCCGGCGACGGATCCGGCGAGGATCGTGCGGCGGGAGAGAGCGGAGAGGGCCTTGACGCCCGACCGGGAGCCGGTGCGGGAGGAGTCGGCGGAGTCGCCGACGGCAGTGTCCTGAGGAGTCACGGAAGAGAGAGCCTTTCCGATCGTCACCGTTCCGGGTACACCGATCGAAAGAGGAGGAGAAGGCGTTCAGTGAACGAGCGGCAGTGCTCGCGCTACTGATGCGGATCACCTTCTCCTCGAGAAGGAAAGGGAAGCCGGATCAGGCTAACAGAGGGGATGAGAAGGGGTTCAGTATTTCTACCCACCGCTTTATCAACCGGAGGAGAATGGGCGAGGAATCGCTTATCCAGCCGCTTATCGTCCCTTTTCCGGTGACACGACGCGCGCCGGACACCGCCGTCTGGCAGGATGCCCCCGTGTCGGAGACGGGTCGGCTGCAGCGGGGCGGCGCCCTCCCCGTGCTCCTCGTGTTCCTCCGCCTCGGGCTGACCTCGTTCGGCGGGCCGATCGCGCACCTCGGCTACTTCCGCGAGGAGTTCGTGGTGCGCCGCGGCTGGCTGACCGATCGCGCGTACGCCGACCTCGTCGCGCTGTGCCAGTTCCTCCCCGGACCCGCGTCCAGCCAGGTCGGGATGGCGGTCGGCCTGCAGCGCGCGGGGCTCGCCGGACTGGTCGCCGCGTGGTGCGGATTCACGCTCCCCTCGGCGATCGCCCTGGTCCTCGTCGCCGGTCTCGTCGCCGGTGCGGGCGATGTCGCCTCCGCCGGCTGGCTCCTGGGCCTCCAGGCGGCGGCGGCCGCGGTCGTCGCGCAGGCCGTGCTCGGGATGGCGCGCTCGCTCGCACCGGACCGCCGCCGCGCGACGATCGCCGGCGCAGCGGCTGTCGCCGTCCTCCTCGCCCCGGAGCCCGCGCTGCAGGTGGCGGTGATCGCGGCGGCGGGCCTGGCCGGCGTCCTGTGGCTGCGCGGCGAGGAGGCGGCTCCGGACGAGGGCCCGGGCTTCGCGGTCCGGATCCCGACGGCGCTCGCGGTCTCGGCCCTCGCCCTCTGGGGGCTCCTCCTGGCCGGCCTCCCCCTGCTCGCCGCGCTCACCGGCGAGGGAGCGGCGGGTCTCGCCTCCGTCTTCTACCGCGCGGGCGCTCTGGTGTTCGGGGGCGGCCACGTCGTGCTGCCTCTGCTGGAGGCGCAGACGGTCGGCGCCGGCACGGTCGGGCAGAGCGAGTTCCTGGCCGGCTACGGCGCGGCGCAGGCGGTGCCGGGCCCGCTCTTCACCTTCTCCGCGTTCCTCGGCGCGGTGGGCGCGGGGACGCCGGACGGCGTCGCGGGGGCGGCGATCGCGCTGGTCGCGATCTTCCTGCCGGGCGCTCTGCTCGTGGTCGGCGTGCTCCCGTTCTGGCAGCGGCTGCGGCACCTGCCGGTCGCGCAGAGGGCGCTGGCCGGCGTGAACGCCGGCGTGGTGGGACTGCTCGGCGGCGCCCTCTACGACCCGGTGCTGACCGAGGGCATCGGCTCGACCGGCGCTCTGGCGCTCGCGATCGGCGCCTTCGTGGCGCTGACGCGCTGGACCGTGCCCCCGTGGATCGTCGTCCTCGCCGCCGCGGGCCTCGGCGCCCTGCTCCTCTGACTCCCTCCGGGGACGACGATCCGGACCAGCCCTGGCAGTCTGGACGCATGAGGGCTCGGGGGACGACAGCGGCAGTGGCGACGACGGCAGCGGCGGGGCTCCTGCTGCTGGGCGGGTGCACCGCCGGCGGCGGGGCCGAGGCGGGCGCCACGGCGTCCGCGCCCGCCTCGCGGACGCCGAGACCCGCCGTCACCGACCTGATCACTCCGAGCCCGACCCCCTCCGCTCCGGCGACCGCCGAGCCGGTCGGCACCGTCGTCGACGCCGGGCCGGTCGGCGAGGGAGTCCCCGCCACCGTCTCGGGCACCGGCCCGGCCGACGTGTCGTTCCAGCGGCAGGGCGAGTTCGCGGTCGTCCTGAGCCTGGACTGCTCGGCCTGCACCGGCACGGCGATCGTCACCGCCGCGGGCCGGATGACGCCCTTCGGCGAGGCCGCCGCCCCGATGACGGGGTCGTTCCTGACCGGGATCTTCCGAGACGACCCCGTCGAGCAGCAGGTGATCGTCCGAGCCGACGGGCCGTGGACGCTCGGCCTGCAGAGCTGGAACGACCTCGCGACGGTGAGCGGTGCGCAGTCCGGCACCGGCCCGGCCGTCCTGTTCTTCTCCGACGACGTCCCGCGCGTGACGGTCGACTACACGCCCGCGGGTCCGGACGACTCGTTCTCCGGCCGCGTGTTCACGACCTCCGATCAGCCGCAGCTGTTCGGCGACTCCGTCGCCTTCTCCGAGGTGTTCGAGGCCGACCTGCCCGGCGTCATGGCCGTCCAGACCGAGGGGACCTGGACCGTCACGCCGACGCCCTGACCCGGGGTCGCGTCGCGCCGGCCGCGGAGTCGGGGAACGGGCGCCCCTCGGCCCAGACCCGCTGCACGCGGAGCGATGCGTCGAGCAGGACGACGTCGGCGCGGTACCCGGGGGCCAGCAGGCCGAGGTCGCCACGGCCGAGCACGCGGGCGGGAACGGCGGTGAGGGCGGCGACGGACGCCTCCAGCCCGAGCCGGCCGGGCCCGACGGCCCGCCGCAGGGCCTCCTCCTGCGTGAGCGTGGATCCGGCGAGCACAGCGGTGCCCGCGAGCCGGGCGACTCCGCCGAGCACCTCGACGTCGACCGGGCCGAGGCGGTGCGTTCCGTCGCCCGCCCCGGCCGCCGCCATCGCGTCGGTGACGAGCGCGATCCGCCCGGGAGCCGCCGCGAACGCGAGCCGCACCACCTCGACGTCCACGTGCCGGCCGTCGAGGATCAGCTCGAGCGCGACCCGCTCGTCTCCCAGGGCCACCGGGATCGGGCCCGGGGAGCGGTGGCCGATCCCGGGCATGGCGTTGAACGCGTGCGTGACCAGCCGGGCTCCGCGGTCGAACGCGGCCCGCGCCTGGTCGGCGTCCGCCTCGGTGTGGCCCACCGCGACCACCGTGCCGGCGCCGGCGAGCCGCTCCACCGCGGCGAGGGCTCCCGGCAGCTCGGGCGCGAGCGTGATCTGCGCGAGGCGTCCGCGGGCGGCGTCCAGCAGCCGGCCGACCGCGCCGGAGGAGGGGTGCACGAGAGCCGCGGGGTCGTGCGCTCCCCTGCGCGAGGGCGCAAGGAACGGGCCCTCCAGGTGCGCGCCGAGCACGAGCGGGTCGGCGGCCGCGAGAGCCGAGACCGCGTCCAGAGAGGCCTCCAGCTGCTCCAGCGGTGCCGACACCAGGCTGACCAGCGAGCGCGTGGTGCCGCGGGAGCGGTGCAGCGCGAGGCCCGCGCGGATCGTCTCCGCTCCTCCGTCGAAGCCGTGACCGCCCCCTCCGTGCACATGGAGGTCGATGAAGCCCGGGACAGCGGTGAGGCCCCGCGCGTCGTGCAGCTGCGCCCCCTCCGCCTGCGCCTGCCAGCCGGTGCCGGTGCCGGTCGCCGTGATCGCGCCGTCCCGCGCGAGGAGCCAGTGGTCCTCCACCGTCCCGGCCGCGTCGACCTTCCGTGCGCTGTGGATGATCAGCGCGGCGTGCGCCATGCGGTCGTCTCCTGGGTGTCGGTTCCGGATCGGCGGGGACTCCGCCCTCTCCCGACGATGGCACAGCCCCTGCCGGTCGCGCCGGTCCGACACCGATCACTGCGCCACCCCGGACGCATTCCGCGCCTCCGCGTCACGAACAGGGACCTCGCGTGTCTCCTGTGCATGCCTCCCCTGGACCCCCGAACCCC
>NZ_PSWC01000030.1:0-36611 GCF_002931535.1 Rathayibacter sp. AY1C6 | reverse complement strand
CGACTCCAACCCCGGCTACGTCACCCCGCTCGTGCGCAAGCTCGCCGGCGAGAACGGCATCGACCTCTCCACCCTCACGGGAACCGGAGTCGGCGGCCGGGGCGGGCTCGGGCTCGGCCGGGGCGGGAGCCTCGGCGTCGCTCTCGGCGTCCACCGACGGGGTCGCCTCGTCAGTGGCCTCGGTCTCGGCGGCCTGGACCTCGGGGGCCTCCTCGGCGGGAGCCTCGGGCTCGGACGCCGACGCGGCTCCGGAGCCGTCTCCGATGCGCACCAGCTCGGCGCCGACCTCGACGGTCTCGTCCTCCTGGACGAGGATCTCCTCGATCACTCCCGCGACGGGCGACGGGATCTCGGTGTCGACCTTGTCGGTCGAGACCTCGAGCAGGGGCTCGTCCACCTCGACGCGGTCCCCGACGTTCTTCAGCCAGCGGGTGACCGTTCCTTCCGTGACACTCTCTCCGAGTGCCGGGAGGCTGACGGATTCGCTCATGAGCCTGTCTCCTTAAGACGCTTGTGTTTCGATGTCCAGCTTACTGATGCGGAAGCGGCGGGTCGCCGCACCGCAGTGGTTCTACAGGGCGTGCAGCGGCTTCCCGGCCAGAGCGAGGTGCGCCTCGCCGAGCGCCTCGTTCTGAGTGGGGTGCGCGTGCACGAGGGGCGCGACGTCCTCGGGGTGCGCCTCCCAGTTCACGATGAGCTGAGCCTCGCCGATCAGCTCGCCGACGCGGGCTCCGACCATGTGCACGCCGACGACGGGGCCGTCGACCAGGCGCACGACCTTCACGGAGCCGGTGGTCCCGATGATCGTGCTCCGGGCGTTGCCGCCGAGGCCGTAGTCGTACACGGCGACGCGCTCGGCGCCGTACTCGGCGATCGCGCGGGCCTCGCCGAGGCCGACGGAGGCCACTTCGGGGTCGCTGTAGGTCACCTTCGGGACGTTGACGTCCCTGACGACCTGCGGCCCCAGACCGGCGATCTCCTCCGCGACGAAGATCCCCTGCTGGAAGCTCCGGTGCGCGAGCTGGAGCCCCGGCACGATGTCGCCCACGGCGTACACGCCGGGGACGGAGGTCTGCAGGCGCTCGTCGGTCAGCACGTAGCCGCGGTCGAGGCGGACCCCGGCCTCCTCGAGGCCGATGCCCGCGGTCACCGGGCCGCGGCCGACGGCGACCAGCAGGATCTCGCCCTCCACCGTTGCGCCGCTCTCGAGCGACACGGAGACGCCGCCCTCGCTCTGCGAGACCGACGCGACGCGGGATCCCAGCTGGAAGGCGATGCCCCGCTTGCGGAAGGCGCGCTCCAGCTGCTTGCTGACGCTCTCGTCCTCGTTGGGGACGAGGTGGGGGAGGGCCTCGACGATCGTGACCTCGGCGCCGAACGAGCGCCAGACGCTCGCGAACTCGACGCCGATCACTCCGCCGCCGAGGACGACGACGCTCGCGGGCACGTGGTCGAGCTCGAGAGCCTGGTCGCTCGTCAGGATGCGGCCGCCGATCTCGATCCCGGGGAGGGTGCGGGAGGCGGACCCGGTGGCGACGACGACCGACGCGCCGTGGAGCACGTGCTCGCCGACCGTCACGGTGCCCGGCGCGGTGAGTCGGCCGTCGCCCGTGACGACCGTGATGCCGCGCGAGGACACGAGGCTCTGGAGCCCCTTGTACTTGCCGGCGACGACGCCCTCGCGGTAGCGCGTGACGCCCGCCATGTCGATCCCGGTGAAGCTCGAGAGCACGCCGTACTTCTCTCCCTCGCGGGCGCCGTCCGCCAGCTCGGCGGCGTGCAGCAGGGCCTTGGTGGGCACGCACCCGCGGTGCAGGCAGGTGCCGCCGAGCTTGTCGCGCTCCACGAGCGCGACGCTCATCCCGAGCTGCGTCGCCCGGAGGGCCGCCGCGTACCCGCCGCTGCCACCTCCGAGCACGACCAGGTCGTAGCGCTCTTCCGACACCCAGTGACTCCCTCGCGACGTGCGGTCCCGCTTCCCGGCCGACCGGCTCCGGCGCTGAGCGCCGAGCGGATCGGGAGGGGGGACGAGGCGGGATCTCCCGCCCCGTCGACCCTACTACGCGCTCGCGAAGCCCTCGGCCAGGGCGATCAGCGCGCGCACCGAGACCCCCGTGGCGCCGGCTCCGGTGAAGCCGTAGCCACCGCCTCCGTTGCTCGAGGGGCCGGCGATGTCGAGGTGCGCCCACGGGATCGTGGTCGCGTCCTCGCCCTCGCCGCGCTTCCCGACGAACTCGCGGAGGAAGTGGCCGGCGAGGAGCATGCCGCCGGCGGTGTTGCCCGGCTTGACGTTCGCGATGTCGGCGATGTCCGAGTTGAGCAGCGGTCGCAGCTCCGCGGGGAGGGGCATCTGCCAGAAGGGCTCTCCCGCCGCGCGGGCGGCGTCGAGGACGCGGGAGACCAGCTCGTCGTCGCCCAGAGCGCCGACGGTCCGGTTGCCGAGGGCGACCACGGAGGCGCCGGTCAGCGTCGCGACGTCGATGATCGCATCGGGCTGCTCCTCGCTGGCGGCGACGAGGCCGTCGGCGAGCACCAGCCGGCCCTCGGCGTCGGTGTTCAGCACCTCCACCGTGGTCCCGCCGCGCACGGTGAGCACGTCGTCCGGGCGGATCGCGGTCCCGGAGGGGAGGTTCTCGGCGATGCAGAGCCAGGCGGTCGCGCGGAGCGGGAGGCCGAGCTCCGCGATGGCGCGCACGACGGCGTACACGGTCGCCGCGCCCGCCATGTCGGTCTTCATCCCGATCATCGAGGCCGGCGGCTTGAGCGAGAGTCCGCCGCTGTCGAAGGTGATGCCCTTGCCGACCAGGGCGAGGTGGGTGCTCGCGCCCTCGGGCGCGTAGGCGACCTTCACGAGGCGGGGCGGGCGGGAGGAGCCGCTGCCGACTCCGAGGATGCCGCCGAACCCCTCCTCCGCGAGGGCCTCCTCGTCCCAGACGGTGACCTCGAGGGGCAGTCCCTCGGCGCCGGTCCGCACGGCCTCGGCCAGCGTCTGCGGATAGAGGTGCGACGGGGGAGTGTTGACGAGGTCCTTCACCGTGCCGACCGCGCGGCCGAGCACGAGCGCCCGGTCCAGGACGGCGGGGTCGGCCGACTCGCCGCCGCCCAGCAGGACGACGTGCTCGACGGGCGCCTTCGCCGTGGCGGCGGTGCTGCCGCGGAAGGCGGTGAAGGAGTAGGAGCCGAGCGCGGCGCCCTCGGCGACCGCGGCGAGCGTGCCGTCGGAGCCGGCGGGGAGGGAGAGGGCGACGGAGGCGGACCCCGCGAGCAGGCGGACGGCGGCGCCCGCGGCGTTCCGCAGCGCGGTGTCGTCGGGCTCCGCCGAGCCGAGTCCGACGAGGACGATCACTCCGGCACGGACCGAGGACGGCACGCGCACGAGCGTCTCGGCGGCGCCGGTCGCGCCGAGCGCGGTCAGCGCGGGGGCCAGCTCCTCGAAGCCCTCCGCGCCGACGAGCCGGGGACCATCGGGTCCCGGGGCGACGCCGAGGACGAGGGCGTCGGTGTCGATGTCGGAGGCGGGAACGGTCGAGTACTCGAGAGAGGAGAGGGGCATGGCGGCAATGCTAGGCGCTGTTCGCTGAGGGCTCAGCGGACCCGGCCGGGGCGCCGGGACCCCCGTTTAGACTGGACGCATGCTGGATCCGGAAGACCTGTTCGAGATCGAGGGCGACCTCTCCGAGATCCCGCGCGGGCTGCACCTCGTCGCGGGCCTGACCGGCTCGGCCGACGCCGGGGGAGCGGTGGGGCAGCTGGGGGAGTACCTCTTCGAGACCCTCGAGCACCGCGAGGTCGCGGTCTTCGACCAGGATCAGCTGCTCGACTACCGGGCCCGCCGCCCCATCATCACGTTCGACCAGGACCACCTGACGGACTACCGTCCTGCGATGCTCCGGCTCTCGCTCGCGCACGACGAGCTGCACCAGCCGTTCCTCCTGCTCACCGGCTTCGAGCCCGACTTCCAGTGGGAGCGGTTCACCCGCGCGGTGGTCTCCCTCCTCGAGCGGCTCGACGTCGCCTCGACCACGTGGGTCCAGGCGATCCCGATGCCCGTGCCGCACACCCGGCCCGTCGGCGTCACCGTGAGCGGGAACCGCGAGGACCTGATCGAGGCGATGTCGGTCTGGAAGCCGCACACGCAGGTGCCCTCGAACGTCCTCCACCTGCTCGAGCTGCGCCTCTACGAGCGCGGTCTGACCGTGATCGGCTTCGCGCTGCTCATCCCGCACTACCTGTCGGACACCGAGTACCCGCAGGCGGCGGTCGCGGCGCTCGAGAGCATCTCGGCGTCGACCGGCCTCATCTTCCCGACGGACCGCCTGCGCGAGAGCGGGCGGGAGTTCCTCGGCAAGGTCGACGAGCAGGTCGGCGGCAACGACGAGCTGCAGAAGCTGGTCTCGGCCCTCGAGGCGCGGCACGACACCTACATGGAGGGGACGAGCCTCCGCTCGCCGCTCACCGACGAGGACGGCTTCGTGCCCAGCGCCGACGCGATCGCCGCCGAGCTCGAGAAGTTCCTCGCGATCCGTCGCCCGGGCGAGGAGCCCACCGCCTCCTGAGCGGCCGTAGGATCGGACGAGTGCGTGATCGTCGAGCCTGGTTCGTCTTCGGTGCCGGAGCGTTCGCCTACCTCGTCGCGGTCCTGGACCGCACGACGCTGGGCGTCGCAGGAGTGGACGCCGCGGAGCGGTTCGGGGTGGCCGCCGCCGTCCTCTCGTCGCTCGCCGTCGTCCAGCTGATCGTCTACGCCGGGATGCAGATCCCGGTCGGGATCCTCATCGACCGGTTCGGCCCGCGGACCCTGATCCTCTCGGGCACGGCACTGATGATGGCGGGCCAGGTCGTGGTCGCGATCGCGCCGGGCATCGGCGTCGCGATCGTCGGGCGGATCCTGCTGGGAGCGGGGGACGCCGCGATCTTCACCTCCGTGATCCGCCTCACGGTCACCTGGTTCAGCGGACCGATCGTGCCGCAGCTCTCGCAGTGGATCGGCAACATCGGCCAGGTGGGCCAGATCCTCTCCGCACTCCCTTTCGCGGCGATCCTCCACACGTTCGGCTGGGAGCCCGCGTTCCTCAGCGCCGCCGGCCTCGGGGCCGTGTCCTTCCTCGGCGTGCTCCTCCTGGTCGCCGACGTCCCGCCGCGCACCGAGCCGATCATCCTGGTGCCGCCGACGCTCCGGGCGACGATCGCGCAGCTCGGAGTGAGCCTGCGCCGGCCGGGGACGCAGCTCGGCTTCTGGTCGCACTTCGTCACGCAGTCCTCCGGCACGGTGTTCACGCTGCTCTGGGGCTACCCCTTCCTCGTCTACGCGATCGGCCTGCCGCCGACCGTCGCCGCGCCGACCCTCACGATCGTCGTGATCGCGGGGATCGTCGTCGGGCCGGTGCTCGGCGTCCTGACCGCTCGCCACCCCATGCGCCGCAGCAACCTCGTGCTCGGGATCGTCTCGGCGATGGCGGTCGCCTGGACCGTCGTGCTGCTCTGGCCCGGCGTCCCGCCGTACTGGCTCGTGGTGCTGCTCCTGATCGTCGTCGGAGCGGGCGGCCCCGGCTCCATGATCGGGTTCGACTTCGCCCGCACGTTCAACCCCTCGCGGAGCCTCGGCGCGGCCAACGGAGTCGTGAACGTGGGCGGGTTCCTGGCCAGCTTCACGATGATGTTCGCGATCGGCCTGATCCTCGACGCACTGGCCGGTCCCGGCGCCTCCTCGGAGCAGACCTACTCGCTCGAGCACTTCCGCCTGGCGTGGTGCGTGCAGTACGTGGTGGTCGGCGCCGGAGTCGTCGGACTCGTCGTCGCGCGCCGCCGGACCCGCCGCCGCCTGGCCGAGGACGAGGGAATAACCGTGGCCCCTCTCTGGGTTGCACTGAGTGACCGGATGCGCCGCGGCCGCGCGGGGCGCTGACGGTCGTCCCCGTCGATCCGCCCTTCTGCAGACGCGATGTCCCAGCGGAACGGCCCGGATCCCGCCGGATCGAGCCCCACTCGCACCGCACCGCACGGCTGCACTACTCAGACGTGCAATAATTGTCAATAGGACCCGTTCGGGTCGAGGAGCACCAGGCCCACGTCGGGCGTGCGACGTCCTCGACTTGACATGGGTCCTCGTAATGCCCACCGACGGACGACGCCTTCCCGCGCCGCCCGCCCCCGGGACGCAACGGATGGAGAGGTGCCGCCATGGCCACCAGAGCTACCAAGACCGCAACGCTCGACGCCGTCGACGACGACGTGACGACGACCACCAAGAAGCCCGCGACGCGCAAGCCCGCGGCGAAGACCACGGCGGCCAAGACCACCGCGGCCAAGACGACCCGCTCGCGCGCCACGACCAAGGCCGCCGCTCCCGCCGACACCGAGGAGGAGCCGACCGACGCCGTCGAGCCCGACGAGGCAGCGGAGGAGGAGGAGACCGAGGTCGTCGCCGAGGACACCGAGACCGACGCGAAGGACGACGCGGAGACGCCGGAGGCCCCGGCCGCCGCCGCCGTCGCCGCTCCGGCCGAGCCGCTCCCGAGCGGTGCGCTCGTCCTGTCGTTCGGCGGAGAGGACGACGAGGTCCCGGTCTACTCGACCGCGATCACCGGTGCCACCGCCGACCCGGTCAAGGACTACCTGAAGCAGATCGGCAAGGTCGCGCTCCTGAACGCGGCCGAGGAGGTCGAGCTCGCGATGCGCATCGAGGCCGGCCTGTTCGCCGAGGACAAGCTCGCCAACTCGACCGACCTCAGCCCGGAGCTCGTCCGCGAGCTGCGCTGGGTCGCGAAGGACGGCCAGCGCGCGAAGAGCCACCTGCTCGGAGCGAATCTCCGGCTCGTCGTCAGCCTCGCGAAGCGCTACACCGGTCGCGGGATGCAGTTCCTCGACCTCATCCAGGAGGGCAATCTGGGCCTCATCCGTGCGGTCGAGAAGTTCGACTACACCAAGGGCTTCAAGTTCTCGACCTACGCCACGTGGTGGATCCGCCAGGCGATCACCCGCGCGATGGCCGACCAGGCCCGCACCATCCGCATCCCGGTGCACATGGTCGAGGTCATCAACAAGCTGGCCCGCGTGCAGCGCCAGATGCTCCAGGACCTGGGCCGCGAGCCCACGCCCGAGGAGCTCTCGCGCGAGCTCGACATGACCCCCGAGAAGGTCATCGAGGTGCAGAAGTACGGGCGCGAGCCGATCTCGCTGCACACGCCCCTGGGCGAGGACGGCGACAGCGAGTTCGGCGACCTCATCGAGGACACCGAGGCGGTCGTCCCGGCCGACGCCGTGGGCTTCACCATGCTGCAGAAGCAGCTGGAGTCGCTGCTCGACTCGCTCTCGGAGCGGGAGGCCGGCGTGATCCGCATGCGCTTCGGCCTCGGCGACGGCATGCCGAAGACGCTCGACCAGATCGGCGACACCTTCGGCGTGACGCGCGAGCGCATCCGTCAGATCGAGTCCAAGACGATGGCCAAGCTCCGCCACCCGTCCCGCTCGCAGTCGCTCCGCGACTACCTCGAGTAGGCCGGTGATCCGCTACGCGCCGGCGGTCCTCCTCGGGAGGGCCGCCCGGTTCGCCGCGCGGGTCCGGAAGCCCGGCGGGGGATCCGCCGTGCCCGGACTCGTGGTGAACCGCGTCGCGCCCGGATTCCTGCCCGCGGTGCTCGACGGGTTCCGGGACGGCCTCGTGGTCGTCACGGGATCGGCGGGCAAGTCGACCACGACCAAGATGCTGGTCGCGGTGCTCCGCGCGCACGGGCTCCGGGTCTTCACCAACCCCTCGACGGCCAACATCGCCCAGGGGCTGACCTCCGCGCTCCTGGAGCGGGCGGACCTCCGCGGACGGATCGACGCCGACATCGCCGTCCTCGAGATGGACGAGGGTCACGGCGCGCGCCTCGCGCCCCGGATGCGCCCCCGCGTCGTCCTGCTGACGAACGTGGTGGTCGACCAGATCGACCGCTTCTTCGATCCGGCCATGGTCGCCCGGATGCTCGGCACCATCGCCTCCCGCGCGACCGGTCCCGTCGTGCTGAACGCCGACGACCGCCACGTCGCCGATGTCGCGACCTCCCTCCCCGACGAGCGGATCCGCTGGTACGGCGTCTCCTCCTCCGTCCGCGACTCCGCGTCCGGCGGTCTCGGCTACGCCGCGGAGGCGGAGGCCGGGACCGACCGCGCCACCACCGTCGTCGAGAGCACGACGGGAGCGGCCGCGCGCATCGTCAGCGATGGCGACCCGCTCGAGGTCCGGCTCCCCGCGCGGGGCGTCCACTACGCGGTGGACGCCGCGGCGGCCGTCTCCACGGCCCGCGCCGTGCTCGCTGAGCGCTTCGACCCGGCCCTCGCCGCCTCCGCGCTCTCGAGCATCGACCCCGTCTTCGGGCGGGGCGAGATCGTCACCGTGCGCGGCCACGAGGTCGAGTTCGTCCTGGTCCAGAACCCGGCGAGCTACCGCCTGAACATCGCGGAGATCCCCGAGGGGACCGAGCAGATCATGCTCGCGATCGGCTCCGACGTCCGAGACCCCTCCTACTTCTGGCCCGTGGACACCTCCGTGCTCGGGCACGTCAGAGTCGTCTCGGGGTCGAAGGCGCACGAGGCGGCGCTGCACCTGCGCTACGACGGCGTCCGCGTCGATTCCGTCGACGAGGACCTGGGCCGCGCGCTCGACGCGTTCCTCGCTCTGCCGACCCCCGCCTCCGGCCGGAAGACCATCGTCTTCTCGGCCGATTCGATGCGCCGCACCCGTGCGCACCTGCAGCTCGTCACCAACCGCGAGGAGACCGCGTGACCACCCTCCGCATCGCCGTGCTCGCTCCCGACGTCCTGGACAGCAACGGCGACGCGGCGAACGCCCGGGTCCTCGCGGCTCGGGCGCGCTGGTCGGGGGTCGAGGCGGAGGTGGTGCCGCTGGCGGCCGCCTCCGACGCCGAGGTCCGTCCTGACGTCCTGGTCGCCGGGACGGGAGCGGACGAGGACCTCCCGGGCGTCCTGGCCCTCCTCCACGAGATCGCGCCGACGCTGCGGGCCTGGGTCGACCAGGGCACCCAGGTGGTCGCGGTCGGGGCCGGCTGGGAGATGCTGGCCGGTTCGATCAGCACGGCCGCGGGTGGCGCCCGGGGGATCGGACTGTTCCCCGGAGACTCGGTCACGGGCGAGCGCGCGACCGACGACCTCCTCGTCGAGACGCCGGGCGGTGTCCTCGTCGGCTTCGAGAACCACGAGCGCCGGATGACCGGGATCGCACCCGAGCACGCGCTCGGCCGAGTGCTGCACGGCACCGGCGACGGCGCCGGCCACGAAGGCTACGCGGAGGGAGGCCTTCTGGGCACGCACCTGCACGGCCCCGTCCTCGCGAAGAACCCCTCGCTCGCGGACGCGATCCTGCGGCGCGCCCTCGGCGACGCCTACTCCCCGTCGGACGAGCGTCTCCGCCTGGTCGATGAAACGGCACGAGCCGCTCGCGAAGTGATCGCGAAGCGGCTCGGTGTCGGTCGGTAGGGCGCTGACGCGCCGTCCGGGCTGATCGGGGACGCGCTAGGGACGCTGCTCCTCGAAGAGTCGGGCGGACTCGTCGTGCCAGCTCTGGGCGATGCTGGAGAGCTTCTCCTGGTACTTCTTCCCGTGGTGCGCGCAGAACAGCAGTTCTCCGTTGTTCACGACCACTCGGATGTACGCCTGGGCACCGCAGCTGTCGCAGCGGTCGGCGGCGGAGAGCTGGTGGGCACCGGCGAGCTCGTCCACGCCGTTCTGGGTTGCTGTGGTCGACATGACTTGGCCTCCTGCACTCGTTCTTCGATCTCTGCTTAGTGGAACCCATCCAAGCACGCGATTGTTTCCGCACGGAGTCGATCGGTCGGCATTTCGCTCTGCGCGTAGGGGCCCCGCGCCGAGCGGCCATCGTGCTGCCGCCGGGTGCCGCGCCACCGCGGCCGGAGCGGTTCCCGAAAGTAGACTGGGCGGATGGCCTCCACCGACTACAACGCCCGCCACCTCTCCGTCCTCGAGGGTCTCGAGGCGGTCCGGAAGCGGCCCGGCATGTACATCGGATCGACCGACTCGCGCGGCCTCATGCACTGCCTCTGGGAGGTCATCGACAACTCCGTCGACGAGGCGCTGGCCGGGCACGGGACCGAGATCAGCGTGCTCCTGCACGCCGACGGCAGCGTCGAGGTGCGCGACCGCGCGCGCGGGATCCCGGTCGACATCGAGCCGAAGACGGGGCTCTCCGGAGTCGAGGTCGTGTTCACGAAGCTGCACGCGGGCGGCAAGTTCGGCTCGGGGTCCTACGCGGCGTCCGGCGGTCTGCACGGCGTCGGCGCCTCCGTGGTCAACGCGCTCTCGGAGCGCCTGGACGTCGAGGTCGACCGCAACGGCCGGACCTACCGGATGTCGTTCCACCGGGGGGAGCCCGGGCGCTTCGCCGATGCGGGCGAGCCCACCCCCGACGCTCCGTTCACGCCGTTCGAGAACGGGTCGGAGCTGACGGTCGTCGGGAAGGTCGCCAAGGGCGTCACCGGTACGCGCGTGCGCTACTGGGCCGACCGCCAGATCTTCACGAAGGGCGCCTCGTTCCAGACGGACGACCTGGTGACGCGCGCCCGGCAGACCGCGTTCCTCGTCCCCGGCCTGACGATCGACATCGTCGACGACCGAGCGGACGAGCGCCGCGCCGAGATGTTCCGCTACGACGGCGGCATCTCGGAGTTCGTCGAGTTCCTCGCCCCCGACGCCCCCGTGACCGAGGTGCTGCGCCTCACCGGCTCCGGCACCTTCACCGAGACCGTGCCGGTGCTGACCCCCGGCGGCGCCATGGTGCCCACCGAGGTGGAGCGCACCTGCGAGGTCGACATCGCCCTGCGCTGGGGCACCGGCTACGAGACGGTGATGCGCAGCTTCGTGAACATCATCTCGACGCCCAAGGGCGGGACGCACCAGACCGGCTTCGAGCAGGGCCTGCTGAAGCTGCTCCGCTCCCAGGTGGAGGCGAACGCCCGCCGCCTCAAGGTCGGCTCGGACAAGCTCGAGAAGGACGACGTCCTCGCCGGGCTCAGCGCCGTGCTGACCGTGCGGCTCCCTGAGCCGCAGTTCGAAGGCCAGACGAAGGAGGTGCTGGGCACGCCCGCCGTCCGCGCGATCGTCGCCTCCACCATCGCCTCGACGCTGGGCGCGGTGTTCTCCTCGACGCGCCGCGAGGACAAGGCGCAGACCTCCCAGCTCCTCGAGAAGGTCGTCGCCGAGATGAAGTCGCGGATCTCGGCCCGCGCGCACAAGGAGACGCAGCGCCGCAAGAACGCGCTGGAGTCCTCCTCCCTTCCGGCGAAGCTGGTCGACTGCCGCAGCAGCGACGTCGAGAACAGCGAGCTCTTCATCGTCGAGGGCGACTCCGCCCTCGGCACCGCCAAGCTCGCCCGCAACAGCGAGTACCAGGCCCTGCTGCCGATCCGGGGGAAGATCCTCAACACGCAGAAGGCGAGCATCGCCGACATGCTCTCGAACGCCGAGTGCGCCTCGATGATCCAGGTGATCGGAGCCGGCTCCGGCCGCTCCTTCGACCTCTCGGCCGCCCGCTACGGGAAGATCATCCTGATGAGCGACGCCGACGTCGACGGCGCCCACATCCGCACCCTGCTGCTCACGCTCTTCTTCCGCTACATGCGGCCGCTCGTCGAGGCGGGGCGCGTCTTCGCCGCCGTGCCTCCGCTGCATCGGCTCGTGGTGATGAACGCGGGGAAGAAGCCGAACGAGACGATCTACACCTACTCCGAGAAGGAGCTGCAGAGCGTGCTCGCGGCCCTCGGCAAGGCGGGCCGCCGCTACCAGGACCCGATCCAGCGATACAAGGGGCTCGGCGAGATGGACGCGGACCAGCTGGCCACGACGACCATGGACCGCTCCCGCCGCACCCTCCGCCGGGTGCGGGTCGCCGACGCCGAGAACGCCGGCCGGGTGTTCGAGCTGCTGATGGGCAACGACGTGGCACCCCGCAAGGAGTTCATCGTCCGCGGGTCCGAGTCGCTGTCGCGGGACCGCATCGACGTCTGAGTCGCGGAGCTCAGAACACCTCGGGCGCCGCTCCGATCGTCGCGATCGGCGCCGCGAGCGCCACGCCGGAGCCGTCGCGCTTCATCCCGGAGTCGGGCAGCGCGGCGACCGAGCCGTCGGCCTCGAGCGCGTGCGCGGGACCGGGGCCGACCCACGCCACTCCGAGGGCGGTCTCACCCTTGAGGAAGCGCTGCGCACGGACTCCGCCGGTGGCCCTGCCCTTGGCGGGGAACTCCGAGAACGGCGAGACCTTCGCACTGCCGGTGTCGGTCCCCGAGAGGGCCCAGCTGTCGACGGCGACCGTCGCGACGACGGCCTCGTCCCGGTCCTCGGCGGCGACGACGGCGAAGTGCACGACGTCGTCGGTCTCGGCCAGCTTGACCCCGGCCATCCCCGCGGCGGACCGGCCCTGAGGGCGGACGGCGGACGCGGGGAAGCGCAGCAGCTGGGCCTCGCCGGTGACGAAGACCAGCTCGTCCTCCTCCGCCGACGCGGCCGCGCCCACGACGGCGTCCTTCGGCTTCAGGGCGATGAGCTCGATGTCCGAGCGGTTGGGCAGCTCGCCCGGCGCGACGCGCTTGACGACGCCCTGCTGGGTGCCGAGCGCGATCGGCCGCTCGTCGTCGAGGGCGACGAGCGCGAGCACCCGCTCGTCCTTCGCCAGGTGCGGGAGGTAGTCGCTCATGCGCACGCCCGCGCCCAGCTGCACCGAGGAGGAGGGGACGGCGGGCACGTCGACCGGCGAGAAGCGGAGGAGCCGACCGGCGCTGGTGACCGCGCCGATCTCCGTCCGGCTGGTCGTGTCGAGCGCGCTGAGGACGGCGTCGTGCTTCGAGCGGCGCGTGGCGCGCTCGGGGTGGGGAGCGGCCTCGGGGTCGCGGTCGACCCGCACCATGCGGCCGGTGGTGCTCAGCAGTACCCGGCAGGGCACGTCCGCGATCTCGAGCACCGCGGCGGCCTTCCGCCCGGTGGTGGCGACGGAGGGGCGCGCCTCGGTGAGCAGGGTGCGCCGCGGGGTCCCGAGGCGCTGGGCGACCTCGTCGAGCTCGTCCGAGACCAGCTCGTCGATCCGTGATCGGCTGGCGAGGAGGGCCTCGAGCTCGGCGATCTCGGCGAGGAGGGTGTCGCGCTCGGTCTCGAGCTCGATGCGCGAGAACTTCGTGAGACGGCGGAGCTGGAGCTCGAGGATGTAGTCGGCCTGCAGGGTGCTGAGGTCGAAGACCTCGATCAGCCGGGCCCGCGCCGCCGCGGTGTCGTCGCTCCCGCGGATCAGCTGGATGACCTCGTCGATGTCGAGGATCGCGATGAGCAGGCCCTCGACCAGGTGCAGCCGCTCCTGGCGCTTGCGCAGTCGGTAGCGGGTCCGCCGGGTGACGACCTTCACCCGGTGGCCGATGTAGACCTGCAGCAGCTCCTTCAGGCCGAGGGTGCGCGGGCCGCCGTCGACCAGCGCGACGTTGTTGATCGAGAACGCGTCCTCGAGGGGCGTGTAGCGGTAGAGCTGCTCGAGGACGGCCTCGGGACTGAAGCCGGTCTTGATCCCGATGACGAGCCGGAGGCCGTTGTCCCGGTCCGTCAGGTCGGTGACGTCCGAGATGCCGCTGAGCTTCTTGTTCTGGACGCCGTCCTTGATCTTGTCGATGACCTTCTCGGCGCCGACGAGGTAGGGCAGCTCGGTGACGACCAGGCCGGACTTGCGCGCGGTGATGCTCTCGACCGAGACGCGGGCACGGGTCTTGAAGCCGCCCCGGCCGGTCGCGTAGGCGTCGCGCACGCCGGCGAGGCCGACGATCGTGCCACCGCTCGGGAAGTCCGGTCCCGGGACGAACGACATCAGGTCGTCCAGGGACGCGTCGGGGTGGGCGATCAGGTGCCGGGCCGCCCCGATCACCTCCACGAGGTTGTGGGGCGCCATGTTCGTCGCCATGCCGACGGCGATGCCGCTGGCCCCGTTGACCAGCAGGTTCGGGAACGCGGAGGGGAGGACCTCGGGCTGGTCGTGCGAGTTGTCGTAGTTCGGGACGAAGTCGACGACGTCCTCGCCGAGGTGCTCGGTCATGGCCGTGGCGGCCGGGGCGAGGCGGGCCTCGGTGTAGCGGGCCGCGGCCGGGCCGTCGTCGAGGGAGCCGAAGTTGCCGTGCCCGTCGACGAGGGCGACCCTCATCGTGAACGGCTGGGCGAGGCGCACGAGGGAGTCGTAGATCGAGGCGTCGCCGTGCGGGTGCAGCTTGCCCATCACCTCGCCGACCACGCGGGCCGACTTCACGTGGCCGTGATCGGGCCGCAGCCCCATCTCGCTCATCATGTAGAGGATCCGGCGCTGCACCGGCTTGAGGCCGTCGCGGGCGTCGGGCAGGGCCCGCGAGTAGATGACCGAGTACGCGTACTCGAGGAAGGACCCCTCCATCTCGGCCGAGACGTCGACGTCCTCGATGCGCTCGGTGAGCGAGGATCCGGAGGAGGGGGCTGCAGCGTTCATGACTCGATTCGGTGGCGGGCGCGGGGCGGCGGCGGGGGACTGCACCGCCCTGCGGCGCTCGACGGGACGGGCGGAGCGGAGACGGCGCCTCGCGGACGGGACCGGCCCTCCCGTTCACGCGGACGCTCCGCTGCACCGGCCCGGCGGGGACGGCGGCGCTGTGCGAAACTGGGCGCGATGACCCACATGCTACCGCCGGCCCCCGACGGGCGGCGGAGCCTCGCCGACGTCCTGCCGGGCGCCCTTGACGCGCTCCTGGGCCGCCCCGGCCTCTTCGGCTCGCCCCGCGTCGAGCGGATCGTGGTCGTCCTCGTTGACGGCCTGGGTGCCGCGAACCTCCGCCAGCGCGGGGGCCACTCGCGCACGCTCGCTCCGGCCCTCAACCGCGGCACCACGCTCGTCTCGGGCTTCCCGACGACCACCGCGGCGGCCCTGGCGAGCCTGACGACGGGCCTGCGCCCGGGCGGGCACGGGATGGTCGGCTACCGCGTGCTCGACCGCGCCTCCGACCGCCTGGTCAACCAGCTCTCCGGCTGGGACGAGGGCATGGTGCCCGAGACGTGGCAGCCCCACCCCACGGTCTTCGAGCAGGCCTCGGCCGCCGGTGTCCGGGCCGGAGTGATCGGCCCCGCGCGGTACGCCCGCTCCGGTCTCACGCGGGCGATCCTGCGCGGCGCCGAGTACCACTCGGCCGGCGGCGTCGCCGAGCGCTTCACGGCGGCGCGCGCCCTGCTCGACGAGGGCGGCCGGCAGCTCGTGTACCTCTACGTCCCCGAGCTCGACCAGGCGGCGCACGCGCGCGGCTGGGAGTCGCCGGAGTGGACGGCAGCGCTCGAGCTCCTGGACGGGGAGGTCGGCGGAGCGGTCCGCGGGCTCTCCGCCCGCGAGAGCGTGCTGGTCACCGCCGACCACGGCATCGTGGACGTCCCGGCGTCCTCGCACGTGCTCGTCGAGCGGGGACCGCTGCTCGAGGGCGTCCGGCACCTCGGCGGAGAGCCCCGCTGCCTGCAGCTGCACCTCGAGCCGGGTGTGGACCCCGACGAGGTGGCGCGGCGCTGGATCGAGGCGGAGGGCGCACGCGCCTGGATCGCGACGCGCGACGAGGTCGCCGTGAGCGGCTGGTTCGGCGAGGTCTCTCCGGCGGCGGCCGAGCGGATGGGCGACGTGTTCGTCGCGGCCCGGAGGACCATCGCCTACTACGCGGCGGACGACTCCTCCGGCCGCTCGATGATCGGGCAGCACGGGTCGCTCACGCCGGAGGAGACGCAGGTGCCGCTCCTCCGCTTCGGCGCGCTGGCCTGAGCCGGGCCGGAGGGACGAGGGGCACCGTCCGCCCCGGCGGAGCCGCGCCGGCGGAGGGTCAGTCGTCGCTGCGCGCTCCGAAGACGATCTCGTCCCAGCTCGGCATCGACGCCCGCCCCCTGCGGAGGCTCCCGCGCACGCCCGACGGCTGCTCGGGGACCGGGGGAGCGGTGCGCGGCGGCTCAGGTGCCTTCTCGACGGGAGGAGCGGCCTCGGCCTCGGGCTCCGGCTCCTCGCGGACGCGGAGGCTCGAGGCGTGATCGCGCTCGCCCCGGCGCCGCCGCAGGGCGTCGAGCAGGTCGGCGGTGTCGTTGAGGTTGCGCTCGCGCTGCTCCGTCGTGCTCGTGACGGGGCGGGGGAGCGTCGAGATCGGGCGCGGGGTCTCGGAGAGGGCCGGCTGCGGCTCCGTGTCGGAGGGGCGGACGGCGGCCGGCCGGGCGTGCGGCATCGCGGCGGGGCGGCCGGCCGTGGGGTGGTCGGCCCGGGCGGAGCGGGTCGGCGCCTCCGCGGACTCCGGGTCGAAGCGCGTGGCGAGCTCGTCGACGGCGGCGGGGATGACGGCGCGCAGGCGCGGGATGAGGGTCGGCCGGATCTCGCCCTGCTGCGAGAGCGTGATCGCCTCGGAGGTCAGCGGCGACAGCAGCGCCTTCCGCGGGTCGAAGCGCCAGCGGGCGTCGTGGTCGATCTCGTCCGAGCGGAAGAGGAGCTTGACGACCCAGCCCTCCTCCTCCTTCCAGCTCGACCACTGCTCGCCCTCGGCGCCGAGCGACGCGAGGCGGTCGCGGATGACGTCGCCGAAGGGCGTGCCCTCCTCGAGGGGATCGGGGTCGGTGGTCGTGTAGACGCGCACGGCGAGAGCGGAAGCGACGATGTGCTCGCGCTCGGCCGTGACGGGTCCCTCGAAGCGCTGGACGTAGCCCAGGTCGGCGCCCGTGAGCTCGGCGACCTCCTCGGCGGAGAGCCCGGAGCGGATGTGGGCCTGGATCTCGCGGGGGGAGACGCGCTTCTCGCGCGGCGGGAGGGTGTGGACCCGCGGCCGCAACTGGCTCTGCAGCGTCTCGTCGATGCGGACCGAGAAGCGCTCGCCGCCCTCGGACACGAGGACGAGCGATCCGCCCTCGACGCCGATCACCTTCAGTTCCATCATCGTGGGACCCTCCTTCTGGACGCGGACTGGGCAAGGATGCCACGCGCCCGGGCGATCGGCCGGGAATACCCCGGGCGGGTCGAAAGTTGGTGCGGAAGGAGGCGGGGCGAGCGGGTGTCAAGAGCCGTTCGAGGTGGTTTGCGAATCGATGCGTCGTGATGCACACTGACCCCGCCGATTTGTTGAACAGCAGAAATAAGAAGTGGATGGGAATGGCTACGGACTACGACGCCCCCCGCAAGACCGATGACGACTCCGAGTCGATCGAGGCCCTGAAGGAGCGAGTCCCCGACAAGATGTCCGGAGTCGTCGACGTCGATGACGCCGACAACCCGGGCGGATTCGAACTGCCCGGTGCCGATCTGTCCGACCTCGATCTGGACGTCGTGGTCCTTCCGCCCCAGGCGGACGAGTTCACGTGCGTGAGCTGCTTCCTCGTGAAGCACCGCTCGCAGATCGACCACGAGGAGAAGCTCGGACCGATCTGCCTGGAGTGCGCCGCTTAAGCGCCTCCCGGCTCCGAAGGACGACCGCTCCGTCGCCGTGATCCCCGGATCGCGGCGACGATGTCGTCCGGGCGGCGGGTGGAGACCAGCCAGTACGGCGTCGGGTCGGCCGGATCCTCGATCGGGACCCGCACCACCTCCTTCACCCAGCCGCGGATGACCAGGTACGCCCGCGCGTCCAGGCGCGTCCCGCGCTCGGCGAACGCCTGGTCCCCCGAGTAGGAGGACGGCTCGCCCACGAGGTCCAGCGGGATGTGCGCGCGGCCGGCGCGCAGCTCCCCCTCCGCCACCTCGATCACGGGGGAGAGGGCCAGCAGCGACAGCACGCAGCCCGCATACAGCACGACCGCGACGATCACCCCCACCGCGAGGTCGATGGGCGCGAACACCAGGATGCTGGCGGGGATCACGAGGGCGGTGGCGACGAAGAGCCAGGGCGCGGGCCACAGCCTCTCTCGGTAGGACGGCATGACCCTATTGGATCAGACGTTTGGTCTACCCTCGTCACGTGCCTGCAACCGTCGACGTCCCGATCACCGCGGACCGGCTCCCCTCCTACGCCCGTCCGGGCGACGCGGGAGCCGATCTCCACTCGACGGAGGACGTGGTGCTCGCCCCCGGTGAGCGCGCCTCCGTCGGCACCGGGGTGGCCGTCGCCCTCCCGGAGGGCCACGCCGGCTTCGTCGTCCCCCGCAGCGGGCTGGCCTTCGCGCACGGCATCACCGTCGTCAACGCCCCCGGAACGATCGACGCGGGCTACCGCGGCGAGATCCGGGTGGCGCTGCTGAACACCGACAGCCGCGAGACGTACCGCGTCTCGGCGGGGGACCGGATCGCGCAGCTCGTGATCGTCCCCGTCGTCCAGGCGAGGTTCACGGCCGTCGACGAGCTTCCCGAGTCGGTCCGCGGCACGGGCGGCTTCGGATCCACCGGGTACGCCGCCGGCGCCCAGGAGACCAGAATCCACGAGGAGAGCGCATGAGCGACATCCAGCCCACGGCCGGCGAGGCCGCCGAGCCCGTCCAGCAGGACTTCGAGAAGTCGGCGCCGGAGGATCGCGCGGAGGCCGGGCCCCTGGACGAGCGCGAGGCCAACCCGGTCCGCCCCTACATCGACCTCGGCGGGGTGAAGGTGCTTCCCCGCGAGGGCATGCACATCCGCCTCGAGGTCGAGGAGGGGACCAAGCGCGTCATCGCCGTCGGCCTCGACTACGCCGGGTCGACGCTGCAGGTGCAGCCCTTCTCCGCGCCGCGCTCCTCGGGCCTCTGGCACGAGATCCGCGGCCAGATCGCCGAGCAGATCGGCCGTCAGGGCGGATCGACGACGGAGCGCGACGGCGTCTTCGGTCCGGAGCTCGTCGCCGAGCTCCCGATCGCCGGCGGCCAGACCCGCGTCGCCCGGTTCGTCGGCGTCGACGGTCCGCGCTGGTTCCTCCGCGGCGTGATCGCCGGAGCCGGAGCCGTCGACGAGCAGGCGGCCGCCTCGGTCGAGGAGCTCTTCCGCAGCATCGTCGTGGTCCGCGGCAGCGGCCCGATGCCTCCGCGCGACCTGATCCCGCTGAAGGTGCCGACCGGCAGCCAGACCCAGCAGAGCGCGAGCTGACCGGCATGGAGCCGGTGCGGCCCGAGGAACCGGCCCGATCGGAGGAGCCGGTCCGGCCCGAGGTCGGCGACGCGATCGCGCAGGCCGCCCGCCGCTCGGGACTCGGCGCGGTCGCCGACGGCGAGCCGTTCGACGGGAAGGCGCTGCTGCGCACCATGGGCGGCGTCCGGGGGATCCTCGAGGCCGTCGTGCCCGGCATCGCCTTCGTCCTGCTCTACACGGTCACCTCGGAGCTCGTGCTCTCGCTGGTCGCATCCGTCGGGCTCGCCGTGGCGTTCACGGTGGCGCGGGTGCTCGGCCGGACGCCGGTGATCCAGGCCGTCGGCGGACTGCTCGCCGTGGTGGTCTCGGCCGCACTGGCGCTGTTCACCGGGCGGGGCGTCGACAACTTCGCCCTGGGGCTGCTCACCAACCTCGTCTACGGGCTCGTCTTCCTCCTCTCCGTCCTCGTGCGCTGGCCCCTGATCGGCGTCGCCGCCGGCTTCCTGATGGGGGACGGCACCGCCTGGCGATCCGATCGGCGGAAGCGCCGCCTCTTCGGCGCCCTGACCCTCGCGTGGGCGGGGCTCTTCCTCCTGCGCCTGGCCGTGCAGTACCCGCTGTTCCTCGCCGAGGACACCACGGCGCTGGGCATCTGGAAGCTGGCGCTGGGCCTGCCCCTGTACGCGCCGCTGCTGGTGCTCACCGTGCTCGCCGTCCGGGCCGAGTACCGCGGAGCCGGCGAGCGCGCCGATGCGGGCGATGCTCCGGATCGTGCGTAGAATTGTCTCGACGTCGAGATAAATAGCGCTCGCCTCCCCGCACCGTCGCGGCGAGGTCGACCGGGCGCCTCGGCGTCGAGGAGTTAGGTCCTCCTTGGTGGCAGGCCGCTGTGCGCGGTCGTCAAGATGAGGACGGAGAGCGGCTCCGCCCGTCGGCGGACGCTGCAGTCAGCGAAGGAGAGGGCGACGTGTCCGCGGTAGACAGCTTTGGATCGAAAGACACCCTGAAGGTCGGCTCGACCGACTACGAGGTGTTCCGCATCGACCGGGTCCCCGGTCACGAGAAGCTCCCGTTCAGCCTCAAGGTGCTGCTCGAGAACCTCCTCCGCACGGAGGACGGCGCGAACATCACCGCCGACCACATCCGCGCCCTCGGCGAGTGGGTCCCGGAGTCGGAGCCCGACACCGAGATCCAGTTCACGCCGGCCCGCGTGGTCATGCAGGACTTCACCGGCGTGCCCTGCATCGTCGACCTCGCCACCATGCGCGAGGCCGTCGCTGCCCTGGGCGGCGACGCGAACCGGATCAACCCGCTCGCGCCCGCCGAGATGGTCATCGACCACTCCGTCATCGCCGACCTCTTCGGCACCGAGGACGCGCTCGAGCGCAACGTCGAGCTCGAGTACGAGCGCAACGGCGAGCGGTACCAGTTCCTCCGCTGGGGCCAGACCGCCTTCGACGACTTCAAGGTCGTCCCGCCCGGAACCGGCATCGTGCACCAGGTCAACATCGAGTACCTGGCCCGCGTCACCATGACCCGCGAGGTGGGCGGCGCGCTGCGCGCCTACCCCGACACCTGCGTCGGCACCGACTCGCACACGACGATGGTCAACGGCCTCGGCGTGCTCGGCTGGGGCGTCGGCGGCATCGAGGCCGAGGCCGCGATGCTCGGCCAGCCCGTCTCGATGCTCATCCCGAAGGTCGTCGGCTTCAAGCTCACCGGCTCGATCCCGACCGGCGTGACCGCGACGGACGTCGTGCTCACCATCACGCAGATGCTGCGCAAGCACGGCGTGGTCGGCAAGTTCGTCGAGTTCTACGGGGCCGGTGTCGCCGCGGTGCCGCTCGCGAACCGCGCCACCATCGGCAACATGAGCCCCGAGTTCGGCTCCACCGCCGCGATGTTCCCCATCGACGACGTGACCCTCGACTACCTGCGCCTCACCGGCCGCAGCGACGAGCAGATCGCACTCGTCGAGCAGTACTCCAAGCTGCAGAAGCTCTGGCACGACCCCGCGGTCGAGCCGGTCTTCAGCGAGTACCTCGAGCTCGACCTCGGCACCGTCGTCCCCTCGATCGCCGGCCCGAAGCGCCCGCAGGACCGGATCGAGCTCTCGTCCGCCAAGACGCAGTTCGAGTCGGATCTCACCAACTACGCGGACGTCTCGCACGACATCGTCGACCTGACCATCGCGGAGTCGTTCCCCGCCTCCGACCCCGGAGAGCTGCAGCCGCAGGACGAGCACAGCAGCCACGAGCACACCCACCGCTCGCACGCGCCGGCGACCGCCTCCAAGCCGACCACGGTCGAGCTCGGCGAGGGCGGGACCTTCACGATCGATCACGGCGCCGTCGCGATCGCGGCGATCACCTCCTGCACCAACACGTCGAACCCCTCCGTCATGCTCGCGGCCGGCCTGCTGGCCCGCAACGCAGCGCAGAAGGGCCTGAAGGCCAAGCCGTGGGTGAAGACCACGCTGGCACCCGGGTCGAAGGTCGTCACCGACTACTACGAGAAGGCCGGCCTGACCGAGTCGCTCGAGGCTCTCGGCTTCTACACGGTCGGCTACGGCTGCACGACCTGCATCGGCAACTCCGGCCCGCTGCTCGAGGAGATCTCGGCCGCGGTGCAGGACAACGACCTCGCCGTGACCGCCGTGCTCTCAGGCAACCGCAACTTCGAGGGCCGCATCAACCCGGACGTGAAGATGAACTACCTGGCGAGCCCCCCGCTCGTCATCGCCTACGCGCTCGCCGGCTCGATGAACTTCGACTTCGAGGTCGACGCGCTCGGCACCGACTCCGACGGCAACGACGTGTTCCTCAAGGACATCTGGCCCGACGCGGCCGAGGTGCAGGCGACGATCGACTCGTCGATCGACAAGTCGATGTTCGACACGCAGTACGCGGGCGTGTTCGACGGTGACGAGCGCTGGCGCGCGCTGCAGACCCCCGAGGGCTCGATCTTCGAGTGGGACGAGTCGTCGACCTACGTGCGGAAGCCCCCGTACTTCGACGGCATGACGATGGAGACGACCCCGGTCACCGACATCGCCGGTGCCCGCGTGCTCGCCAAGCTCGGCGACTCCGTCACGACCGACCACATCAGCCCCGCCGGCTCGATCAAGGCCGACAGCCCCGCCGGCCGCTACCTCGACGAGCACGGCATCGACCGCAAGGACTACAACTCCTACGGCTCGCGCCGCGGCAACCACGAGGTGATGATCCGCGGCACGTTCGCGAACATCCGCCTGCGCAACCAGCTGCTCGACGGCGTGGAGGGCGGCTACACCCGCGACTTCACGCAGCCGGACGCCCCGCAGTCGTTCATCTACGACGCGTCGCAGAACTACCAGGCCGAGGGAACCCCGCTCGTCATCCTGGGCGGCAAGGAGTACGGCTCCGGCTCGTCGCGCGATTGGGCGGCCAAGGGCACGAGCCTGCTGGGCGTCAAGGCGGTCATCGTCGAGAGCTTCGAGCGGATCCACCGCTCGAACCTCATCGGCATGGGCGTCGTCCCGCTGCAGTTCCCCGCGGGCGAGAGCTGGGAGTCGCTGGGCCTGGACGGCACCGAGTCGATCAGCATCTCGGGCATCGAGGAGCTGAACGAGGGCGTCACCCCCAAGACGGTCCACGTCGTCGCCGAGCCGACCGAGCACTCGGCCGAGGGCAAGCAGACCGTCGAGTTCGACGCGGTCGTCCGCATCGACACCCCCGGTGAGGCGGACTACTACCGCAACGGCGGCATCCTGCAGTACGTGCTGCGCTCGCTCGTCTAGATCAGCCGCAGAGCGTGTGCGCCTTCCCTGCGGGGGAGGCGCACACGCGTTCCCGGGGGCCCCGTGCGTAGACTCGGGAGACGTCCCCACCTCGCTCACGACCCCGGAAGGCGGCGCGCATGGCTGTTCTCGAGACCATCGGCGGTCCTCGCGATCTCGATCGCCTGACCGCGGCCGAGCTCGAGACGCTGGCGCAGGAGATCCGCGACTTCCTCGTGCGCGAGGTCTCGAAGACCGGCGGCCACCTGGGCCCGAACCTCGGCGTCGTCGAGACGACCATCGCGATCCACCGGGTCTTCGACTCGCCGCACGACGCGATCGTGTTCGACACCGGACACCAGTCCTACGTCCACAAGCTGCTCACCGGTCGCCAGGACTTCTCGAAGCTCCGGCAGCGCGGCGGCCTCGCCGGCTACCCGCAGCGGAGGGAGTCGCCGCACGACATCGTCGAGAGCTCGCACGCCTCCAGCTCGCTGTCCTGGGCGGATGGCATCTCCCGCGCCTTCACGATGACCGGCCAGACCGACCGCCACGTCGTCGCGGTCGTGGGCGACGGCGCCCTCACCGGCGGCATGACCTGGGAGGCGCTGAACAACATCAGCGACGACAACTCCCGCGGGCTGGTCATCGTGGTCAACGACAACGGGCGCTCCTACGCCCCGACCATCGGCGGCATGGCCCGCTTCCTCAACGGCGTCCGCACGCGGCCGACCTACCGCACGATGCACCGCGGCTCCCGGGCCGTCTCGGAGCGGCTGGGCGGCCCCGCCGCCGCCGTCTACCGCGGCGTGCGCGGCGGGCTCCACGGCTTCCTCAGCCGCTTCATCAACAACGAGGCGCTCTACTCCAACCTCGACATCAAGTACCTAGGGCCGATCGACGGCCACGACCTGACGGCGATGGAGGAGGCCCTCCAGCAGGCGAAGGACTACGGCCAGCCGGTCATCGTCCACGCGATCACCCAGAAGGGCAAGGGCTTCGGTCCGGCCGTGCACGACCTCGCCGACCAGTTCCACGCCGTCGGGCAGATCGACCCCGAGACGGGCGAGCCGCTGAGCGCGGCCGGCGCCCGCTCGTGGACCTCGGTGTTCGCCGAGGAGATCGTCACGCTGGCCGACGAGGACCCGACGATCGTCGGCATCACGGCCGCCATGCTCCGGCCCGTCGGTCTCGACCGCCTCGCCGAGAAGTACCCGGAACGCGTCTTCGACGTCGGCATCGCGGAGCAGCACGCCGTGACCTCGGCCGCCGGTCTCGCCTTCGGCGGGCTGCATCCGGTCGTCGCGCTGTACGCCACCTTCGTGAACCGCGCCTTCGACCAGGTGCTGATGGACGTCGCACTGCACCGCGCGGGCGTCACCTTCGTGCTGGACCGCGCCGGAGTCACCGGACCCGACGGTCCGAGCCACCACGGCATGTGGGATCTGGCGATCCTGCAGGTCATCCCGAACATCCGCCTCGCCGCTCCGCGCGACTCCGTGCGCCTGCGCGAGGAGCTGCGCGAGGCCGTCGGCGTCACCGACGCGCCGACCGTGGTGCGCTTCTCGAAGGGGAGCGTCGGCGACGAGATCGACGCCGTCGAGCGTCTCGGCGACGGGGTCGACGTGCTCGCCCGCGCCGAGCGCAAGGACGTGCTGCTGGTCACGGTCGGGCCGATGGCCGCGATGGGTCTCGAGGTCGCCCAGCGGCTCGCGGCCCAGGGCATCGGAGCCACCGTCGTCGACCCCCGCTGGGTCGTGCCCGTGCCCACCAGCATCATCGAGCTCGCCCGCGAGCACCGCATCGTCGTCTCGATCGAGGACGGGGTGCGCGTCGGCGGGATCGGCACGCGCATCCGCCAGGACCTGCGCGAGGCCGGCGTGGACACCGCGGTGACAGAGCTCGGGCTGCCCGACCAATTCCTCGACCACGCGAAGCGCGAGGAGATCCTCGAGGACGTCGGGCTCACTCCCCAGCACATCGCCCGCGACGTCGTCGCGCAGGTGCTGGGCAGCAAGATCCCGGTCGCCCGTCCGCTCCCGGACGAGGTCGAGGCCCGGGACGACGCCCGCAGCGACTGATCGTCCGTCGGGACCCGTCCCGCAGGCGACGCGCGGAAGGGGCGCCGGATCCGATCCGGCGCCCCTTCCGCGTCACTGCACTCCGCGTCAGTCGACGCCGCGGATCGCGGGGTGGTGGAACGTGTCCCCGAACGCCCGCTCGCTCGCGCCGACCCGGTCGAGGTAGGGCGTGAGCCCGCCCATCTGGAACGGGTAGCCCGCGCCGAGGATCAGGCAGAGGTCGATGTCCTCGGCGGCGTGCACGACGTCGTCGTCCAGCATCCGCTTGACCTCGTCCGCGAGACCCGTCTCGACGCGCAGCCGCAGCTGCTCGGCCGTCATCGGCTCCGTGCCGCCGGCGACGATCGCGACAGCGCGCTTGTCGACGCCCTTCACACGCCCCTTCGCGTCGCGCTCGAAGACGTGGCCGAGCTCGGCGAGGCGGTGCAGGTTGGGGCTGTCGAAGAAGCGGTCGGGGAACGCGGCGTGATGGGTGTCGAGCACGTGCGCGCCGACCTTGAGGCCCACCAGCTCGAGCAGCTCGAACGGGGTCATCGGCAGGCCGAACGGAGCCAGCGACTGCTCGACGACCTCGAAGGGAGTGCCCGTGTCGACCGCGTGCATCGCCTCGCCCAGGACCTTCGCCAGCACGCGGTTCACCACGAAGCCCGGGGTGTCGCGCGTGATGACGGCGTTCTTCTTGAGCTTCGCGGCGGTGACCATCGCCGTCGAGAGGGTCTCGTCGTCGGTGTGCGGTGTCCGGACCACCTCGATCAGCGGCATGACCGCGACCGGGTTGAAGAAGTGGAAGCCGACGAGGCGCTCCGGGTGCTCCAGCCGCTCGCCGATGCGCTCGACGGAGAGGGACGAGGTGTTGGTCGCGAGCACCGCCGTGGGCGAGACGTAGCGCTCGATGTCGGCGAACACGTCCTGCTTCACCGACAGCTCCTCGAAGACCGCCTCGATCACCCAGTCGGCGTCGGCGAAGTCGGAGCGGTCGGTCGTGCCGGTGATCAGCGCGCGGAGGCGGTTCGCGTCGTCGGGGGAGACGCGTCCCTTCGCCAGCAGCGCGTCGATCTCGGCGCGGATGCCCGCGACGCCCTTGTCGACCCGCTCCTGGTCGAGGTCGGTGATGACCACCGGCACCTGGAGGCGGCGGAGGAAGAGCAGCGCGAACTGCGAGGCCATGAGGCCCGCGCCGACCACCCCGACCTTGGTGACGGGCTTGGCCAGCGCCCTGTCGGGCGCTCCCGCGGGACGCTTGGCGCGCTTCTGCACCAGATCGAACGCGTAGATGCTCGCGCGGAACTGGTCGCCCGAGATCAGGTCGGCCAGCGCCTCGTCCTCGGCGGCGAAGCCCTCCTCGCGGGTGGTGTTCTTCGCGGCCTTGAGAAGCTCCAGCGCGCGGTACGGAGACGCCGCGACCGTGCCGATCCGCGACTCCAGCTGCTTGCGAGCGATCGAGATCGCGACGTCCCACTTGACCAGCCGCTCCAGTTTGCCGGGTGCGTTCGGCCGCTCCACCTTCACGGAGCCGCCGATCACGCCGTCGGCCCAGCGGAGCGAGTCCTCGAGGAAGGCGGCGGGCGGGAAGATCGCGTCGGCGATGCCGAGGTCGAACACCTCCTGGCCCTTGAGCGTGCGGTTGTTCTTGAGCGGGTTCTCGACCACGACCTTGAGGGCGTTCTCGATGCCGATCAGGTTCGGCAGGAGCCACGCGCCGCCCCAGCCGGGGATGATGCCGAGGAAGACCTCGGGGAGCCCGAGCGCGGGGATGGAGGAGTCGACCGTGCGGTAGTCGGCGTTCAGGCCGATCTCGGTGCCGCCGCCCAGGGCGAGGCCGTTGATGAAGGCGAAGGACGGCACGCCCAGCTCGGCCAGCATCCCCAGCGTGCGGTGACCCAGGCGCGCCAGCTGGCGGCCGAGCTCACGGCTCGGGATGGCCCCGACCTTGCTGAGGTCGGCTCCCGCGGCGAGGATGAACGGCTTGCCGGTGATGCCGACCGCCTGGATCTCGCCGCGCGAGGCGCGCTCCTTCTGCGTGAGGAGGACGTCCGCCAGCTCGAAGAGCGACGCCGGCCCGAAGGTGTTGGGGCGGGTGTGGTCGCGGTCGTTGTCGAGCGTGATCAGGGCGAGCGTGCGGCCGCTGGGCAGCGGCACGTCGCGGACGTAGGAGTGGGTGACGACCTCGCCCTCGGCGAGGTCCACGAGGTTCTCGAATCCTTCGAGCATGGGTCAGCGTCCCTTCCGTCGTCCGCGCTTGCCGTCGTAGTGCGGGTTCTCCCAGATCACCGTGCCGCCCTGACCGAGGCCGACGCAGAGGGCCGTCACGCCGTAGCGGACCTCGGGGTGCGACTCGAACTGCCGGGCCAGCTGGATCATCAGCCGGACCCCGGAGGAGGCGAGCGGGTGGCCGATCGCGATCGCTCCGCCGTACTCGTTGACGCGCGGGTCGTCGTCATCGAGGCCGAAATGGTCGAGGAAGGAGAGCACCTGCACGGCGAACGCCTCGTTGAGCTCGAAGAGCCCGATGTCCTCGATGCCCAGGCCCGCCTTGCGGAGCGCCTTCTCGGTCGAGGGGACCGGGCCGATGCCCATGATCTCGGGCTCGACGCCGGCGTACGCGAAGCTCACCATCCGCATCTTCGCGGACAGGCCCAGCTCCTGCGCGGCGTCGGCGCTGGCCAGGAGCGACACCGTCGCTCCGTCGTTGAGCCCGGAGGAGTTGCCCGCGGTCACCCGGCCGTGGGGGCGGAACGGGGTCCGCAGGCCCGCGAGGCCCTCGAGGGTCGTCTCGGGGCGCGGTGCCTCATCGGCGGTCGCGAGGCCCCAGCCCGCGGCGCTGCGCGTGGCGACGGGGACGAGGTCCGGCTGGATGCTGCCGGCGGCGTACGCAGCGGCCAGCTTCTGCTGGCTCCGCAGGGCGTAGTGGTCGGCGCGCTCCTTCGTCAGGTGCGGGAAGCGGTCGTGGATCCGCTCCGCCGTGCGGCCCATGTTGAGCGCGTCCTCGCCGACGAGGCGCTCCGAGAGGAAGCGCGGGTTGGGGTCGGCGCCGAAGCCCATCGGGTGCCGGCCCATGTGCTCCACGCCGCCGGCGAGGACCACGTCGTAGGCGCCGAACGCGATGCCGCCCGCGGTCGCGGTGACCGAGGTCATCGCTCCGGCGCACATGCGGTCGATGGCGAAGCCGGGCACCGACTTCGGCAGCCCTGCGAGTAGCGCCGCCGTGCGGCCGAGGGTCAGGCCCTGGTCGCCCTGCTGGGTGGTGGCGGCGATCGCCACCTCGTCCACCCGCTCCTTCGGCAGCGCGCCGTTGCGCTCCAGCAGACCGATCATCGCCTTGACGACGAGGTCGTCGGCTCGGGTCTGCCAGTACATGCCCTTCTCGCCGGCACGCCCGAACGGAGTACGGACTCCGTCGACGAACACGACTTCGGATCTCTCGGCCACAATGCCTCCCAGGAACTCACGGTCGCCGTCGATCGTAGGAACCGGCACCGCGCAGCCGGAATCCTTTGCCGCTTCCTACGAAGCGGTTTCGGTGCCCTCGGCCGGCGCTTGGGCCGCTTCGACAAACGCGGTGGCGATCGAGCCCGACGTGGCCTCGACCTGCCAGGCGCGGGCGCCGGCGCGGGTGAGCTCCGCGGCGACCGACTCCGCGGTCAACGGCTCGGGCGGGTTCCAGGCCACCCGGCGCAGCAGCTCCGGCGTGAGCAGGTTCTCGACCGGGAGCGAGAGCAGCTCGGCGATCTCGGTGACCACGGCGCGTCCCGCCTTCAGGCGCGCGTCGGCGGCCGGGTTGCGATCGCCCCACGCGCGGGGAGGGGGGAGCGTGTCGGCGGCCGGGCGGGTCGGGCTCGGCAGGTCCTCGGTCGTCGTCCCGCGCTCGATCGCGGCCCACCAGCGCTCGACCTCGCCGCGGCTGGCGCGGCCGGTGAAGTCGCGGCGGCCCGAGAGCTGGCCGATGCTGGTCGGGATGTTGCGGGCGACCGCGATGATCGAGGAGTCGGGGATCAGGCGGCCGGGAGCGATGTCGCGCTCGCGGGCGAACGCGTCCCGGGCCAGCCAGAGCTCGCGCGCCACGGCGAGGGGGCGCGGGCCGCGGAGCGAGTGCATGCCGGAGAGGCGGCGCCACGGGTCCGGCGGGACCGCCTTCGGGGCGCGCGCGAGCGTCGCCTCGAACTCCTCGCGGGCGATGCGCGTCTTCCGCGCGGCGATGAGCATCTCCTCCATGCGGTCGCGGAGGTCGACGAGGAGCTCCACGTCCTTCGCGGCGTAGACGAGCCAGCTCTGGGGGAGGGGGCGGGTCGACCAGTCGGCGGCCGAGTGCTCCTTGGCCAGGTGGATGCCGAGGAGGTCCTCGACGACGGCGCCGAGGCCCACCTTGGGCAGTCCGAGGAGCCGGGCGGCGAGCTCGGTGTCGAAGATCCGCACCGGGTCCAGGCCCACCTCGCGCAGGCAGGCGAGATCCTGGCTGGCGGCGTGGAGGACCCACTCCTCCTGGCCGATGACCGCCTGCAGAGCGTCCATCCGGCCGATGGCGGGGGGATCGAAGAGAAACGCGCCGGCGCCGCGCCGGTAGACCTGGATCAGGTACGCGCGCTGCGAGTAGGTGAAGCCGGAGGCGCGCTCGGCGTCGACGGCGACGGGGCCCTCGCCGGCGGCGAGGGCGTCGACCGCGGCGAGGAACTCGTCGGGCGTGGAGAGGACACGGTAATCAGTCACGGTTGTTCCGTCGGAAGGCGAGCGGGGTCACACCGTCGCTCGATACGGGCGGGAGACCCGCGAGCATGCACAACAGCTCCCCCCACCCTTCCACGTGAGCGGCGAGCTGCGCATCATCCGGGCTCCAGGAGGCGCGGATCTCGATCTGCGCACCGTCCCCCTGAGCGGCCAGCTCGCCGAAGCCGGTGGAGAGCACCTTGGTCGCCGTGCCGGACGCGGCGGAATAGGAGGCGCCCCGCGCCCCGAGGGCGTCGATGAGCCAGGACCAGGCGACCTCGGCGAGGAACGGATCGGTGCCGATCTCGACCTCGAGCGGGGCCTGGGCGAAGCAGACGACACGGAAGGGGCCGCCCCACTGCTCGGGCTCCTCGGGGTCGTAGAGCAGGATGAAGCGCCCCGTGCCCAGCTCGGAGTCGCGTCCGTGCGCGTGCGGCGCGACGTCGCCCGACAGGGCGAGGGCCCAGGGCGCGAGACCCGACGGCGAGGCGATCTCGGACACGGTGAGCTCGGCGCGCGTGGCAGCGGCGCGGATCGACTCCGTCGCGACCCGGAACTCCTCAGGGAGCTGGGACGACGCTGGGAATTCGGGCACGATCGCAGACTAGGGTTCCGACGCGCCCGGGACGCGGAGGCACGCCGGGTGGGCGGCTCTCAGCGCGTGCGGCTCCAGCGGGCGTAGACGGCCCCGGAATCGTCCGCGGCCAGCAGCGTCAGGGCGTAGGCGTCGTCGACGACGGCCGTGCCCGTCGCGACCGGGAGGCCCGGGAGGACCACGCGCGGCGAGGTGGTGAGGCACAGCTCGTCGACCCGGCCCGAGGCGAGGAACTGGCCCGAGAGCGAGGCGCCGCCCTCGCAGACGACGCGGTGCAGGCCGAGCCCGGCGAGAGCCTCCAGGAGCTCATCGACGCCGATCCGCTCCGAGGAGGACGGGACCCGGACCACCTCGACGCCGGCGGGGAGCCCCTCCACCGCGCCGCGCGACTCCGGCACCAGCAGCAGGACCCGGGAGCCCTCCTGCAGCTCCAGGCGGTGCCCGGTGAGATCGCCCGAGGCGGAGACGACGGCGAGCGGGACCCGCCGGGGGACGCGGTAGCCCTCGGCGCGGACGCTCGCGGCTCCGACGAGGACGACGTCGGCCTGCTCGCGGACGACTCCGAGGATCGTGCGGTCGACGCGGTTGGTGAGCGTCTCGCTGGTGCCGTCGGAGCCGGTGCTGGAGCCGGTGACGCTCGCGATCATGTTCAGGCGCACGCGCACCGCCTCGTCGGGACGCCAGGCGTCAGCGACCGCCGCTCGCGCGCCCTCCTCGCCGATCACGATCGGCGGACCGGCGGGGACGAGCGGCCGGAGGATCATGCGGCCAGGTGCGCGCGGACCTGCCGCTTGGTGCGGCCGAGCAGCGCGGTCATGCCGCGCAGGCGCAGCGGCGAGACCGCCTCCGAGAGGCCGATGGTCTGCGGGAAGTCGTCGGGGACGGCGAGCACCTGCTCGGGGGTGAGCCCGGCCAGGCCCTGCGCCAGGATCGACGCGAAGCCGCGCGTCGTGGGCGCCTCGCGGGGAGCAGTGGCGTGCAGGTGCACGATCCCGCCCTCCACATCGACGACGATGAAGACGGGCGCCTGGCACTCCTCCACGCGCTCGAAGAGGTCCGGGTGGTCGCGGTAGCGCTCGGGCAGGTCGGGGAGCTCGTTCGAGAACTCGAGCAGGAGCTGCAGGCGCTCCGGCTTCTCGAGGGCGAGGAACTCCTCGCGGATGTCGCGCAGAGCGTCGGGGAGCGTGGTGTCGGTCATCCGGTCCAGTGTCTCATCGGGGGAGGGGCGGCGGGCGGTCGCAGCGGAGGCCGGGAGCCCGGATCCGGCCCGTCGACGGGCGGATCGGCGCTCCCGGCCTCCGTCGTGACGCGTCAGCGGGCCGCGGGGGCCTCGCCGGGCTCGGCGCCCTGCACGATCGGGACGCGGACAGCGCTGCCCCACTCGGTCCAGGAGCCGTCGTAGTTGCGGACGCCCTCGAAGCCGAGGAGGTGGGTCAGCACGAACCAGGTGTGGGCGGAGCGCTCGCCGATCCGGCAGTAGGCGATGACGGAGTCGCCGTCCTTCAGCCCCGCGCCCTCGCGGTAGATGCCGTTCAGCTCGTCGAGGGGGCGGAAGGTGCCGTCCTCGGCGGCGGCCCTGCCCCAGGGCACGTTCTGCGCGCTCGGGATGTGACCGGCGCGCAGGGCGCCCTCCTCCGGATAGGCCGGCGCCGTGGTGCGCTGCCCGGTGAACTCCTCCGGGGAGCGGACGTCGATCAGCGGGTTGCCGAAGTGCGCGAGGACGTCGTCCTTGAAGGCGCGGATCTCGGCGTCGCTGCGCTCGACGACGGGGTACTCGGCGGGCTCCGGGGAGGAGGCGTCCGTGGTCGTCGGGCGGCCCTCCGCGAGCCACTTGTCGCGGCCGCCGTCGAGCAGACGGACGTCCTCGTGGCCGAAGAGGGTGAAGACCCAGAGCGCGTAGGCGGCCCACCAGTTGTTCTTGTCGCCGTAGACGACGACGGTGGTGTCGCGGGCGATGCCCTTGCCGCCGACCAGCGCGGCGAACGCGGCACCGTCGATGTAGTCGCGCTGCACCGGGTCGTTGAGGTCGGTGTGCCAGTCGATCTTGACGGAGCCGGGGATGTGGCCGGTCTCGTAGAGCAGGACGTCCTCGTCGGACTCGACGACGACGAGACCGGGAGTGCCGAGGCGCTGCTCGAGCCAGTCGGCGCTGACGAGCCGTTCGGGGTGCGCGTAGGAGGCGAACTTCGGCGACGGATCGGTTTCGACGGACAAGGAAGACCTCCAGGATGGTGCGCGGAGCGCGGGCGTGATTCCACGGCGGGCTACGCTGGAGCCCGCCCTTCAGCGACAGTACGCGTCCGCGGACGACGCCGCACGGAGGGCGCCGTAAGAGTTCGACACAGAACCGCGGCGGCTCCGTGCCCGGTGCGGCCGCCGCCACTGAGCGCACGGACCCCCGCCGTGCGCAGGATGCGAGACGCGAGTGAGCCCCGACGACGTCCGATCGACGAGCAGCCTGACCGCCCGCTCGCCCCAGATCAGCGGGCACGAGATCGCGTCGACGCTGGTGCCCCCGCGCCAGTTCGAGGGCGCCACCTTCGAGAGCTACCGTCCCGACCCGGAGTACCCCTCGCAGGCCGACGCGGTGGATGCTCTCCGCGCGTTCGCCGCCGGCGGCGGATCCAAGGGCGGCGGAGGCGGCTTCCTGGGCTTCGGCCGGAAGAAGGCCCCCGCGGTCAAGCCGGGCGTGTACCTCGACGGCGGCTTCGGCGTCGGCAAGACCCACCTGCTCGCGGCGATCTGGCACGCGGTGCCGGGCCGCACCTACTTCGGGACGTTCATCGAGTACACCGCGCTCGTCGGCGCGCTCGGCTACGCGGCGACCGTCTCGCTCCTCAAGGGCTCGGCGCTGCTGTGCATCGACGAGTTCGAGCTGGACGACCCGGGCGACACGATGCTGATGACGCGGCTCCTCGGCGAGCTGGTCGCCTCCGGGACCCGCATCGCCGCGACCTCGAACACCCCGCCCAACGCGCTGGGCGAGGGGCGCTTCGCCGCAGCGGACTTCCTCCGCGAGATCCAGTCGATGGCCGCCCACTTCGAGACGATGCGGATCGACGGCACCGACTACCGGCGCCGCGACATCGAGGGCCACGCCGTGGTGCGCACCGACGAGGAGATCGACGCTCTCGTCGCGGCCGCCCCCGCCGGCTCCGTCGTCACCGACGACCCGTTCGCGGACGCCGTGCACCACCTGGGCACCGTGCACCCCTCCCGCTACATCAAGGTGATCGACGGCGTCGACACCATCGTGCTCCGGGGCGTCACCGCTCTGACCGACCAGACCGACGCCCTGCGCCTCGTGGCCTTCATCGACCGGGTCTACGACGCGCAGATCCCGGTCCTCGCCTCCGGGACGCCCCTCGACGAGGTCTTCGGCGGCGACATGCTGAGCGGCGGCTACCGCAAGAAGTACCTGCGCTCGATGTCGCGGCTCATCGCGCTCACCTCGATGGCGCCCCGCTCCTAGGGGCGGATCCGCTCTCCTCCCGGCGTTCCCGGGGTCGTCGTCGTGCCGTCCGCCAGCGCGCCGTAACGCGCTTTTTACACAGGGGCCTCGGCCGTAACCTCCGCGAAACGCGGTGCCTCACGGGACGAAACCTCGCGCCACCAGACTGTCGGCTACCCGAGGTGACCCGACACCCGCGTGTCTCCAGGCCGTGCTCCGACGCAGCGTCCTCGCTCCGGGCTTTTCTCTGCACACTCACGAGAGGTTCAACAATGGATCAAGGCAATACCGCGTTCCTGCTCATCGCAGCCGCGCTGGTCCTGCTCATGACCCCCGGGCTCGCCTTCTTCTACGGCGGCCTGGTGCGTGCGAAGAGCGTCATCAGCATGATGATGCTCAGCTTCGGAGCCATGGGCCTCATCGGGGTCCTCTGGGTCCTGTACGGCTACGCGATCGCGTTCGGCAACGGCCCGTCCGGCCCCGCAGGAACCGACACCTTCGTCGGCATCGACGGCGTCCTCGGCATCGACACCGCCCAGATCGGCCTGCAGGGCATCTACAACGACGCGCTCGGCGAGCAGACGTCGGCCTACCCGACGCTGGCCTTCGCCGCGTTCCAGGCGACGTTCGCGATCATCACCGTCGCGCTCATCTCCGGCGCCATCGCGGACCGGGCGAAGTTCGGCGCCTGGATGGTCTTCGCCGGCGTCTGGGCCACCGTCGTCTACTTCCCGGTCGCCTCGTGGGTCTTCAACTTCACCCTCGGCGACGACGCCACCGTCGTCGACGGCGGCTGGATCGCCTACGGCGTCGGCGCGATCGACTTCGCGGGCGGCACCGCCGTCCACATCAACGCCGGAGCGGCGGCCCTCGCCCTCGCCCTGGTGCTCGGCAAGCGCGTCAACTTCACCAAGGGCGCGCACCAGCCCCACAACCCGCCGTTCGTGCTCCTGGGCGCCGGACTGCTGTGGTTCGGCTGGTTCGGCTTCAACGCCGGCTCCGAGCTCGCCGCCGACGGCATCGCGGCCGTCGCCTTCCTCAACACCATCGCCGCTCCGGCCGCCGCGATCCTCGGCTGGCTCGTCGTCGAGAAGATCAAGGACGGCAAGCCCACCTCGATCGGCGCCGCCTCGGGCGCGGTCGCGGGCCTCGTCGCGATCACCCCGGCGTGCGCCAGCCTGTCGCCGTTCTGGGCGATCGTCCTGGGCGTCATCACCGGCGCCGTCTGCGCCCTGGCGATCGACCTCAAGTACCGCCTCGGCTACGACGACTCGCTCGACGTGGTCGGCGTGCACCTGGTCGGCGGCCTCATCGGAACGCTCTACATCGGCTTCTTCGGCACCGGCGTGGGCCTGTTCCTCACCGGCGACGCGAGCCAGCTCGGCAAGCAGGCCCTCGCGGCCTTCACCGTCCTCGCCTACTCCTTCGTCATGACGCTCCTCATCGGCTGGATCATCCAGAAGACGATGGGCTTCCGCGTGAAGAACGAGGACGAGATCGCCGGCATCGACACGGCCATCCACGGCGAGGCGGGCTACGTCCTGGCGGACTGACCCCCTCCTCCGCAGCACCCGACGGGGTGCCGGCTCTCCGGAGCCGGCACCCCGTCGGCGCGTCCGGGACGGGCGACCGCCGGGCGCGCCCCCGCGGGCGGGCGGCCGCGGATCCGGGCTAGGGTTCCGGGGTGCCCTCCTCGCGCTCGGTCGTGTCCCTGCTCCTCCGACTCCTCGGCCGCGCGGTCGCCCCGCGCCCGGACGCCGGGCCCCGCCCGCAGCGCCCGTACCTGAGCACGACGGCGCCGACCCCGGGCGCGAGCGGAGTGGGCCGCACCGTCGAGGTCGACCCGTCACGGCTCCGCGGGGTCCGCCTGGGCTACGCGCCCACGCCCGACGGCGACCCGGACCCGGGCGAGGTCGTCTGGACCTGGGTGCCGTACGAGGAGGACGACGGCCGCGGCAAGGACCGCCCGGTGCTCGTGCTCGCGGTCGAGAAGTCGGGGACAGTGCTCGCCGTGCGGCTGAGCTCGAAGGAGCACTCCGACTACCTGGCCGTCGGGACCGGCGGCTGGGACCCGGACGGGCGCCCCAGCTGGGTCGACCCGGAGCGCGTGTTCCGCGTGCACCCCGCCGGGATGCGCCGCGAAGGAGCAGCTCTGGAGCGTGCTCGGTACGACGCCGTCGCCCGGGTGCTCTCGGCGCGGTACGGCTGGCACTGAGCGCTCGACGCCGTCGAGCGGCCACGAGTGGTCGCCGCTGAGCGCCTCAGGGAAGATCCCTGCCCGTCGAACGAGGGCCGTGCTCCTCGGAGGAGGCGTCAGACCGGGTCGATCGGCACGAAGCCCGCGTACTTCGCGGCGCGGCCGTCCCCGGAGGACGTGCCGGTGAGCCTGCGCCGCACCCACGGCGTGACGTGCTGCCGGTAGTACTGCACGGTTCCGCCGCGCCGGAGTGCGGCCTCGGGAGCGTCGGGCAGCGCGGCGGGCGGCGTGAGCCCGAGCGCCCGCAGGACCCGGTCGGCCACCCGCCGGTGTCCCCGCGGGCCGAGGTGCAGGCGGTCCTCCGACCACAGCGCCGGATCGGCGAAAGCGGGGTCGTGCCAGTTGTCGGCGACGACCACGTCGGTCCGGTGGCTCGTCCGGCGCAGGACGGCGTCGGTCAGCGCGTCCCCGCGGCGACGGATGAGCGAGCCGAGCGGGAGCCGCGGCGACGGGTCGGCGCCGGCCAGGGCGATCAGCACGACGCCCTGCTCGTCGCAGCGCTCGAGAACGCGGAGGTAGGCGTCGGCGATCCGCTCGATGTCGGCCCGCGGGCGCAGCATGTCGTTGCCGCCGCCGTTGAAGGAGAGGTGGGTCGGACCCAGGGCGAGCGCGGGCTCGAGCTGCTCGTCGAGGATCGGCGCGATGAGCCGGCCCCGGATCGCGAGGTTGGCGTACTCGATCCGCTCACCCGTGGCCGCCGCCCATCCCGCGGCCGCCAGATCGGCCCAGC
>NZ_PSWC01000003.1:0-192597 GCF_002931535.1 Rathayibacter sp. AY1C6 | reverse complement strand
CGTCCTCCTCCGCGGAGCAGAGCGCGGAGACCGAGAGCAGATCGCTCCGCCACTCCGCGAGGCGCGAGGGGATCGGCGCCATGGTGTGCACCGCGGCGAGGACGGGGCGCTCGGGAGTGTCGGGGCGTGCGACGAGGGACGGTGTCGATCCGGTGACGACCGCGGTGGTGTCGACGCTGTAGCCGCCGAGCGAGGGGGAGAGCAGCAGGGCCGCCCCGTCGTCGGCGCCCGACCCGGCGTAGTGGAGGGTCATCGACATCCCCTGGGCGCTGAGCGCGTTCACGACGTCCTGCGCGTGCGTCTGCGAGACCTCGAGGAGGGCGATGCCGTCGACCGCGCTCTCCCGGGCGAGCGAGGCGATCGTGTCGACGGGCACGCCGTCGTGCAGCACGTTCCAGGTCGCGAGGCGCACGTCGGCGAGGCGGTGGGCGCGCGGAGCGGCGGAGTCGTAGCCCCGCGCTCCCTGCACTCCCGCGAGCACGAGCGCGAAGACGACGCCGAGCGCCGCGAGGGCCAGCGCGAGGCGCCTGACCGGAGCGACGAGGACCGCGATCACGACCAGGACAGCGGCGAGCCCGACGGCCGCCGCGCCCGTCGCGAGCCGGAACGGCACCAGCTGGGCGAAGGGGGCCTCCCGGGCGATCCCGAAGAAGCCGGGCGCCGCGACCACCAGCAGAGCGATCGCCACGATCACCGCCACCGCGGTCTTCACCAGTCTCGTCCCCATCGCCGCCCAGGCTACTAGGGCATCGGAGGGCTCGCAGGCGGCGCGTCTACGATGAGCGCATGCATGTCGACGGGGGCCGTTACGACCTCCACACCCACTCCGTCGTCTCCGACGGCACCGAGGCTCCGGCCGTCCTGGTGCGGGCCGCGGCCGCGGCCGGGCTCGCCGGAGTGGCGCTCACCGACCACGACACGACCGGCGGCTGGGCCGAGGCGCTCGCCGCGGCCGACGAGGCGGGCATCGACCTGCTGCCCGGCATGGAGCTCTCCTCCCGCGTCGGCTGGGCCAGCGTCCACGTCCTCGCGTACCTCGTCGATCCGGCGGATCCGGGGCTCGTGGCCGAGACCGCGCGCATCCGCTCGGCCCGCACGCACCGCGCGGAGGCGATCGTCACCGCGATCGCGGCCGACTACGACCTCACCTGGGACGACGTCCTCGCCCAGACCAGCCCGGGCACGACCATCGGGCGTCCGCACATCGCCGACGCGCTCGTCGCCCGCGGCCTGGCCACCGACCGCTCCGCGGCCTTCGCGGGGATCCTCGACTGGCGCGGCGGCTACTACCGCCCGCACTACGCCCCCGACCCGGTCGACGCCGTGCGCCTGGTCCGCGCGGCGGGCGGGGTCCCGGTCATCGCGCACCCGGCCGCGAGCGCCCGCGGGATCGCGGTCGAGTCGATGCTCCCGCAGCTCGTCGACGCCGGCCTGTTCGGCCTCGAGGTCGAGCACCGCGAGAACACGGCCGACGGCAAGCGCCGCCTGCGCGAGCTCGCCGAGCAGTACTCGCTCGTCACCACGGGCTCGAGCGACTACCACGGCACGGGCAAGCCCAACCGCCTGGGCGAGAACACGACCGCGCGCGCGACCGTCGACGCGATCCGCTCCTCCGCCCGCTGAGTCGCGGAGAGCCGCTGGGAGGCGGAGAGCCGCCGGATCACCGTGACCGCCGAGGGGCGGAGAGCCGCTGAGTCGCGTGGGGACACCGCTGAGTCGCGGGACAGCCGCTGAGACGCCGAGAGCCCGCCCTCCCGCGACGGATCGCGGGGGGACGGGCTCGGGGTGCGGAGGCTCAGGCCTGCGCGTCGGGGCGCGGCGAGCGGCGGCGCGACCGGGTGCGGCGGCGCGGTTCGCTGTTGCCGTCGTGGTGCTCCTTGCTCTCGCTCGAGGGAGCGGGGCCGGTCTGCTGCGGAGCGGTCGAGTCGGCGGAGTCGGAGCGGGTGCGGCGACGCGGCGGCCGGTCACCCCGCTCGGAGCGCTCGCCGCGGTCGGAGCGCTCGCCCCGGTCCGGGCGCGCGTCGGCCTTCGCCTCGGCGGGGATCGGGGTCGGCTTCAGCCGTCCCTTGGTCCCCGCGGGGATGTCGAGGTCGGTGTAGAGGTGCGGCGACGACGAGTAGGTCTCGACCGGGTCGGGCTGGCCGAACTCCAGCGCCCGGTTGATGAGGGCCCACTTGTGCAGGTCCTCCCAGTCGACGAAGGTCACCGCGATGCCGGTCTTGCCCGCGCGCCCGGTGCGGCCGACGCGGTGCAGGTAGGTCTGGTCGTCGTCCGGGATCGTGTGGTTGATCACGTGGGTGACGTCGTTCACGTCGATGCCGCGCGCGGCGACGTCGGTCGCGATCAGGATGTCCTTCTTGCCGGCCTTGAACGCCGCCATCGCGCGCTCGCGCTGCTCCTGGTTGAGGTCTCCGTGCACGGCCGCCGCGTTGAAGCCGCGGTCGTTGAGCTCCTCGACGATGCGGGCCGCGGCGCGCTTCGTGCGGGTGAAGATGACGGTCTTGCCGCGGCCCTCGGACTGCAGGATGCGCGCGATGACCTCGTCCTTGTCGAGCGAGTGCGCCCGGTAGACGATGTGCTTGATGTTCGCCTGCGTGATGCCCTCGTCGGGGTCGGTCGCGCGGATGTGGATGGGCTTGTTCATGAAGCGGCGCGCGAGCGCGACGATCGCGCCCGGCATCGTCGCCGAGAAGAGCATGGTGTGGCGGGTGGGCGGCGTCTGCGCGAACAGCTTCTCGATGTCCGAGAGGAAGCCCAGGTCGAGCATCTTGTCGGCCTCGTCGAGGACCATCACCTGCACGTTGGCGAGCGAGAGCAGGCGCTGCCCGGCGAGGTCCAGGAGGCGGCCGGGGGTGCCGACGACGATCTGCGCGCCGGCCTTCAGCTGCTCGATCTGGCCCTCGTAGGCCTTGCCGCCGTAGATCGAGACGATCTTGGTCGGCCGGTTGGAGGCGGCCAGCTCGATGTCCTCGGTGACCTGCACGGCGAGCTCGCGGGTCGGGACGACGATGAGCGCCTTGACGCCCGGCTCCGGGTCGGTGCCGAGGGCCTGGATGAGGGGGAGGCCGAAGCCGAAGGTCTTGCCGGTGCCTGTCTTGGCCTGGCCGATGATGTCCTGCTTCTGCAGGGCCAGGGGGATCGTCTGCTCCTGGATGGGGAACGGCTCGAGGATGCCCTTGGCGGCGAGTGCGGCGACGATGTCGTCGTCGATGTTCAGATCGGAGAAAGTCACGGAGTGAAGCGCCTGTCGTGTCGAACGGTCTACGCCCCTGTACGACTCCGGGCGCAGGGTCACCGATCCAGCGCCGGTGACATCCCGGCGAGTCTACTGCTCCCGGCCCCGCCGGCCCCGGAACCCCGCTCCTCCGGCGCCCTATGCTGAGGAAATGGCTGCCTGGTTCCGACGTCGACGTCCCCTGCTCGAGGTGCCCCGCCTGACGCCCCGCGGGGAGTCGAGCCAGAAGCGCGACCGCGTCGACCTCGCCGACCTCACCCCCGAGGTGCTGCCCTACCTCGGCCAGGTCGCCTACCTCCAGCTCGCGGTGTTCGAGGTGCTGGCGCGCGCCGTCGCCGAGACCGACGACCTCGCGGACAAGGAGGCCATCTCCTCCGCCGCCGGCACGGCGCTCGCGAAGCACCACGCGGTCGTCGCCGAGCTGCGCCGCCGCGACGTGGAGCCCGGCGAGGCCATGACTCCGTTCCGCCCCGCGATCGACACCTTCGAGCGGCTCACCCGCGGGGCGGACCTCCACGAGACGCTGCTCTCGGCGTACATCACGGCGGGCCTGCTCGACGACTTCTTCATCCGCCTCACCGGCGGGCTGCCCACCGACGTGGGGCCGCGCATCGCGCAGACGCTCGGCGCGGACACGGGCGTCGACGGCGTGATCGCGATCCTCCGCCGCGAGATCGCCGCGGACGAGCGCCTGGGCTCGCGCCTGGCCATCTGGGGCCGCCGCCTGGTGGGCGACACCCTCCTCGTGGCGCGCTCCGCGCTGATGGGGTCGGGCAACCACGACTCCGACGAGTCGCGGATCGAGCCGGTGTTCACCGAGCTCATCGCCTCGCACACGCGCCGGATGGACGCGCTGGGGCTCACGGCCTGACGGTTCCCGGCGTCGCACTGCCCCGGAATCCGGAACGACGGAGGCGCGGAAGTCCGAGGACTCCCGCGCCTCCGGCTCGGATCAGGGGGCGACGCGTCCCGAGAGCATCGCCTGCAGGGAGGCCTCGTCGCGGCGGGCGCGGCTGCGCCCGAGCGAGAGGCCGACCGGGACGACGACCACGGCGGTCGCGACGAGGGACAGGACCCAGATCAGGCCGCCGTCCCACGGCAGGCCCGCCCAGGTCAGTGCGACCCAGACGACTGCGGCGACGAGGCCGCCGATCGCCGGGACCAGCACGGAGCCGTGCAGGTGCCGGTGCGGCAGCCCGTAGCGCGCGGCGAGACCGATCAGGACCCCGAACAGGGTGATGAAGAGGAGCTCCACGACGTGTCCGCCCGGGACGCTCTAGGCGACGAAGCCGACGCGGCGCGACTCCTCGGAGCCGACCTCGACGAAGGCGATGGTGGCGGTCGGGACGATGTAGATCTTGCCCTTCTCGTCGCGGAGGCGGAGGACGGCGGTGCCGGCCTCGAGAGCGGTGGTCACCGTCTTCTCGACCTCGGTCACGGACATCGACGACTCGAAGTTGAGCTCGCGCGGGGTGTTGACCATTCCAATACGGATTTCCACCAGCAGTGCCTTTCGGGAGGGGACGAGGGTGTCAGGATACGGGACCGTGCTCGGACGACCGCGCCGGTTTCGCGGTGAGCGGAGCGGGCGGCCGGGGCTCCCGGCGGGGACGGGCGGGAGTGTCGGACCCGGTGGCTACCGTGGTCGTGTGACCGCTCCCGCGACCCCCGCTCCCTCCACCGCAGCCTCCGTCGGCGAGGCGCTCCCGGGCGAGCCCGCGGTCGTGCTGGACGACTCCCAGCGCGCGGTGCTCGCGCTGCCCGAGGGCCGCAGCGCCGCCGTGCTCGGGGCGCCGGGAACGGGCAAGACCACGACGGTCGTCGAGCTGGTCGCCGAGCGCGTCCTCGAGCGGGGGTACCCGCCCGAGTCGGTCGTGGTGCTCGCGGCCAGCCGCACCGCCGCCACCGCCCTGCGCGACGTGCTCGCCCTGCGGCTGGGAGTGCCGACCCGGGGCCCGCTCGCCCGGACCGCGACCTCGCTCGCGTTCGAGGCGGTCACCTCCTCCGCCAAGGAGCGCGGCCTCGAGCGGCCGACCCTCCTGACCGGCGGCGAGCAGGACGCACTCCTGTCGGAGCTCGTCGAGGGCCACCTCGAGGAGGGGACCGGCCCGCGGTGGCCGGAGGAGTTCAGCCCCGAGGTGCTGCGGCTGCGGACCTTCCGGACCGAGCTCCGCGAGTTCGGGATGCGGGCGACCGAGCAGGGGCTCGACTCGGACGCGATCCGCGCCCTCGGGGTCGACGCCGAGCGCGGCGAGTGGAGCGCGGCGGCCGACGTGCTCGACGAGCTGCGCGAGGTGGTCGAGTGGATGGCGCCCCAGGCGGGGACCCGCCTGGACGCTGCGGAGTTCGCGGCCTACGCGGCCGAGGCGATCCGCGCGGGCGAGGGCGGCGAGCGGATCGACGCGCTGCGTCTGGTCGTCGTCGACGACCTCCAGGAGGCGAGCGAGTCGACGCTCGTGCTGCTGCGGGCGCTGACGGAGCGCGGGGCGACCGTGATCGCGCTGGGCGATCCGGACGTGGCGACCAGCGCCTACCGCGGCGCGGCCTCCGACACGCTCGGCCGGTTCGCCGCGAGCATCGGCGCGTCCGACGTCGAGACGCTGGTGCTCGCGCGCGTGCACCGCCACTCGGCCGCGCTGCGGGCGGTCGTGTCCGCGGCCACCGAGCGGATCGGCACCGCGGCGGCCGGCCGGCAGCGGGCGGCGGTCGCGGCTCCGGCCCCCGACGCGGGCCCGGCACCCGTCCTGGTGCTGCACGCCCCGACGGCGGCGCGCGAGGCGGCGACGGTGGCGCGGCTGCTGCGCGAGCGGCGGCTGCGCGACGGAGTGGCGTGGCGGCGGATGGCGGTCGTCGTCCGCTCCGGAGCCGCGGTCCAGCCGCTGGTAAAGGCGCTCGCGGTGGCGGAGGTGCCGACCCGCTCCGTGCTCGCCGGACGGGCGCTGCGCGACGATCACGCGGCCCGGGCGCTGCTCGTGCTGGTCGGCGTCGCGATCGGCGAGCGGCCCCTCGATGCGGAGCTCGCGGCGGAGCTGCTGCTCGGCCCGTTCGGCGGGGTCGACCGGCTGGGGCTGCGCCGGCTCCGGCTCGCACTCCGGGCGGAGGAGCTCGCCGGCGGCGGCATCCGCGCGAGCGACCCGCTGCTGGTCGAGGCCCTCGCCGCGCCCGGCCGATTCGCGACCATCGACTCCGCTCCCGCCCGGCAGGCCGAGCGGCTGGCCGTGACGATCGACCGGGTCCGCCGCCTGCACGAGGAGGGGGGCTCGATCGAGGAGCTCCTGTGGTCGGCGTGGGAGTCCAGCCGCGTCGCGTCCTCCTGGCGCGAGCTCGCCCTCGGCACCGGCCTGACCGCCGCCGAGGCCAACCGCAACCTCGACGGCGTGGTCGCCCTCTTCAGCGCCGCGCGCCGGTTCGTGGAGCGGGCGACCGGGCACTCCGCGGTCGGCTTCGTCACCGAGATCCTCGAGGCGGAGGTCCCCGAGGACACGCTCGCTCCGCGCTCCGTCGAGGACGCGGTCCTGATCGGCACGCCCTCCTCCGTCGTCGGCCTCGAGTTCGACGTCGTGGTGGTGGCGCGACTGCAGGACGGCGTCTGGCCCAACCTCCGCCAGCGCGGCTCGCTGCTCGATCCGGACGGCCTGCTGCGGCACGCCCGCGGCGAGGGCGGACTGCCGCTCGACGCCCGCAAGGCCACTCTCGACGACGAGCTCCGGATGTTCGCCCTGGCCGCCTCCCGCGCCCGGCGGCAGCTCGTGCTCAGCGCCGTCGCGGGCGAGGACGAGACGCCCTCCCTCTTCTTCCGGCTCACCCCGCCGGACGCGCCGCGGCTCGATCCCGCCTCCGCGGTGCCGCTCACGCTGCGCGGGGCGGTGGCGGCGCTGCGCCGGACCGCCACCACACCGGGCTCGACCGAGGCTCCCGCCGCCATCCGAGGGCTCAGCGCCCTGGCGCTCGCGGAGGTCCCCGGCGCCGACCCCTCCTCCTGGTCCGGGGTGCTCGAGCCCTCGACCACGGAGCCCCTCTTCGACGTCGGCGACCCCGAGCGTCCCGTCTCCGTCTCGCCGAGCCGCCTCGAGGCCTTCGAGCGGTCCCCTCTGGACTGGTTCGTCGACGCCGTCTCCGGCTCCACGACGAGCACGGCGATGGGGGTCGGCACCCTCGTGCACTGGGTCCTCGAGAACGCCGAGCGGCCCGATCCGCAGGAGCTGTGGGCGGCTCTCGAGTCGCGGTGGCCCGAGCTGGTCTTCGAGTCGCCCTGGCTGGGGGAGCGGCAGAAGCGCGTCACACGGCGGCTGATCGACGGCCTCGCGGGCTACCTCGCCGACTTCGAGCGCGGGGGAGGCGTGGTGCTCGGCCGCGAGCAGCAGTTCGAGCTCGACGTCCCGCCCGCCCGGGTGCGGGGCTCGATCGACCGCGTCGAGCGCGCGGCCGACGGCTCCGTCACGATCGTCGATCTCAAGACGGGCCGCAGCACCCCCCGCAAGGACGACATCGCCGAGCACGCGCAGCTGGGCAGCTACCAGCTCGCCGTCGCCGAAGGGGCGATCGAGGCGGCCGACCCGGCCGACGGGGGAGGCGCGAAGCTGCTCTTCGTGGCGACGGGCGTGCGCGGGAAGCCGTACCGCGAGGTGGTCCAGGAGCGCTTCGGCGAGGAGGAGCTGGAGCGGCTGCGCGAGCGCGTCCGCGCCGCGGCCCTGGGCATGGCGGCGGCGGGCTTCTCGGGCCTGCTCGACGCGACCCCGTTCTCCCCCGGCGACGCCCTGCGGTACCGCATCCACGCGGTGCCCGAGGTCCCGGGGGACGGACTCCTGGCGATCGACGAGGTCGACGAGACAGAGGACCTGGAGGACTCCGAGGAGCCGGGTCCCGATGCGTCGGCCGATCCTTCCGGCCCCGCCGACCCCGACCCCTCCGCCGTCCTCGAGGAGGAGCTGCCGTGATCGACGCCCTGACCATCGCCGAGCGCCTCGACCTGCGCCCGCCCACCGCCGAGCAGCGCGCCGTCATCGAGGCGCCGTTCGAGCCTGCCCTGGTGGTCGCCGGTGCCGGCAGCGGCAAGACCGAGACGATGGCGAACCGCGTCCTCTGGCTCCTCGCGAACGGCCACGCGGCGCCGTCGGAGGTGCTCGGCCTCACCTTCACCCGCAAGGCGGCGGCCGAGCTCGGCGAGCGCATCGGGCGGAGGATCGACCAGCTCGGCGCGGCGGGCCTGCTCCCGCTCGCGCCCGGGCAGTCGGCGCCCGACCCGTTCGAGGCCGCCACCGTCTCGACCTACAACGCCTTCGCGAACACGATCTTCCGCGACAACGCGGCCCTGATCGGCCGCGAGGGGGACGCGACCGTGCTCTCCGAGGCCTCCGCCTGGCATCTCGCGCGGGGAGTCGTGGCCGACACGGCCGATCCGCGCATCCTCGAGGTGGAGGCAGGGATCGACCGGCTGACCGACCTCGTCGTCTCGCTCGCGCACGACCTCGCCGACAACCTCGCCGATCCGGCCGCGGTCGCCGCGTTCGCCGAGGACTTCCTCCGCCTGGGCGAGCTGCCGCGCGGAGGCAGCGGCTCGGGGCTCTACCGCGAGCTCGAGAAGGCGCTGCAGGCCGTGGGCGCGCTGCCGGTGCTGACGGCGCTCGCCGAGCGGTTCCAGGAGGCGAAGGCCGAGCGCGGCTTCGTCGAGTTCTCGGACCAGGTGGCCCTCGCGCTGCGGATCGTCGACCGGGTGCCGCGGATCGTGGACGAGCACCGCGCGAGGTACCGGGTGGTGCTCCTCGACGAGTACCAGGACACCTCCGTGCTGCAGACCCGCCTCCTCTCGCGGCTCTTCGCCGGGCAGGGAGTGATGGCCGTGGGCGACCCGCACCAGTCGATCTACGGCTGGCGCGGTGCGAGCGCCGAGGGGCTCGGCCGCTTCGGCACCGATTTCGGGGGAGCGGGCCGCTTCTCCCTCAGCACGAGCTGGCGCAACGGCCGCCGCGTGCTGACCGCCGCGAACGCGATCGTGGAGCCGCTGTCGGCGGGGAGCGCGGTCGCGGTCGACACGCTGAGCGCGGGTCCTCAGGCCTCCGAGCACCCGGTCGAGCTCACCTTCCCCGAGACGATCGAGGAGGAGGCGGACGACGTCGCCGCCTGGTTCGCCGGGCGCCTGCGCCAGAGCGCCGAGCCGCCGTCGGCCGCGGTGCTCTTCCGGGTGCGCGCGCACATGGACCGCTTCGCCGCCGCGCTGGCGAAGCACGGCGTCCGGTACCACATCCTCGGCATCGGGGGCCTGCTGCGGCAGCCCGAGATCGCCGACCTCGTCGCCGCGCTCACCGTGGTCGAGGACCCGGCCGCCGGCAGCGAGCTCGTCCGCCTCCTGGCCGGCGCCCGCTGGCGTCTGGGCGTCCGCGACCTCAAGGCGCTGCGCGACCTCGCCTCGTGGCTCGCGGCGCGCGACCACGCGCACCGGCTGCTCCCGGAGGATGTGCGCGAGCGGATGCGCGCGTCCGTCACCGAGGGCGAGGGCGGCTCGATCGTCGAGGCCCTCGACTTCATCGCGGCGCGCCGCCCCGGCGACGACGGGCGGATCGACCATTCCGCGCTCGGCGGGTTCAGCGCCGAGGGCCTGCGGCGCCTGCACGAGGCGGGCACCCTGTTCGCCCGGCTGCGCGCCCGGGCCGGGCTCGACCTCCTCGACTTCGTCACCCTGGTCGAGCAGGAGCTGGGCCTGGACATCGAGGTCGAGGCGAACGAGTCGCGCGGGGACGGCCGCGCCAACCTCGAGGCCTTCCGGGAGGCGGTGGCCGGGTACCTGCAGACGGACGACCGCGGCGCCGGCACCGGCTCCTCCCTCCGCGGATTCCTCCGCTGGCTCGTCCTCGCGGACAAGCGCGACGGCCTGGCCCCGCGACCGGAGGACCCGGAGCCGGGGACGGTGCAGCTGCTGACGATCCACGGCTCCAAGGGTCTGGAGTGGGACCTCGTCGCCGTCCCGCGGATGGTCGACGGCGAGCTCCCCGGCACGCCGGTCGAGGGCTTCCGCGGGTGGGTCAGACTGGGCGCGATGCCCTACGCGTTCCGCGGCGACGCCGCCGAGCTCCCCGATCTCGCCTGGCGCGGCTGCAGCACGCAGAAGGAGGTCGTCGACGCGATCGGAGCGTTCGGCGACACCCTCCGCGAGCGCAACGAGGCGGAGGAGCGGCGTCTCGCCTACGTGGCAGTCACGCGGGCGCGTCACCACCTCCTGCTCAGCGGCTCGTGGTGGGCCGGCCAGGCCAAGCCGCGCGGACCGGGCGTCTTCCTCCGCGACCTCGAGGAGGCCGGCACGATCCCGCCGCTGCCGACCGAGCCCGCGAACGAGGAGAACCCGCTCGAGCGGGCCCCGCGCACGTTCCGCTGGCCCCACGATCCGCTCGGCTCCCGCGGCGACCGGGTCCGCGCCGCCGCCGCCCGGGTCCGCAGCGCCGAGCCCGCTCTGCTCGGAGCGCGCGGCGACGACATCCGCCTGCTGCTCGCCGAGCGGGCGGTGCGGCTGGCCGGGGGCGAGCGCACGCCGCTGCCCACCCGCATCCCCGCCTCCCGGTTCAAGGACATCGTCAGCACTCCGGACGAGGTCGCCGCGCAGCTGCGCCGGCCGATGCCGGAGCGCCCCTACCGGCAGACCCGGCTCGGCACGACCTTCCACTCCTGGGTCGAGAACCGCTTCGGCGTCCAGGGCGGGGCGGAGGCGGTCGACACCTTCCCCGACGAGCTCGACGACGCCGGCCCCGCGTCCGTCGAGCAGGAGCGGCTCGACGCCCTGATCGCCACGTTCGAGCGCTCGGAGTGGGCCGACCGGCGCCCGGAGGCGGTCGAGATCGAGATCCACCTCCAGCTCGCCGGCCACGTCGTCGTCTGCAAGCTCGACGCGGTGTACCCGACGGAGGACGGCGTGCAGATCGTCGACTGGAAGACCGGGCGGGCGCCGAAGGACGCCGCCGACCTCGAGCTCAAGCAGTTCCAGCTCGCGCTGTACCGGCTCGCCTACTCGCGCTGGCGGGGGGTGCCGCTCGAGAGCGTCGACGCCGTGTTCTACTTCGTCGCCGACGACCTCGTGCTGCGGCCCGAGCGGTTCTACTCCGAGCGCGAGCTCGCGGAGTCGCTCTCCTCGGCGACGGGAGCGAGCCCGCGGCCGTGAGCGGAGGAGCCCGTGCGGGCTCCCGGCGTGCGGTTGAGCAGCTCCTCGACCTCCGAGACCGCCAGCACCGGGCCGGTGTCGGTCGAGAGGGGCGCGGAGAGGTCGCCGAGCACGCTGTCGACCAGCGTGTCCAGCATGGCGACCGCGTCGTCCACGATGGCGGAGTCGTCGGTCTCGGTGCCGTGCAGCAGCCAGCGGGCGAGCTCGAGCTCGGCGTAGAGCTGGGCGCGCTGGCGGATCGTGCGGTCCACTGCTCCCGCGCGCATCCGGGAGTAGGCGGAGAGCGCCGTCTCCGAGCCCGGGGCGCTCAGCAGCCAGTGCAGGTCGCGCGCCGGGTCGCCGACCCGCAGCGCCGCCCAGCCGAGCACGGCCGCGACGACGTCGCCCGAGCGGAGGAAGGAGTCGGCGGTCATCGAGCCGTTCACCACGGTCGGGTCGAACTGCCAGAGCGCCTCGTCGGAGGAGGCCGACTCCCAGCGCGCGACGAGCGCCGCCGGGACGTGGCCGGTGTCGGCCGCGCGCTCGATCACCGCGACCGTCTCGTTCACGCTGTCGCGCGCGGTCGCGATCGGCAGGCCCGCCTCCTGGACGAACGACACCGGGAGCGAGTGGATCGCCCCGACGGCCCGGCCGATCGAGTCCGCGAGCCCGCTCTGCGCGGCCACGTCGTCGATGAGGACGCGATCTCCCTCGAGGTACTCGTAGACGACCGCGCGGGTGCCGTCGAACGGCGTCTGCCCGACGCTCTCCTGCAGATCGAAGGGCAGGCGGCTGCGGATGCCGGCGGTCAGCGCCCGGAGCGCGACGAGGTCGCCGAGCTGCTCCTGCTCCGCGAGCGCGGACGTGGGCACGCGCACGACGAGGCGGGCGCCCTCGCGCGTCGTCAGCAGGGCGGAGTCGAAGTCGCCGTGCGTCGAGGAGGTGAAGGGGCGCGCGGAGCGGACGTCGAGGCCCTCGACGGCCGAGGTGGCCAGCGCGGCTAGAGTGAGATGGGATCTGGCCATGGTTTCCAGGGTAGGCGGCTCGTGCCCGGCCGGCCCGCCGCCACGCGCTGTCCCGCCGATGCCGTCGAAGGCCCGCGACAGCGGTCCTCGCGGCCCCCGTCACGAAATGAGCCCCGGATGTCACTGCCCTTCGCCGATCGCCTCCCGCTCTCGCGACAGGCGGCCGACCGCGACGGCGTCGGACGCTCACGGCCCGCGCTCTTCGACGAGCTGCTCGCCGATCCCGCCACCCGCGTGCTCGTCCTGCACCACGACCGGACCCTGGTCGAGGCCGACCGCCTCCTCCTGCGCCGCCCCGAGGACGTGACCGCCGGAACCCTCCGGATCTACCTCGGCCGCACGCTCGCCGAGGCCCCCGGCGAGCCGGTCGGAACCCCCGTCATCGCGACCGTCCTCACCGACGCGGCCGCCGCCGAGCTCGAGCCCGACGAGGAGCGGTGGAGCGGCCTGCGCCCGATCGCCGAGCGCCTGAGCGACCGCGACGCGGGCCTGTTCACCGAGGCTCTCGCCATCGCGAACTGGCACGCCTCGCACGGCTACTCGCCCCGCAACGGCGACCCGACCGTCGTCGAGCAGGGCGGCTGGGTCCGCCGCTCGCCCACCGACGACAGCCAGGTCTTCCCGCGCACGGATCCGGCGATCATCGTCTGCGTCCTCGACGCGGACGACCGCCTCCTCCTCGGCTCGAACGCGATGTGGGGCACCGGCCGCTTCTCCCTGCTCGCCGGCTTCGTCGAGCCGGGCGAGTCGCTCGAGGCCGCCGTGATCCGCGAGATCGGCGAGGAGTCGGGCATGCGCGTCGTCGACCCGCAGTACCTCGGCTCGCAGCCCTGGCCCTTCCCCGCCTCCCTCATGGTCGGCTTCACCGCCCGCCTCGCCGAGGACCAGTCCCCGGAGGATCTGCTCCCGGACGGCGAGGAGATCGTCGAGCTGCGCTGGTTCACCCGGCAGCAGCTGCACGACTCGCTCGAGTCCGTGCTGCTGCCCGGCCGCTCGTCGATCGCCCGCGCGATGATCGAGGACTGGTACGGAGGCGAGCTGGAGAACGGCCCGATCGCGTGACCCTGCTCGACGGACTCGACGAGGGGCAGCGCGAGGCGGCGGAGGCGCTGCTGGGGCCGGTCTGCGTCCTCGCGGGAGCGGGCACGGGCAAGACCCGGACGATCACGCACCGCATCGCGCACGGAGTGGCGACCGGCGTCTACACGCCCGGTCGCGTCATGGCCCTGACCTTCACCAGCCGCGCCGCGGCCGAGCTGCGCTCGCGCCTGCGGGTGCTCGGCGCCGGCGGCGTCCAGGCCCGCACCTTCCACGCCGCCGCCCTCTCGCAGCTCGGCTACTTCTGGCCGCAGCTGGTGGGGGGCACGATGCCCCAGCTGCTCGACGGCAAGGCGCGCCTGCTCGGGCACGCGGCCGAGCGGCTCCGCCTGAAGCTCGACACGGCGACGCTCCGCGACCTCTCGGCCGAGATCGAGTGGCGGAAGGTGTCCGCCCTCTCGCTCGAGCAGTACGCCGTCGCCGCCCGCACGCGCCCCCTGCCCGGACGGCTCACCCTGGAGCAGACGGTCGCGCTCGTGGACGAGTACGAGGGGCTGAAGGACCAGCGCCGCCAGATAGACTTCGAGGACGTCCTGCTCGTGACCGCCGGGATGCTCGAGTCCGAGCCCGCGATGGCGATGCAGGTGCGCGAGCAGTACCGCTTCTTCGTCGTCGACGAGTACCAGGACGTCTCGCCGCTGCAGCAGCGGCTCCTGGAGCTCTGGCTCGGCGACCGGAGCGACCTCTGCGTCGTCGGCGACGCCAGCCAGACCATCTACTCCTTCGCGGGTGCGCGGGCCGACTACCTCCTCGACTTCCCGTCCCGCTGGCCGGCCGCCACCGTGGTGCGCCTGGAGGAGAACTACCGCTCGGCCGTGCCGATCGTGCAGACCGCGAACCGCCTCATGCGGGGCAGGCCCGGCGCCCTCTCGCTCCACGCCGTCGCCGCCGCCGAGGCGCCGGAGCCCGCGATCGACGCCTACCCGGACGACATCGCGGAGGCGCGCGGGATCGCGGCGCGGGTCGCGGCCGACATCGAGGCGGGGGTGCGCCCCTCCGACATCGCGGTCCTCTTCCGCACCAACAGCCAGTCGGCGGTCATCGAGCACGCCCTGCACGAGCGTGGAGTGAGCGCGCACATGCGCGGCGGCAAGCGCTTCTTCGACCTCCCCGAGGTCAAGCAGGCCGTGATGCAGCTGCGCGCGGCGTCCGTGTCGATCAGCGGCGAGCCGCTGTTCAAGTCGGTGAGCGACGTCCTCCGCTCGCTCGGCTGGAGCGCCGAGCCCCCGTCGGCGCCCGGTGCGGTGCGCGACCGGTGGGAGTCGCTGGACACGCTGGCCCGCCTCGTCGACGAGGCCCCTGCCGGATGGACCTTCCGGCAGTTCACCGACGACCTGATCGCACGCCAGCAGGTGCACCACGAGCCGGACCGCGGCGCGGTCACCCTCGCCACGCTGCACTCGGCGAAGGGCCTCGAGTGGGAGTCGGTGCACCTGATGGGGCTCGCCGAGGGCCTGCTGCCGATCTCGTACGCCGCCGGCCTCGAGGCGATCGACGAGGAGCGGCGCCTCCTCTACGTCGGCATCACCCGGGCCCGCCGGCGCCTGCGCCTCTCGTGGGCGCGCTCGACGGTCGGCCGCGTCACGCGGAGGGAGCCGTCGCGCTTCCTCGAAGAGCTCGGCACGCGCACTCGGGGTGCGGCTCCCGCTCCCGCACGGTGAACGATCCGGAGGCGTCGCTGTAGATCCGCTCGGCCCCGCGGAGCCCTCGCCAGCCCGCGAGCAGCCGCCGCAGCACGGCGTCGGCGGCCGCCACGGCGATCGCGGCGCTCGCGAGCGGCGTGCGGGTGGGGGCTGAGCGGCCGAGCACCTGGATCACGAGGCGCGCGCGATCCGGGTCGAGGTCCATCCGGTCCCGCTCGGCGCAGTGCAGGCACGGTCCGGAACCCGGCTCGACAAGGGGTCCGAGGCGCACCGATTCGTCGCCGAACACCACCGCCAGGTGTGGCACATCGGCCGCGAGCCAGTGCGCGGCGCGGGCGGGGGCGACCGCGAAGTCGGCGATCAGCACGGCGAGGTCCGGCGTCCCGTCGTCGGCGACCAGCGAGCAGCCCTCGCTCCGGAGCAGCGTGCGCAGTGCGTCCGGTGCCGCGCCCGTCCCCTCGACGACGACCCGCGGTGCCGGGGGAGGGCCGCCGGGCTCGACGCTGCGCAGCAGGACCGGCCGGAGCGCCTCGAGCACCTCGTCGACCCGCGCCTCGCTCGCTCCGGCGCGCGCCGCGATCAGGCGGACGGTGCCGGCGCTGGTGCCGACGCGGAGGGCGTCGAGCAGCAGCTCCTCCGGGTAGCCGACGCCGTCCAGGACCGCGTGCGGCCGGTCGAGGCCGAGCTGCACCGCGGTCGCGGAGCGCCAGAGCAGGGGGAGTCGGGGATCGAGCCGGAGCACCATCCGGCGATCATGGCCGAGACCGGCCCGGCGCCGCGCGAGTTGTCCACAGGCGGGCGCCGGACGGGAGGTCAGACGGGGCGGTCGCCCGTGGGGGAGGAGCCGCGGTCGTCGTCGTCCGGCGAGCCGGCGTCGTCGGTCGTGTCCGGAGCGTCTCCGGAGGCGCCGTCGCCTTCGCGCGGCATCGTGCCGTTCAGCAGGTCCTCCAGCGCGCGGTCCATCTCGTCGGGCTCCGGGGTCTCGCCGCGGGCCTCGGCCGTGAGCCGGGCGACGAGCGCGCTCGGGTCGTCCAGGTCCTCCGAGCCGGGGAGCAGGTCGGGGTGCGACCAGAGGGAGTCGCGGGCCTCGGGCCCGACGGCGTCGGTCACGGCCTGCCACATCGCGGCGGCCTCGCGGAGGCGGCGCGGGCGCAGCTCCAGGCCGACGAGGGTGGCGAAGGCGGATTCGGCCGGCCCGCCGGAGGCGCGGCGGCGGCGGACCGTCTCGGCGATCGCCCCGGCGCTGGGCAGGCGGGTGGTCGCCGCCGCGGTGACGACGTCGACCCATCCCTCGATGAGGGCGAGGACGGTCTCGAGGCGGCCGTGCGCGGCGAGCTGCTCCTCCGTCTTCGGCGGGATGAGCGCGCCGGAGGTCATCGCGTCGCGGAGCTCCTCGGGGTTCGACGGGTCGAAGCCCTCGGCCAGCTCCTCGAGGCGGGTGGTGTCGATGCTGATCCCGCGCGCGAAGTCGGTGATCTGCGAGATGAGAGCGAGACGGAGCCACTTGCCGTGCCGGAAGAGGCGGGCGTGCGCGAGCTCGCGGACCGCCAGGTAGAGCTGCACCTGGTCGAGCGGGATGTCGAGGCCCTCGCCGAACGCGGCGACGTTCTGCGGCAGGATCGCCGCGTCGTTCTCCTCCAGCAGCGGGATGCCGATGTCGCCGCCCGAGACGACCTCGGCGGCGAGCTGCCCGACGACCTGGCCCAGCTGCAGGGCGAACAGGGTGCCGCCGATCCCGCGCATCATGCCCTCGGCACCGGCGATCATCGCCTGCATCTCCTCCGGGGCCTGCTCGCGGAGCACGCGGGTCAGCGCGTCCGAGATGCTCAGCGCCACCGGCTCGGCGAGCTGGGTCCAGACCGGCATCGTCAGGGAGATCCACTCGAGGCGGCTGATCGAGCGCGGCGTGCGGCTCAGCTCGGAGACGTACGCGACCTCGTCGAGCCAGAGCGCGGCGACGCCGAAGGCCGCGTCGATCGGAGCCCGCACGGAGTCGGACACCGGCGCGGACTCGGCGCGCGCGAGCTGCTTCGCCTGCTCGAGCGAGAGCGTCCAGTTGACGCCGCCGTCGCCGTTCTGCTGCATCGCGCTCTGCAGCTGCGAGAGCAGGTTCTGCAGGGCCACCGGGTCGTTCGGCAGGCCTGCCGCTCCTGCGAGCTGCGAGGGGTCGACCGGGCCGTTCCCCGAGAGGAACTGCCGCAGCATCTCCCGGAACTCGTCCTCGGAGCCGCCGCCCGCTCGGTCCGCACTGTCGCCATCGGCCATCGGGATCAGCCCTCCGTCGCTCACCTGAATCCGGTCGCCGCACCGCCTCCGCGGCCCTGCACAGGGCGCCGGTTCCGGCGCGACTCCCAGTCGTGCAAGCTACGTTAGCCCGAGCGCCCGGGGCCTCGGCGTGCAGAGCACCGCTCGGGCCCAGCCCGCTTCCGCCCGCCGCGAACATCCCGGCGGAGCCGCTCCACCCGTTGCCAGAAAGGCCCCCGTGTCGCTGTTCTCCGACGACCCGCGCCCCTCCTCCTCCCCGCGCCGCCCGTGGGTCGGACCGGTCGTCCTCCTCTCGGGTGTCGCCGTCGTGGTCGGTCTGGGCGTCGCGCCCGCCCCCTACGTGATCGAGCAGCCCGGCCCCGTGTTCGACACCCTGGGCAGCAGCAAGGATGTGCCCCTCATCTCGATCCCGGACCGCACCACCTATCCCACGGCCGGCACGCTCGACATGCTCACCGTGTCGGTCGTCGGCAACCCGCAGAGCCTGCCCACCTGGGTCGAGGTCGCGAGCGCCTGGTTCGACAGGACCAAGGCGGTCGTTCCGGTCGACGCGATCTTCCCTCCCTCCTCCACGGTCGAGGAGCGCGACGAGGCGAACCAGGCCGAGATGACCGACTCCCAGCAGGAGGCGATCGCCGCCGCGCTCACCGAGCTCGGCTACCCCGTCGAGCAGCGCGTCTCGGTCGTGCAGGTGCCCGAGGGCTCCCCGGCCGAGGGCGTCCTGGAGGCGGGGGACGAGATCCTCGCGGTCGCGGGCACCCCTGTCGCCGACGCGACCGCCCTGCGCGCGACCCTGCAGACCCTCGGCACCGGCTCCCCGGTGCAGGTCAGCATCGAGCGCGAGGGCGTCCGGCAGGAGGTGGAGGTCACGCCGCGCGACTCGAACGGCGCCGCCGTCATCGGCGTCCTCCCCGGAGCGGCCTTCGACTTCCCGTTCGAGGTCGACATCCAGCTGGACGACGTGGGCGGGCCGAGCGCGGGCATGATGTTCGCCCTCGGGATCATCGACAAGCTCACCGAGGGCGAGCTCAACGGCGGGCGGAGCGTCGCCGGGACCGGCACGATCGACGCGGCCGGCGAGGTCGGCGCCATCGGCGGGATCCGCCAGAAGCTCTACGGGGCGGAGGGCGCCGGAGCCGAGTACTTCCTCGCCCCCGCGACCAACTGCAACGAGGTCGTCGGCCACGTCCCCGACGGGCTCGACGTGCTCGCGGTCTCGACCCTCGACGACGCCCTCGCCGCACTGAAGGGCATCGCCGCGGGCGACACCTCCGGGCTGCCGGACTGCAGCACCGCCGCTCCCCTCGACTGATCCCGCCCGCCGACCCCGGGTCGACGCCCAGGTGAGCCGGACAGCCGTCGCATAGCATGGGTGGCCTCCCCTCACATCTCGACAGCAAGAGGCCCTCACGTGAGTTCCACAGCAACCGAAACCCCGCCGCGGAAGAGACGGAGCGTCCTCGCCGTCACTGTCGTGGTGGTGGCCGTCCTGGTGGTGGCGTTCTTCGTCTTCGCCGGTCTGTACACCGACATCCTCTGGTACGACCAGCTCGGCTTCCTCTCCGTGCTCACGACGCAGTGGGCGGCGGCGGGCGGTCTCTTCGTCATCGGCTTCGTCGCCATGGCGGTGCCGGTGTTCATCAGCCTGATGCTGGCGTACCGCCTCCGGCCGGTCTACGCGAAGCTCAACTCGCAGATCGACCGCTACCAGCAGGTCGTGGAGCCGCTGCGGCGCCTGGCCACCTTCGGGATCCCCGCGGTGCTCGGCCTCTTCGCCGGCGTCTCCTCCGCCACCCGCTGGCAGACGAGCCTCACCTTCTGGAACCGCACGCCCTCGGGCACCACGGATCCGCAGTTCGGCCTCGACACGTCGTTCTACCTCTTCGAGCTGCCCTTCTACCAGAGCATCGTCGGCTTCGCGTCGGCGGTCCTGCTGATCTCGGCGTTCGCGACCCTCGCCACCGGCTACCTCTACGGAGCGATCCGGGTGAACGGCCGCGAGATCCGCATCTCGAAGGCCTCGCGCATCCAGCTGGCGGTCATCGCCGCCCTCTACCTCGCCGTGCAGGCGGTCAGCCTCTGGCTCGACCAGTACGCGACGCTCGCGCAGCAGGGGCCCCGCATCACCGGCGCCACCTACTCCACCGTCAACGCGACGATCCCGGGCCTGCAGATCCTGGCCGGCATCGCGGCGCTGGTCGCGATCCTCTTCGTCGTCACCGCCTTCATCGGCCGCTGGCGCTTCCCGGTCATCGGCACCGCGCTGCTGATCGTGTCGAGCCTGCTCGTCGGCTCCCTCTACCCGTGGATCGTGCAGAAGTTCCAGGTCGAGCCCAACGAGCGCACGCTCGAGCAGCCCTTCATCCAGAACAACATCGACATGACCCGCCAGGCCTACGGCGTCAGCGACGTCGACGTCATCCCCTACGACGCGACCACGGACGCGGAGCCGGGCGCCCTGCGCTCGGACGCCGAGACCACCGCGAACATCCGCATCCTCGACCCCGCCGTCGTCACCGACGCGTTCTCGCAGCTGCAGCAGTTCCGCCAGTACTACAAGTTCGGCGACACGCAGAACGCGCTCGACGTCGACCGCTACTCCATCGACGGATCGACGCAGGACGCCGTGGTCGGCGTCCGCGAGCTGAACCTCAACGGCCTCGGCACCAACCAGACCTGGTACAACCAGACGCTGGTCTACACCCACGGCTACGGCCTGGTCGCCGCGTACGGCAACCAGCGCTCGGCCGACGGAGAGCCGGTGTTCATCGAGTCCGGCGTTCCGACGACGGGCGACCTCGGCGACTACGAGCCGCGGATCTACTTCGGCGAGAACTCCCCGCCGTACTCGATCGTGGGCGGCAACGACTCGCGCGACATCGAGCTCGACTACCCCTCGGGCACCGACGGCGCGCAGCAGACCTACACGACCTTCGACGGCGAGGGCGGCCCCGCTCTCGACAACGTCTTCAAGAAGCTCGTCTACGCGATCAAGTTCCAGTCCGAGCAGATCTTCCTCTCGGACGGTGTGAACGACGACTCGCAGATCCTCTACGACCGCGATCCCGTGCAGCGCGTCCAGAAGGTCGCGCCGTACCTCAAGCTCGACTCCGACGCCTACCCGACCGTCGTCGACGGCCGCGTGAAGTGGGTCGTCGACGGGTACACCACCTCGGCCGACTACCCGTACTCGGAGGTGCAGAGCCTCTCGCAGGCGATCGCCGACACGAACACGCAGCAGCAGTTCCCGACCGACGACGTCAACTACATCCGCAACTCGGTCAAGGCGACCGTCGACGCGTACGACGGCAGCGTCACGCTCTACGCGTGGGACACCGAGGACCCGATCCTGCAGACCTGGCAGAAGATCTTCCCGACCACGGTGAAGCCCGTGAGCGACATGTCGGGTGAGCTGCTCAGCCATGTCCGGTACCCGGAGGACCTCTTCAAGGTCCAGCGCGCGGTCCTCGGCACCTACCACGTGACCGACGCGGGCTCCTTCTACTCCCGCGAGGACGCCTGGGCGACGCCGAACGACCCGACCAGCGGAGCCGCGACCACGGCCGCCGCGACCGGCACCAGCCTGCAGCCGCCGTACTACCTGACGCTGCAGACGCCGGATCAGGACGTGCCGTCGTACTCGCTCTACTCGACGTACATCCCGGCGAGCGTCCAGGGCGCGCAGGCCAGCCGCAACGTGCTGACCGGCTACCTCGTGGCCGACTCCGACGCCGGCTCGACGGCGGGCTCCGTGGCCGACGGCTACGGCACGCTCCGCCTGCTCGAGCTGCCGAAGGACGACACTGTGCCCGGCCCCGGCCAGGTGCAGAACGCGTTCACCACCGACCCGACGGTCGCGAACGAGCTGAACATCCTCTCCCGCGGCGACACCACCGTCACGAGGGGCAACCTGCTCACGCTGCCGGTCGGCGGCGGCCTGCTCTACGTCCAGCCGATCTACGTGCGCTCCAACGGAGACACGAGCTTCCCGCTCCTGCAGAAGGTGCTGGTCGCGTTCGGTGACGACATCGCCTTCGAGGACACCCTCGACGCGGCCCTCGACAGCCTCTTCGGCGGCGACTCGGGAGCCGACGCGGGCGACACCGGCACGCCGACGACTCCGGACGCGGGCACCGGCACCTCGGGCGGCGACACCGGAGGCGACGCGGGCGGCACGACCGGCGGCACCGGCTCCACGCCGGCCACGGGCGACCAGACGGCGCTGCAGCAGGCGCTGAACGACGCGCGGGACGCCCTCACGGCTCGCGAGAACGCCCTCAAGGCGGGCGACCTCACCGCCTTCGCGGCGGCGGACGAGCAGCTGACCGAGGCGCTCTCGCGGGCGCTGCAGGCCGAGGGCGGCCAGTAGCCCGCATGGTGCAGGTCGACCGCGGCGAGCACCTCCGCTCGGGGGAGTGGCTCGAGCTGAACCGCACGTACTGGGAGGAGCGCACCGGCGAGGGTGCGCTCCACCCGGAGCTCGTCACCGCGGCGCTCCTCGACCCCGGGCCGAGGATCCTCCAGCTCGGCTCGGGCGACGGGCTCGACGCGCTCGAGCTCGCCGAGCGCGGCGCCCGCGTGGTGGGCGTCGACTTCTCGATGCCCGCCGTGCGCCGAGCACGCGCCGGCGCCGCGGACAGGGACCTCGCCGGCTCCGCCCGCTTCGTCTGCGCGAACCTCTACGAGCTGCGGCACATGCTGCCGGAGCCCGACTCGTTCGACGTCGTGCTCTGCAGCGCCGGCGTCGTCTCGTGGCTCCCCGACCTGGAGGAGTGGGCGCGGCTGGTGGAGTGGTTCGTCGCCCCCGGCGGAGCGGTGCTCGTCGCCCCGTCGTCGTCCGCTCCCGTCGGCGCCGACGTCCGCACCTGGTCGCGCACCTCGTCCGAGCTCGCAGCCGCCCTGACGGCGGTCGGGCTGAGCGTGGACGAGAGCGCCGTGCTGCGCGCCGCCAAGCCCGCCTGAGTCCGGAGCCCGCTCCCACCGCCGCGTCGATTTGCATCGGCGCCGGAACGCGTGTAATGTCTCTTCTTGTGCCGCGGGGTGGAGCAGTTCGGTAGCTCGCTGGGCTCATAACCCAGAGGTCGTAGGTTCAAATCCTGCCCCCGCAACAAGAAAGCGAAAGCCGGTCCTGAGAAGGGCCGGCTTTCGTCGTTAACACAGGTCGCGGACGTGCTGCCCGCGGCTGCCAGTGCGCGGGCCGAGACCTCAGTCGCCCTCGATCACGCTCAGCACGTTGCCCGCCGGATCGCGGAACCAGCAGATCGTCGGCCCGTGGCCGCGCATCACTCCGACCGCATCGGTCGGCAGCGACGGGTCGTCGTAGATCGCCGTGGTGACGCCTGCCGCGTGCAGCTCGGCGACCGCCGCGTCGACGTCCTCCACCGAGAAGTTCAGGATCGTGAACGACGCCGGCTCGTGGTCCGGCTTCGGGTACGCGATCGCGCGGCCTCCGCCCGGCAGCCGGATGTCGAGGATCCCCATCGCGTTCAGCTCGACCTCGAGCCCGAGCACTCCGCCGTAGAAGGCCCGCGCCGCCTCCACGTCGTCCACGCTGAAGCCGCTGAAGGCCCTCTCGCTCCGGATCATCGCCGTCCTCCGTCCCGCGGCCGCACCGTCGCGCCCGCTCCGCTCCGGACGCTACTCCGGTCGCCCGTCCGCGTCACCGTCGGACCCGCCCGCGGCGCCGCCGACCGCGAGCCGGTCTCGCGCGACCCGCATCCGCGGACCGGCCTCCCGACGCTCCGCGCCGACGCGTGTGCCGGACCGGCCCGCACGTTAGGCTCGACCCCGATGCGAGGGGTGCTGCTGTGAGGGACGAACGCGGGGACGACGGCTCGAACGAGGGGCTCGGCGACCGCCCGACCCGGCGGAGCCCGCGGCAGGCGCCGCACGCGCTGCCCGCGGCACGCGTCGCCACTCCGGTCCTCACGCCCGTCCGCCCCGTGCGGCGCCGCCGGGGCCGTGTCTTCCGCGCGACCGTCAGCACGGTCGCCCTCGCCGCCATCGCGGGCCTCGTGGCGGTCTCCGCGCTCCCCGCCTACTCCTTCGACCCGGCACCCGATTCGCAGGCCGCCGTCGAGGCCGCCGCCCGCGTGCAGGCGCTCGGCAACCAGAAGCTCACCGTCGCGCCGACCGCGGTCCAGGAGCAGGTCATCCGCGACTCCTTCACCGCACCGACCCAGGCCCAGCTCGACGAGGCGGCCGCCCAGGCGCGCGCGCTCGCCGCTGCCGAGCAGGCCGCCCGCGACGCCGAGACCGCCCGCCTCGCCCAGGAGGCGCAGGCCGCGGCAGGCACGACCGGCGCGGACGGCGCCGCCGCGGGCAGCGGCGGCACCAGCACCTCGGTCACGCCCCGCGAGGAGGGCGACGACTACCCCTGGCGCGACCAGCTCACCGACGACCAGGGCGGCGGCCTCTCGCCGCTGCGGTACTACTACCGCGAGTGCGTCGACTTCGTCGCCTGGCGGATCAACCGCGACCAGGGCTCGACGAGCGCACCCTTCAAGTGGACCTGGGGCAACATGACCCCGGGCGGAGGCAGCGCCTACGCGTGGGCCGGCCAGTGGGCCTCCCACGGCTGGGTGACCAGCAGCACGCCCGTCCCCGGCGCGGTCGCCTGGTTCACCGGCAACCACGTCGCCTACGTGCAGGCCGTCAACTCCGACGGCACGGTCTCGCTCGAGGAGTACAACTGGGGCAACGACCACGCGTACCACAAGCGCACCATCCCGGCCTCCCAGGTCGCCCTCTTCCTCTACCCGCCGAGCTGATGACCGGCGCCGTCGGCATGGCCGTGGCGCAGTTCGCCCCCTCGACGGACCGGGAGGCGAACATTGCGACGATCGAGCGCCTGGCCCGGATCGCCGCCGAGCGCGGCGCGAGCATGGTGGTGCTGCCGGAGTACAGCTCCGCCTTCACCGATCCGCTCGGGCCCGAGCTGGTCGCGGCGGGCGAGGCGCTCGACGGCCCGTTCGTCACGGCTCTCGCGGCGCTCGCGCGCGAGCTCCGGATCCACCTCGTGGCGGGCATGGTCGAGGCGGTGGACGGGCGCCGCATCGCGAACACGCTCGTCGCGCTCGACCCCGAGGGCGCGCTCGTGGCCCGCTACCGCAAGCTGCACCTGTACGACGCCTTCGGCCAGACCGAGTCGGAGTGGGTCGCCGCGGGGGAGATCGCCGCACCCGAGACGTTCGAGGTCGGCGGCCTCGTCGTCGGGCTGCAGACCTGCTACGACCTGCGCTTCCCGGAGGTCAGCCGCTGGCTGGTCGACGCCGGGGTCGACGTCATCGCGGCACCGGCCGAGTGGGTGCGCGGCCCGCTCAAGGAGGCGCACTGGCGGACGCTGGTCACCGCCCGCGCGCTCGAGAACACGGTGTACCTCGTCGCAGCCGACCAGACCCCGCCGATCGGGGTCGGCACGAGCATGATCGTCGATCCGATGGGCGTCGAGACCGTCACCCTCGGCGAGGTCGAGGACGTCGCCGTCGCCTGGGTCTCGCGCGAGCGGATCGACGCGGCGCGCGCGAAGAACCCCGCTCTGGCGCTGCGGCGCTTCCGGGTGCTGCCGCTCTGACCGCCGCCCCCGGCCCGACGGCGCCGGGCATCCGACCGAATCCGCTGAGGCCGGCTCCTCAGCGCGCCATGCGGGCGAGGCCCGCGACCGCCGTCTCCAGCACCTCGAACCGCTTGCAGAAGGCGAAGCGGACGAGCGAGCGGTAGGGAGCGGCGTCCTCGGGGCGGCAGAACGCCGACACGGGCACCGCCACCACTCCCGCGAGATCCGGGAGCGCCCGGCAGAGCGCGACCCCGTCGTCGTAGCCGAGCGGTGCCGCGTCCCCGACGACGAAGTAGCCGCCCGAGGAGGGCGCGACGCCGAAGCCCGCAGCAGCCAGGCCCGCCGACAGCAGGTCCTTCTTGGCCGCCAGCGTCTGCGCCGCGCCGGTGAAGAAGGCGTCCGGGAGCCCGAGCCCGAGGGCGACGGCCCCCTGGAACGGCGAGCCGCTGACGTAGGTGAGGAACTGCTTCACGGCGAGGACGGCCGTGATCAGCTCGCTCGGGCCCGTGACCCAGCCGATCTTCCAGCCCGTGGTGCTGAAGGTCTTGCCCGCGGAGGAGACGGAGAGCGTCCGCTCGAAGGCTCCGGGGAGGGAGGCCAGCGGGACGTGCGGGGTGTCGAAGCGCAGGTGCTCGTAGACCTCGTCCGTCAGGATCACGGCGTCGTGCCGCTCGGCGAGCCGCACGATCAGCTCGCGGGTCTCGGCCGGGAGGACGGCACCGGTCGGGTTGTGCGGGTCGTTCACCAAAATGACGCGGGTGCGGTCGCTCACCGCGGCGGTCAGCTCGTCGTGGTCGACCGCGAAGGAGGGGCCGCGCAGGAGCACGGTGCGGTGCACCCCTCCTGCCAGGGCGATCAGGGCTCCGTAGGCGTCGTAGTGGGGAGTGAAGGTGACGACCTCGTCGCCCGGCTCGAGCAGGGCCAGCAGAGCCGCGGCCAGGGCCTCGGTGGCGCCCGTGGTGACGAGGACCTCGCCGTCGGAGTCGAGGGAGATCCCGGAGAAGCGCAGCCGGTGCGCGGCGATCGCCTCGCGCAGGACGGGGAAGCCGGGACCCGGCGGGTACTGGTTGAGCCCGGACGCGATGGCGTCGCGCGCGGCGTCGAGGATCTCGCGCGGGCCGTCCTCGTCCGGGAAGCCCTGGCCGAGGTTCACCGCTCCGGTGCGCAGGGCGAGCGCGCTCATCTCGCTGAAGACGGTGGCGGCGACCTCGCCACCGGGGCCGAGGAGGCCGGCGCCCGCCGCGGCGCGGGACCAGGATCCGGGAATGCTCACGTGCCCAGTGTGCCCGCTCGAGCAGTCCGGCCGGTTTCATTTCCCGCTCGCAGGCCCGTCATAAGAAACCCCCAGGTACGATCGCCAAGCTATCCCCGCTTGGAAGGAGCAGCACCCATGACCGAGAGTCACGAGGGTCCTCGTCAGCCGGAGGAACCCACCACGCCGACGGAGTCCGGCGCCCGAGAGGCGACCGAGCGCACCCCCGGCGAGAGCTCCGGAGCGTCGTCCTCGACCACCGGGCCCACCGAGCCGATCCACCGGGGCGGAGCGCACCGCGAGAGCGAGAACCCGACCGTCCCCTACCCCTCCTCCTCGGCCCCCCAGCCGCCGTACACGCCGAACGCGACGGTCGGCAACGAGGCGCAGCCCGTCTCCCAGCCCGCCCGCTACGGGCAGTACGCGCCGCCCGCCGCGAACACGCTGCACGGCTCCGAGGAGCCGCCCTCCTCGAGCCCCTTCGGCCCGGGCGCCGAGTACACCCCCGCCCCCACCGCCACGAAGCGCCGAGCCGGAGTGGGCGTCGTCGCGGCGCTCGCCATCGGCGCGGTCGTGGGCGGAGTCGCGGGAGCCGGCGTGTTCGGCCTCTGGTCCGCCTCCAACGGCGGCGGGACCCGCGTGGTCTCCGCCGGCGGCTCGCAGACGATCACGGTCAACAACGCCGAGGACGCCACGACCGCCACCGCGGTCGCCGCCAAGGCCACTCCGAGCGTCGTCACCATCGCGGTGAGCGGCAGCTCGTCCGCCGGCACCGGATCCGGCATCGTGCTCTCGAAGGACGGCTACGTCCTGACCAACACCCACGTGGTCACCCTCGACGGCGAGATCGCGAACGGCACCGTCTCGGTCACCACCAGCGACGGCCGGATCTTCGACGCGACCGTCGTCGGCACCGACCCGACCCTCGACCTCGCCGTCATCAAGCTGACCGGCGCGACCGACCTCAGCCCGATGACGTTCGCGGACTCCACCAAGATCAACGTGGGCGACACGGCGGTCGCCATCGGCGCCCCGCTCGGCCTCTCCGGCACCGTGACCGACGGCATCGTCAGCGCGCTCAACCGCAGCATCCAGGTCGCCTCCTCGGCGGCTCCGGACGACTCGGGCGACAGCTCGAGCGGCGGCACCGAGAGCCCGTTCAACTTCGACATCCCGGGCCAGCAGGCGCCGACCCAGGCGAAGAGCACCATCTCGCTGCCCGTCATCCAGACCGACGCGGCGATCAACCCGGGCAACTCCGGCGGCGCGCTGCTCGACAGCGACGGCGAGCTGATCGGCGTGAACGTCGCGATCGCGAGCGCCGGCCAGTCCTCCTCGAGCGGCCAGTCCGGCAACATCGGAGTCGGCTTCGCGATCCCCAGCGCGATCGCCGAGCGCATCGCGAAGGAGATCATCGCGAACGGCTCCGCCTCGCACGGCCTGCTCGGCGCGAGCGTCTCCGACTCGACCGCGGACGTCCTCGGCGCCCGCATCGAGGAGGTCTCCGGAGGCGGTGCCGCGCAGGCGGCCGGTCTCGCCAAGGGCGACATCATCACCGCGATCGACAGCACTCCGATCACGAGCGCGTCCGACCTCACCGCGCAGGTCCGCGCGCAGGCCGCGAACGCCGCGGTCGAGCTGACCTACGTCCGCAACGGCCAGAGCTACCAGGCGAAGGCGACGCTCGGCCAGATGGCCGCCGGCTGACCCGCCGCCGCCGCGCACAGCCCCTCGAGGATCCGTCCCCGGGGGGCTGTGCTCCGCCACCGCGCACAGCCCCTCGAGGATCCGTCCCCGGGGGGCTGTTCCGCGTCCGGGCCCGGCCCGGGGCGCGGCGCTCCCCGCTGGTAGGGTGATGGATCCCTGCGCCCGCGCTCCTCCCGCACGAACTGGACCCATGCAGCACGAGATCCCGGAAGACGACCTCTCCGACCTGCCCGGCGTCTCCTACGTCATGCCCGTCCTCAACGAGGTCGCGCACGTGCGCGCCGCGGTCGACTCGCTGCTGCACCAGGACTACACCGGCCCCTTCGACGTCGTCCTCGCCGTCGCCCCGAGCATCGACGGCACGGAGCAGCTCGTCGCCGAGCTGAGCGCGGCCGATCCGCGGATCCGCGTCGTGCCGAACGAGGTCGGCTCCACTCCTGCGGGCCTCAACGCCGCGATCCGCGCCTCGCGTCACCCGGTCGTCGTCCGGGTCGACGCGCACTCCGTCCTGCCGCCCGAGTACGCGCGCACGGCGGTCGAGGCGCTGCAGCGCTCCGGAGCGGCGAACGTCGGCGGAGTGATGGCGGCGGAGGGCCTCACCCCGTTCCAGCGCGCGGTCGCCCGGGCGTACGGCTCCCGCATCGGCCTGGGCGGCACGCCCCACCACGTGGGAGGCGAGGAGGGCCCGGCCGACACGGTGTACCTCGGCGTCTTCCGCCGCTCCGCCCTCGAGCGCGCCGGCCTGTTCGACGAGCGCTTCAAGCGCGGGCAGGACTGGGAGCTGAACCGGCGGCTGCGCGAGCGCGGCGAGGTCGTCTGGTTCACTCCGCGCCTCACCGTCACCTACCGGCCGCGGCCCTCGATGCGCGCGCTGCTCCGGCAGTTCCTCTCGACCGGGATGTGGCGCGGCGAGCTCACCCGGATGTTCCCGGCCTCGCGGTCGCTGCGCTACTTCGCTCCGCCCGTGCTCGTCGCCATGCTCGCCATCGGGCTGCTCGTCGGGCTGGCGGGAGTCGTCCAGGCGCTCGCCGGAGCCGCGCCCTGGCTCCTGCTCGGATTCGCGGTGCCCGCCGCCTACCTCCTCCTGGTGGCGGCGGCCACTCTCGTGGTCGCGCGGCCGGACGGCGCGCGTGCGATGCTGTGGTTCGCCGTGGTCATCCCGGCGGTCCACGTGGCCTGGGGGACCGGCTTCGTGCTCGGCTTCGCCGGGCTGACCAGCAACATCTCCGCCCACCGCCACCAGCCGCGGTCCGACTCGCCGAGGGGCGCATGACCACGACGACGAGACCCCGCTCCATCGCCGAGCTGCGCGCCGTCGCGCAGCCCCCGGAGGTGCGCGGGCGCCGCAACGCCGAGCACTGGACGGCGTCGCTCTACCTGCGCCGCTTCTCGCCCTACCTGACCTGGCTGCTGCTGAAGACCTCGATCTCGGCGAACGGCGTCACCGGGCTGATGATCCTGGTCGGCTGGAGCGCGGCGGCAGCCCTCCTGATCCCGGGGATCGCCGGAGCGGCGCTGGCGCTGCTCTTCGGCCAGCTGCAGATGCTGGTGGACTGCTGCGACGGCGAGGTCGCGCGCTGGCGCCGCACGTCCTCGCCGGCGGGCGTGTTCCTCGACAAGGTCGGGCACTACACGACCGAGGCGCTGATCCCGATCGCGCTCGGGCTGCGAGCGGCGGGCGTCCCGTTCGAGTCGCCGGCGGACTTCCTCTGGACCACGATCGGCTTCGCCCTGGCCCTGGTGATCGTCCTCAACAAGGCGCTCAACGACATGGTGCACGTGGCGCGCGCGAACGCCGGTCTCACGAAGCTGGCCGACACGAAGGGCGAGGCGGTGCCGTCCTCGTCCGGGCTGGCGGGGCTTCGCCGCGCGGCCCGCTTCCTGCCCTTCCACCGCCTCTACCACTCCGTCGAGCTGACGATGCTGGCCTTCGCGACCGCCCTCGTGGGCCTCGTCGTCGGAGCGGGCACGGCCGACCGGGTCCTCGTGGGGGCGCTGCTGCCGCTCGCCCTCCTCGCCCTGGTCGGCCACTTCGTCGCGATCATGGCGTCCAAGCGTGTCCGCTCCTGAGCCGCGGGTCGGCGTCGTCGTCCTGACGCAGGGGACCCGGCCCGACGACCTCGCCACGGGGCTGGCCGGCGTCCTCGCGCAGGAGGGCGTCGAGCTGGACGTCGTCTGCGTCGGCAACGGCTGGGAGCCGGACGGCCTGCCCGAGGGAGTGCGCGCCCTGGCGCTCCCCGAGAACCTCGGCATCCCGGCGGGCCGGAACGCCGGAGTCGACGCCGTCGCGGGCGAGTACCTCTTCTTCCTCGACGACGACGCCCGGATCCCGTCCCCCCGCTTCCTCGTCGACGCGGTCGCGCTGCTCGCCTCGAACCGCCGCATCGGCCTGGTGCAGCCCCGCGTCGACAGCACGGACGGCACGCCGAGCCCGCGGCGCTGGATCCCGCGGATCCTCAAGGGCGACCCCCGCCGCTCCGGCCCCGTCTTCTCGGTCTGGGAGGGAGCGGTCGTGCTGCGGCGCGACGTGTTCGCCCGGACGGGCGGCTGGGCGGCTCCGTTCTTCTACGCCCACGAGGGCATCGAGCTGGCCTGGCGGGTCTGGGACACGGGCCGCACCGCCTGGTACGCGGGAGAGCTCGTCGCCCAGCACCCGGTCATCCAGCCGACCCGTCACGCCGACTACTACCGGCTGAACGCGCGCAACCGCGTCTGGCTCGCCCGCCGCAACCTCGCCGCACCTCTGGCGCTCGTCTACGTGGGGTCCTGGACCGCGATCCAGTGCCTCCGCTGGCGTCGCGACCCGGCCGCCCTGCGCGCCTGGTTCGCCGGCTGGCGGGAGGGATGGCGCTCGGATCCGGGCGGCCGGCGCGTCCTCTCGGCCCGCACGGTGCTCCGGATGGCGTTCGCCGGGCGTCCGCCGATCGTCTAGCATCGGGGAATCCGCCCCCGCCGGGGCCCCCGAAAGGACGACGGTGTTCGATTCGACCCAGCTCTCCCCGCCCGAGCGCGCCGAGGCGGAGGCGACCCCTGCCGGACCGGACCTCCTGACGGCGGTCCGCGAGCGCCTCGGCGCCGTCGACGACGAGTTCTCCGGCCGCCTCGACGAGCACCTCCCGCGCCTGGTCGATCTGCTCGCCACGGTGTACGCCGGCCGCGACGACCTCGAGGACCAGCTGGTCGCGATCGTCGAGCTCGCCGCCGCCTCCTGGGAGGAGCGGCCCGAGGAGCTCCGCGCGCTCGACCGCGCCCGCGAGCAGCACCCGACCTGGTTCCTCTCGAACAAGGCTCTGGGCGGGGTCTGCTACGTCGACCGCTACGCGGGCGACCTCGAGGGGCTGCGCGCCGAGATCCCGTACCTCCGCGAGATCGGCCTGAACTACCTGCACCTGATGCCGCTCTTCGATGCGCCCGAGGGCGAGTCGGACGGGGGCTACGCGGTCTCGAGCTACCGGCGCGTGCGGCCGGACCTCGGCGACATGGAGCAGCTCCGCGGGCTGGCCTCCGAGCTGCGCGAGCAGGGCATCGCACTCGTGGTCGACTTCGTCTTCAACCACACCTCGAACGAGCACGAGTGGGCGCAGCGCGCGCTGGCCGGCGAGCAGCGCTTCGAGGACTACTACTGGATCTACCCGGACCGGGAGCAGCCCGACGCCTTCGAGCGCACGACGCGCGAGATCTTCCCGGACGACCATCCCGGCTCCTTCGTGCAGCTGGAGGACGGCCGCTGGGTCTGGGCCACGTTCCACCGCTACCAGTGGGACCTCAACTACTCCAACCCCGAGGTGTTCCGGGCGATGGCGGGAGAGATGCTCTTCCTCGCCAATCAGGGCGTCGACGCCCTGCGGATGGACGCGGTCGCGTTCATCTGGAAGGAGCTCGGCACCACCTGCGAGTCGCAGCCGCAGGCGCACCTGCTGCTGCGCGCGTTCAACGAGGTCTGCCGCCTGGCCGCTCCGGCGCTGCTGTTCAAGTCCGAGGCGATCGTGCACCCCGACGAGGTGATCGAGTACATCGACGTCGAGGAGTGCCAGCTCTCGTACAACCCGCTGCAGATGGCGCTCACCTGGGAGGCGCTCGCCACCCGCGACGTCCGTCTCCTCTCGCAGGCCCTCGAGCGCCGGCACGCCCTCCCCGAGGGCACGGCCTGGGTCAACTACGTGCGCGGGCACGACGACATCGGCTGGACCTTCGCCGACGAGGACGCCGCCGAGCTCGGGATCGACGCGGCCGGCCACCGCCGGTTCCTCAACGACTTCTACACGGACCGGTTCGACGGCACGTTCGCCCGCGGAGTGCCGTTCCAGGAGAACCCGCGCACCGGCGACCGCCGCGTCTCGGGCACCACCGCGTCCCTCGCCGGAGTGGAGGCGGGCGACGCCTACGGGATCGACCGCGTGCTGCTCGCGCACTCGATCGCCCTGAGCACCGGCGGGCTGCCGCTGCTCTACCTCGGCGACGAGGTCGGCCAGCTCAACGACCACGGCTACCTCGACGACCCGACGACGGCCGGCGACTCGCGCTGGGTGAACCGGCCCCGCCGCCCTGCGGAGCGCTATGTCGAGCGCGAGGTCCCGGGGACGGCCGCGAGCGAGGTCTTCGGCGGGCTGCTGCACCTGATCGCCGTGCGCAAGGCGGTGCCGATGTTCGCGGGCACCGAGCTGAGCGTCTTCGACCCGGTCAACGACCACGTGCTCGGCTACCAGCGCCCCGGCGACGGGGAGTCGGTGCTCGTGCTCGCGAACGTGTCGGACGAGGTCCAGGAGGTCGCGGCCGAGCGGTTCGGCGGGTTCGCCGCGGAGGCGGTCGACCTGGTCACCGAGATCGCGGTCGACCTGCGCGAGGGCTTCCGACTCGCTCCGCTGCAGTTCGTCTGGCTGAGGGTGACCCCGGCCTGATCGGCCCGCGCGAGGCCCCCGGCGCGGGGGCCGTCGCCGGTACCCTGGGGCGGATGACTCCCGCTCCTCGTGCCCTGCTCGCCCGCCTCCGCACCGATGCGCGACTCGCGCGCAAGGTGGGCGGCGAGCTGCTCGCGGCCCGCCGGGCCCGCCACGCGGTGACCCGGCTGCTCGCGGAGCGCGGGCCGCTGCCCGAGGGCCGGTTCGAGATCGGCGTCTACTTCGCCGACGGCGACATCAACCTGTACCAGTTGCGGCAGTGGTACCGGCCGCTGGCCGAGCTGGCGGAGACGCATCCGGTCGTGCTCCTCAGCCGCAACGCCGGCGCCGCGGAGGTGCTGCTGCGCGAGAGCCCGGTCCCCGTCGCCTACGTCCGCTCCGTCGCCGACCTCGAGAGCACCATCGCGAGCCAGCCGCTGCGGATCGTGCTCTACGTCAACCAGAACGCCCGCAACTTCCAGATGATGCGCTACGGGCGCCGCTGGCACGTCTTCGTCAATCACGGCGAGAGCGACAAGATGTACATGACGACGAACCAGTTCAAGGCGTACGACTACAGCATGATCGCCGGGGACGCCGCCCTCGCCCGGCTGCGCCGTGTGCTCTGGGACTACGACTTCGACAGGCGCGCCCTCGCCATCGGCCGTCCTCAGGCGGACCACTTCGCCGGCGCCGTGCCGTTCACGCCCGACGAGCGCCGCGTGGTGCTCTACGCGCCGACCTGGGAGGGCGACCGCCCCGCCGCGGGCTACGGCTCGATCCGGAGCCACGGCACGGCCCTCGTTCGCGGGCTCCTGGCCGACCCGCGGTTCCGGCTCGTCTACCGCCCGCATCCCCGCAGCGGCGCGGTCGACTCCGACTACGCCGCGGCCGACCGGGCGATCGTCGCGATGATCGCCGCCGCCAACGCCGCCGATCCGCGCGCCGGTCACGTGCACGACACCGGTGCCGAGCTCGGCTGGCAGCTCGCCGCCGCCGACCTCGCGATCCTCGACGTGTCGGCGATGGTCTACGACCGGCTCGCCACGGGGCGCCCGCTGCTGGTCACCCGGCCCGTCAGCGCCGAGGCGGAGGTCGACGAGAGCGGCTACCTCGGCGACGCGGAGTGGCTGCTCGCCGAGGACGCCTCCGCGATCATCGCGCGGATCGACAGCGCCGAGCACGATCCGGAGTCGGTCGAGCGGCTGGAGCGCTGGGTGCACCGCTACTTCGGCGACACGTCGCCCGGAGCGGCCACGCGGCGCTTCCACGAGGCGGTCGAGCACCTGCTCGCGGAGTGGGAGCGGCACGCCGCTCTGCACCGGGGCGACGGCGCGGTCGACGACCACGATCCGGAGGGCTGAGCGGGCGGGAGCACCGCTCGAACCGCCGCGTCAAGGGTCGGCCCGGTCGCCGGGGGGCCTCCCGGCGCCCCGCTACGCTCGTCCCATGATGACCCCGCGCGCCTTCGCCCGCTCCCGCCGGCGCCGGTCGGCACCCGCCCAGCCCGCGGTCGAGCCGGACATCGTGGTCTCCGCAGACCCGGAGAAGCCGGTCTTCACGATCCGCTCCTTCCGCATCGGCCTGTTCGGCGCGCTCGGCGTGCTGGTGGCGCTCGTCCTGGGCGGCCTCGTCGTGCAGCTGGGCACGGTGCTGACCTACATCTTCGTGGCGCTGTTCTTCGCGCTCGGCCTCGATCCGCTGGTCTCCTGGCTCGAGAGCAAGCGCCTGCCGAGGCCGCTCGCGATCACGGCGGTCTTCGCCGCGGTGGTGCTGATCTTCGCCGGCCTGCTGGTCTACATCATCCCGATCCTGGTCGAGCAGCTGACGATGTTCGTCACGAGCGCCCCGCAGATCGTCACCGACATCGCCTCGCAGCAGTGGGTGCTCGACCTCGAGCAGCAGCTGCGCGGCGTGATCGACATCGACGAGCTCATCGAGAGCGTCCAGAGCTTCATCGGCAACCCCAACAACCTGCTCTCGCTCGGCGGCGGACTGATCGCGGTCGGGACCGGCATCGCCAGCGGCGTGACCGGCGCCGTCATCGTGCTGATCCTGACGCTGTACTTCCTCGCGTCGCTGCGCTCGATGAAGGCCGTCGCCTACCGCTTCGCCCCCGCCTCGCACCGCGCGAAGGCGCACGAGGTCGGCGACGAGATCACCGGCGCCGTGGGCCGTTACGTGGTCGGCCAGGTCTCGCTCGCCGGCGTGAACGGCGTGCTCACGTTCATCCTGCTGCTCTCGATCGGCGCCCCGGTGCCGGCGCTGCTGGCCTGCGTCGCGTTCCTCGGCTCCCTGATCCCGCTGGTCGGCACGCTCTCGGGCGCCGTGATCATCTCGCTCGCCTGCCTCCTGGCCTCGCCGCTGACCGCGCTGGTCGCCGCGATCTACTACCTCGTCTACATGCAGGTCGAGGCGTACCTCCTCAGCCCCCGCATCATGAACAAGGCCGTCTCGGTCCCCGGTGCGGTCGTCGTGATCGCGGCGGTCGCGGGCGGCACCATCGCGGGCGTGCTCGGCGCCCTGGTCGCGATCCCGGTGGCGGCCTCGGTGATCATCGTCGTGCAGAAGGTCGTCTTCCCCCGTCAGGACGCCAAGTAGCGGACCGCACCGCGACGGCCGGTCCGCTCAGCGCCAGGGCGGCACCGCGCCGTCGACCGCAGCGCTGAAGCGGCGGACCGACTCCGGGACCGCGACGCCCTCCTCCGCCGGCACCGGCGCGAGCGTGCGGGTGACCAGCGGCACGACGCCCGCCCAGACCCCGGCCTCCGGCTCGTCGCCCACTCCGTGCGCGCGCACCTTCAGGCTCGCCTCGGCCAGGGGGAGGCGCAGCACCAGCGTGGCCGCGATCTCGCGGGCGGTGCTCGCTCGCACCTCCTCGTCGCGCCCCGGGAGGAGGCGTGCCACCAGCAGATCGAGGGCCCGCGCCTTCTCCTCGCCCTCCAGCGCCTCGGCCCGGCCGATCACCATCGCCGAGCGGTAGTTCATCGAGCTGTCGAAGGTGGAGCGGGCGACGACCAGTCCGTCGACCAGCGTGACCGAGGCGGTGAGGAGCGAGTGCCGCGCCGCCTCCCGCAGCAGTCCTCCGCCGCTCGACCCGTGCAGCAGGAGGGAGTCGCCGTCGCGGGCGAAGAGGATCGGCAGCACGATCGCGGCGCCCTCCCGCACGACGGCGACGTGGGCGACGAGCGCCTCGTCGAGCAGGCCGTGCAGCTCGGCGGGATCGGTGCGCTGGCGGTCGCGGAGACGGGAGACGCGGGTGCGGTCGGTGACGGGGAGGCTGTCCATGTCGGAATCGTCCCGCGCCGACTGGATCTGCCAGGATGCCACTGGGCCGCGATCGGAGTGGTCCAGAGCGGAGCGGTCGATGGCGTCGGGCGATCTGGAGATCCCGCTCCTCCTCGGGCCGTCGCCGCGCGGCTCGGTCCGCGCCGGGCTCGCCGAGGCGCTGCGCCAGGCGGTGCTGGACGGGCGCTACCGGGCGGGGGATCCGATCCCGTCGAGCCGCGTGCTCGCCGAGCGGCTCGGCGTCTCGCGGGGCTCCGTCGTCGCCGCGGTGGATCAGCTGGTGGGGGAGGGCTACCTCGTCGCCCACCCGCGCGCGGCGGTGACGGTCGCCTCCGACGGACTGCTGGCGCCGGCGCCGGAGGAGCCGCGGCCGGAGTCCGGGGAGACCGTCGTCCCGCCCGCCGCGGCGGACCTGCGGCCCGGCAGGCCGGACACCCGCGCCCTCGACACCCCGGAGTGGCGGGCCGCCTGGCGCCTGGCGCTCGTCTCGCCGCCCTCGGCGCCTCCTCGGGGTTCCGGGGACCCGGCCCTGCGGGAGCAGATCGCCGAGCAGCTGCGCCGGTCCCGCGGCGTCGACGTGCAGGCGTCGGACGTAGTGGTGACCAGCGGCACCGCGGGCGCCGTCGCGCTCCTGGCCCGCGCCGCCTCGGCCTCGCTCGGACGCGAGGTGCGCGTGGCCGTCGAGGACCCCGGCTACCCGGCCGTCCGGCGCCGCCTGCGCGCCGACGGGCACGAGGTCGTCGGCGTCCCTGTGCGCGGCGACGGCATCGACCTCGACGCTCTCGCGAGCTCCGGCGCGGACGTGGTCGTCGTCACTCCGTCGCACCAGTACCCGACCGGCGGCAGGCTCGCCCTCGCCGAGCGCCTGGAGCTGGTGCGCCGCGCGTCGGCCGGCCCCCTGCTCGTGGTGGAGGACGACTACGACAGCGAGTTCCGCTACGTCGGCGCCCCGCTGCCCGCGCTCGCCTCGCTCGACTCCGGCGGCGGAGTCGCCCATGTCGGGTCGTTCTCGAAGACCGTCTCGCCGTGGCTCCGCATCGCCTACCTGGCCGTTCCGCGGGCGTCCTGGCTCCGCGGGGCGCTGACCGGCCTCGACGACGAGAAGGACGCCTCCGCCTCGGGTCCGACGCAGGCGGCGCTCGCGCAGTTCATGGCGAGCGGGGCGTTCCGGAGGCATCTCACGCGCTCGAGACGGCGCTACGCCCACCGCCGTGAGCTGGTCCACGCATTCGCGGAGGCGGTGCCCTGGGGGCGCGCGAGCGGACTCGACGGGGGTCTGCACGTCGTCCTCTCCCTGCCCGCGCCTCTGGACGCGCACGCCGTCGCGGCCGCGCTGCTCCGGGAGGGACTGCTCGTCGCCACTCTGCACGAGTACGCCCTGTCGGGACGGGCGGCGACCGAGGCGCTGGTCCTCGGCTACGGCCATGTCGGCGACCTCGAGCTCGCTGCGGCGCTGGACCTCGTCGACCGGACCGTCCGCGCGCTCGCCGCAGGGGCCGTCCGTGGTATCCCTGGAGGATGACCCGCGACTCCGCCCTGCACATCACCGATGATCCCGACGCCGACGCGCTGCTCAGCCGCGACCCGCTGGCGCTGCTGATCGGGATGCTCCTCGACCAGCAGGTCGCGATGGAGACGGCCTTCTCCGGGCCCCGCAAGATCGAGGAGCGCCTCGAGGCGGAGGGCGCCTCGTTCGACGCCGCGTCGATCGCGGGCTTCGACGAGGACGCGTTCTCGGAGCTCTGCCGGACTCCGCCCGCGATCCACCGCTACCCGGCGAGCATGGCGGGGCGCGTGCAGGTCCTCTGCCGGGCTCTGGTCGACGACTGGGACGGCGACGCCGCGGCTGTCTGGACGCGGGACGAGCCCGACGGCCGCACGGTCCTCGCGCGTCTGAAGGCGCTGCCCGGTTTCGGCGAGCAGAAGGCGCGGATCTTCCTCGCCCTGCTCGGCAAGCAGCGCGGATTCTCGGGGGAGGGCTGGCGCTCGGCCGCGGGCGCGTACGGAGAGGAGGGCGCCTTCCGCTCCGTCGCCGACATCGTCTCTCCGGAGTCGCTGACGAAGGTCCGCGCCACCAAGCAGGCCGCGAAGGCCGCCGCCAAGGCGGAGAAGTAGGGCCGGGGCGGCGGCCGGATCGATCGAGCGCTCGACGACGGTCCCGGTCGCCGGCTCCGCAGTCGCCGGCCGAGTAGCCTGACCCGATGATCCCCGCCCCCACCGCCCGGCTGCGCTTCCGCGAGATGACCGCCGAGGACCTTCCCGAGATGGCGGATCTTCTCGGCGACCCGGTCGTGATGCGGTACTACCCCGCGCCGAAGGACCGCGAGCAGGCAGCCGCCTGGATCGAGTGGAACCGGCGGAACTACCGCGAGCACGGCTTCGGGCTGTGGATCGTCGAGACCCTCGACGGCGAGTTCGTCGGCGACTGCGGGTTGACCTGGCAGCGCGTCGACGGCGGGATCGAGCTCGAGGTCGGCTACCACGTACGGGCCGGTCTGCACGGCCGCGGCTACGCCACCGAGGCGGCTGCGGCCTGCCGCGACCTCGCGCTCGCCCACCGCCTCGCGGGACGACTCGTGGCGCTCGTGCACCCGGACAACGCCGCCTCGAGGCGCGTCGCCGAGAAGACCGGCCTCCGCGTGATCGCCGAGGACCGCGACGGCGGCGGACTCGTCCGCACCGTGCTCGGGATGCCGCTCGTCGGGCCCGGGCGCCGGCCTCGGGAACGCTGACCGAACGCCTCCGACGGCTCCGGACCATCGCGCGCGGAGCAGGCCCTGAGCTGGAGCAGATCCTGAGCTAGATCCGGTCCTCCAGCGCCGCGATCAGCGCCGCGCGGTCCTCACGGAGGATCGAGGCCCCGCCCCCCGGCACGGTCCGCACCTCGACGCCGCGGCCGGCGAGGACGTCGCCCAGCGAGCCGTGGCCCAGCGGGTCCTCCGGCATCACGGCGAGCGTCGGCACGGGGAACGTCTCGGGGGCCTCGGCCGCACCCCGTGCCGTCAGCCCGCCGGCGGAGTCCTGGTCCCAGAGCGCGTGGGCCGACACGTCGAGCTCGATCTGCTCGTCCGTCCAGATCGGGTGGCGGTGGCGGAGGGAGTCGGCGTCGCCCTTCTCGACGTGCGCGACCGAGCCGCCGCGGTGGAGCGCGCTCGTCAGGCCGCGGGCGTCGGAGAACGCGGGGTCGAGCAGGACGAGCCGGTCGGCGCCGTACTCGGGGGCGAGCCGGGCGGCGATGACGGCGCCGAGGCCGTGGCCGATGACGAGGTCGGGGGTCTGCAGCACCGAGGCGCGGACGTCCGACGCCCAGCGCTCCGGCGAGTACGCGGGCGATGCCGGCGAGCCGCCGTGACCGGCGAGATCGGGGGCCACCACGCGGTAGCCGTGCTCGTGCAGCGTCGGGACCAGGGCGTACCAGATCCGGGAGTCGGAGCCGAGGCCGTGGAGGAGGAGCGCGGTGCGCTCGCCCGTCCCGCCGTAGTCGCGGACGAACAACGCCAGCGGCTCGGCCGGCGCGGCGGCCAGCGCCTTCCGCTCGGCGCGGGTCGGCTCGAGCACGAGGGTGTTGCCGAACGCCTGCGGTGCCGGCCCGAACGCATCGCGCGCGCTGTGGATCACCTTGCGGCCGAGCATCGCGTTGCCGACGCCGCCCAGTGCCGCTCCGATCCCGAACGGCATCGCCCGGCCGACCAGGCCCGCGCCCTGCTGGGCGAGGAAGTGCTTGGCGAAGGACTTCTTCGCGCGGTCCGCCAGCTCGCCCACGAGGAAGGACGGCAGGCCCTTCGTGACCACCGAGCCCCAGTACTGGTTGAGGCCGCTGCCCCCGCCGACGGCCTGCCCGGCCACCTGGCGCACCATCTCGCTGCCGGAGGAGCCCATCATCAGCGTGAGCACGAGGGCCCGCGCGCGGTCCGGGTCCTCGAGCGGGATCCCGTGCACCTCCGTCACCGACTGCGCGAAGAGCGCGCTCGCCTCCAGGAACCCCGCCGCTCCCGCGCCGGAGAGAGCCACCGAGGCGGCCGTGCCGATGCCGGGGACGACGGCGGTCGCCCCGATCGCCGCGCCTCCCGCGGCCACGCTCGAGAGGTACTGCCGCTCGAGCGACGTGATGATCTGCTCCGGAGTCGCCCCGGGACGCCGGCGCCGCAGCAGGCGGATGTTCGCCAGCACGGCCGGGCGCTGCACCGCGAGGAGCCGGTCGAGCAGCTTCGCCAGCTGAGCGTTCTCGGAGCCGTCGGCCTGCTCCACCTCGCCGGCCCTCTCCACGGCGCGCTCGCGCTTGCGGTCCTTCTGGGCCATGTCGTGCACTCCTGCGTCCTCGGGCGCCGCGTGCGGGAGGGGTCAGTCGTCGGAGACGGTGCCCTGGACGGGCGGGCCCTCGGCCGGCGCCGTGCTGCTCCGCGGTGTCGGCGCGTAGTCCTCAGCGTAACGCGAGAGCACCTCCTCGATCGGCGCGTCCAGCACCAGGCGGCCCTTGTCCAGGTAGAGCCCGCGCGTGCAGAAGCGGCGGAGGTCGCGCTCGTTGTGCGAGACGAAGAAGAGGGTGCGGCCGGAGGCGAGCAGCTCCTCGATCCGCGCGTAGCACTTCTCGCGGAACGCCCTGTCGCCGACCGCGAGCACCTCGTCCACCAGGATGATCGGCTCCTCGAGCCGCGACACGACGGAGAAGGCGATCCGCACCTTCATCCCGCTCGAGAGGTGCTTGTAGGGGGTGTCGAGGAAGTCGCCGATCTCGGCGAACTCGATGATCGAGTCGAAGCGCGCGTCGACCTCGCGCTTGGACATCCCGTGGAGACCCGCGGTCAGGTAGACGTTCTCGCGGACGCTCAGGTCGGCCACGAAGCCGCCGGTGATCTCGATGAGCGGAGCGACGCCCCCGCGCACCTCCACCGCGCCCTCGTCCGGCAGCACCACGCCGGCGACGAGCTTGAGCAGCGTCGACTTCCCCTGACCGTTCCGGCCGACGACACCGATCGCCTCGCCCGCCCGCACCTGCACGTCGAGCCCGCGCAGCGCCCAGAACTCGCCGGGCCGCGAGCGGCGGGAGCGGCCGGCGAAGAGGTCCTTGAAGGAGCGGCGGCCCCGCCGGTTGCGGCGGAAGCGGATCCCGAGGCCGCGGCACTCGATGACCACCGGGGCGTCGGCCATCACAGCTCCTTCAGCACCGCGCGCTCGGAGCGGCGGAAGACGACGAGGCCCAGCGCCAGCACGAGCATCGAGATGCCCGCGGAGGCGAGGATGAGCGGGACGTCGAGCTCGCTCTCGAAGAACGCGGAGCGGTAGAGGGCGAAGATCCCGCTGAGCGGGTTGAGCGCCGCGAGCGGCCGGATCTGCTCCGGCAGGTTGGCCGTGGAGTAGATGATCGGCGACGCGTAGAAGAGGAACCGGAGCACGAGCTTCACGGCCCGCTCCAGATCTCGGAAGAACACCACGAGCGGGGCCACCAGCAGACCCACGCCGAGCGTGAGCACCGCCTGCAGCAGGATCGCCACGGGGAACAGCAGCGCCGCCCAGGTCAGGTGCGCGCCGGCGATCACGGCGAAGAGCACCAGCACCGGCAGGCTCGCCACGAACTCGATGCCCTTCGAGAGCACGATCCGCCCGACCCAGATGGTCCGCGGGATCGACGTCGACCGCACCAGCTTCGCCTCGCGGAGGAACGCGCGGGTAGCGTCGGAGGTCGCCTGGTTGAACCACATCCACGGCAGCAGGCCTGCGAGCAGGAAGACGATGTACGGGTCCTCGCCGACGGTCCGCTGGAAGACGACGGTGAAGACGAAGAAGTAGATGCCCGACATCACGAGCGGGTCGAGAACCGACCAGACGTAGCCGAGCGCGCTCGTGGCGTACCGGACGGTGAGGTCGCGCCTGGTGAGCAGCCAGAGGGAGTGACGGTAGCGCCAGGCCCGGGATCGCCGGTGGCGCAGGGCCGTCTCGGTCGCGAGGGTGTCGGCCGTGCTCACTGCGCGACTCCTCCCGTCGGCTCCGCTCGAGCCGGGGGAGGAGCCGGGAGCGTCAGACGAAGAGGTTCGCGCGCTCGAGGTCCTCGGCGAAGTCCACCTCGACGGCGTAGAGGTCGGAGATGTCCATCGGCTCGACGAGCAGGCGGTCCTGCTCGATCGCCAACTCTATGCCACGCTCGAAGTAGTCCTGGGCGTCGACCCGGCCGAGCTGGCGCACCAGCGCGGCCTTGTCGGAGGCGGACACATAGTTGATCCCGACCGCCTCGCCGAGGCCGCCGCGCACCGTCTTGGAGAGCTCCTGGATGAAGCCCTCGGCGCTCGTCGTGTACTTGACCTCCTCGTCCGACACCTTCGAGGTGTTGACGGTGACGAAGGAGACGTCCTTCGCGATCAGCGCGGCCGCGCGGTCGAGGATGCGCGGGTCGAAGACGACGTCGCCGTTCATCCAGAGCACGCCGCCCTGCCCGCTCGCCTGCAGCGCGCGGAGGAGGCTCTTGGAGGTGTTGGTCTGGTCGTACTGCTCGTTGTAGACGAACGTCGCCGAGGGGAAGGCCTCGATGATGTGCTCGAGCTTGTAGCCGACGACGATGCTCACCGGGACCTTCGTGCCGAAGGCGTGGTGGATGTTGTCGAACTGCTGCTGCATGATCGTGCGCCCGTCGCTGAGCGGCGTGAGCGGCTTGGGGAGGGAGCGGCCGAGCCGGCTGCCCATCCCTGCGGCGAGGATGACGACGGTGGCGGGGCTGCTGCTCGTCGAACCTGTGTGCATCATCGTGTGTTCTCCTCGAATTAACCGCTGCGTCTCGATCTGATCGACTCCTCGGGTAGAGACCTAGTGTACAGTTCACGCCCCCCGGGGCCAGGGTGGTTGACCTCTCGCCGTGTCGCCGGGTGTCGGCGCGGGCGCCGGGGGCCCGCGGGCGAGTTGGTACCGTAGCCGGATGACGTCCGTGACGAACGCCGAGCCCGCTGAGGGTGCCGCGGATCCGGACGGCGCCTCGCCCGTCGTCTTCGAGCTGCACCAGCTGACCCGGACCTTCGGGAGGACGGTGGCGGTCGACCGCATCGACCTGGCCGTCCGCGCGGGGACCTTCTACGGGATCATCGGCCCGAACGGCGCGGGCAAGACCACCACGCTCTCGATGATGACGGGCCTTCTTCGACCCGACACCGGCCGCGTCCTCGTGCACGGCGTCGACGTCTGGAAGGACCCGTCGGCCGCGAAGCCGCTGATCGGGGTCCTGCCCGACCGCCTCCGGCTGTTCGACCGGCTCACCGGCGCCCAGTTCCTCGCCTACTCCGCCGCGCTGCGCGGCATCGACCTCGCCACGGCGAAGCAGCGCACGGTCGAGCTGGCCGAGGCGCTCGGCCTCTCCGACGCGCTGGAGCGCCTGATCTCGGACTACTCCGCGGGGATGGCGAAGAAGGTCGCCCTCGCGGCGGCGATGATCCACGCCCCGCGCGTGCTGGTCCTCGACGAGCCGTTCGAGTCGGTGGACCCGGTCTCCTCGGCCGCCGTGATCACCGTGCTGCGCCGCTTCGTCGAGGGCGGCGGCACCGTCGTCCTCTCCAGCCACGGGCTCGACTTCATCGAGCGCGTCTGCGACGACGTGGCCGTGATCGTCGGCGGGCGCGTGCTCGCCTCCGGGACGGTCGCGGAGGTCGCCGGCACCGCGACGCTGGAGGAGCGCTTCCTCGAGCTCGCGGGCGGCAAGCAGATCGCCGAGGGGCTGCAGTGGCTGCACGACTTCTCCGGCTGAGGATCGACGTCCTCCTGGGCGCGTTCCGCTCCGGGCCCGCGCGCTCGGCCGGCGCCGTCCTGGGCGTGCTCGTGGTCGTCGCGGTGACGGCCCTGCTGATCGGGGCGATCGGCGCTCTGCGCTCCTCGGACGCGGCGGCGGGCGCTCTCGTGACCGCCGGCGGACTCGTCTCCGTCGGCTTCCTGGTGCTGCCCTTCCTGCTCGGCCCGCTCGACCCGATGGATCCGCGCGCGTTCCGCCTCTTCGGCCTTCCGCCGCTCCGCCTCGCCGGGGCGCTCGCCCTGGCCGGCCTCGTCTCGGTCCCCACGCTCGCCCTGCTGGTGGTCGGGCTCGCGAGCGCGCCGCTCGTCCCGGGCGCAGGCGCCTTCGCCGTGGTCGGCCCGCTCCTCGCGGTGGCGACGGCCTCGCTGTTCGCGCGGATCGGCCTCGCCGCCTCCGCCGCACTCGTCCCCTCCCGGACCGCCCGCGAGCTGCTGGCCGTCCTCGGCCTGGTGCTGATGCTGGGCGGTCCCGCAGCCCTCGGCGCCGCCGCGCTGGTCGACACGGGGGACACCCCGGTGCTCGAGCGCTGGGGCGCGGCGATGGGGGCCACTCCGTTCGGCGCGGCGTGGATGATCGCCCCGGCCGCCCGGACCGGCGACGCGCTCGGCCCGCTCCTGCTGGCCCTGGCGACGCTCGTCGCGGCGGGCGCGCTCTGGTGGCTCGTCGTCCGCCTGCTGACGGAGCGGCCCGAGCGCACGCACCGGCCGCCGCGCGGCCTCCGGCTGGGCTGGTTCGACGTCCTCGGCTCGACCCGGACCGGCGCGATCGCGGCGCGCAGCATCACCTACTGGCTCCGGGATCCGCGCTACCAGGCGTCGCTCGTCGCCGTGCCGGTGCTGCCGGTCGCGGCCCTGCTGCTGCTCGCGGTCGTCGGCGTCCCCTTCCCACTGCTCTCGCTTCTCCCGGTCCCGCTGATCGCGCTGTTCCTCGGCTGGTTCCTCCACAACGACGTCGCCTACGACGGCTCGGCGTTCTGGCTCCACGTGGCCGCGGGCGTCCGCGGCTGGTCGGACCGGCTCGGCCGCGCCTTCCCGACCCTCCTGCTCGGCGTGCCGGTCGTCGTGCTCGGCTCGCTGATCAGCAGCGCGACCTCGGGGCTCCCCGATGCGCTGCCCGTCGTGCTCGCGGTGAACACCTGCCTCCTGCTCGTCCCCGCCGGCGTCGCCAGCGCCGTCTCGGCACGGCTCGCCTATCCGGCTCCGCGCCCGGGCGACAGCGCGTTCACGCAGCCCCAGGCCCCCGGAGCCAGCGGCGCCGGTCCGCAGTCCCTGGCGTTCGGCCTGGGGCTGCTCCTCTCGGCTCCAGCCGTGGTGCTCGGCGTCAGGGCCCTGTTCGTCGACCCGGAAGCGGCGGGCGACGCCGTGCTCGTCGGCTTCGGCAGCGCCGTGGTCGTCTTCGCCCTCGGCGTGCTCCTCGGCGGCAGGCTGTTCGAGCGCCGCGCGACCGAGCTGGTCGCGTTCACCAGCCGCTACTAGCGCCGCCCGATCCGGAGCGCACGGCCTCGGGCACGGGCTCCGCGCGTAGGATCGTCGGCATGATTCCGCGCGTCCAGAACAGCAGCACCGACCCCCTCGAGGGAGGCGGAGGAACCGCCACGCTCGACCGCGAGCTCGAGGAGCTCCTCAACCAGGAGTCCATCGAGCCGGGCGACCACGAGCGCTTCTCCCACTACGTGCCGAAGGACAAGATCCTCGAGAGCGCCATCACCGGCAAGCCGGTCCGCGCGCTCTGCGGCAAGAAGTGGCTCCCGGGCCGCGACCCGGAGAAGTTCCCGGTGTGCCCGGCCTGCAAGGAGATCTACGCGAAGATGAAGTGAGCTCCCGCCCCGCTCACTCGTAGCGGGTCGGGATGACGGGCTCGCCGCGGCCGAGCCGGAGCGCGTCGATCGGCAGCTCGAGGACCGCGTTGGCGTGGTGCGCGCGGGCTGCCGCCACTCCCTCGATGCCGAGGTGCTCGGGACGGATCGTCCCGTCCTCGATCAGGGGGACGAGCAGCGCCCGCTCGCCCTCGCCGACGGCGCCCTCGGGGCCGGCGCCCACGTGCACGACCTCGGCCTCGGCGACCCCGTCGTCCGAGAGCAGACGGCCGGCGGCCTTCCGCCCGCCGATCGACGCCTTCGAGACCGACTTCTTCGCCACCGCGACCCACTCGCCCGCGTCGTCCTCGTGCGCGACCAGCTTGTAGACCATGCCCGCCGTCGGGTGGCCCGAGCCCGTCGCCACCGAGGTGCCGACGCCGTAGGAGTCGACCGGTGAGGCCGCGAGCGCGGCGATCCCGTACTCGTCGAGGTCGTTGGTGACCGTGATGCGCGTGCCGGTCGCGCCGAGCGCGTCCAGCTGCTGCCGGACGGCGGCCACCTGCTGGGGGAGGTCGCCGGAGTCGATGCGCACAGCGCCGAGGCCGGTGCCGGCGACGCGGACCGCCAGGTCGACGGCGGCTGTCACGTCGTAGGTGTCCACCAGGAGGGTCGTGCCGGGGCCGAGCGCGGCGACCTGCGCGCGGAACGCCTCCTCCTCCGAGTCGTGGAGGAGAGTGAAGGAGTGCGCGGAGGTGCCCATCGTGGGCACGCCGAAGCTGCGGCCCGCCTCCAGGTTCGAGGAGGCGCCGAATCCGGCGATGTAGGCGGCGCGAGCCGCGGCGACGGCGGACCGCTCGCCGGCGCGGCGCGAGCCCATCTCGGCCAGCGGTCGCCCGTCGGCGGCCGAGACCATCCGCGCGGCGGCGCTCGCCACGGCGCTGTCGTGGTTGAGGACGCTGAGCACCAGGGTCTCCAGCAGCACGCCGTCGGCGAAGGGCGCCTCGACGATGAGCACGGGGGAGCCCGGGAGGTAGACCTCGCCCTCGCGGTAGCCCCAGACGTCGCCCCGGAAGCGGTAGTCGGCGAGCCAGTCCAGCGTGCGGGAGTCGACGACGCGGTTCTCGCGGAGCCAGGACAGCTCGTCGTCGCCGAAGCGGAAGCGCGAGATCAGCTCGAGGAGCCGGCCGGTGCCCGCGAGCACGCCGTAGCGGCGTCCGGGCGGGAGGCTCCGGGCGAACACCTCGAACATGCAGCGGCGGTCGGCGGTGCCGCTGCCGAGGGCGCCCTCGACCATCGTGAGCTCGTACCGGTCGGTGAGGAAGGCCGTGGAGTCCATCCGCTCAGTGTTCCACGGCCGCCCCCGCGTGGCCCAGGCGCGGGTGCCGGGGCTTGCGCACGCCGCCGGGCCCGGGAACGGCGTGCGGCCGGGACCGGGCCGCAGGGCGCGGGTAGGCTGTTCCTCTGTGACGGACGCACCGCTGGGCATCTTCGACTCCGGAGTCGGCGGGCTCACCGTCGCCCGCTCCGTGATCGACCAGCTGCAGAACGAGTCGATCGTCTACCTCGGCGACACCGCGCACTCGCCCTACGGGCCCAAGCCGCTCGCCGACGTCCGCGCCTACGCCCTCGACACCCTCGACACCCTGGTCGACCAGGGCGCCAAGCTGCTCGTCATCGCCTGCAACACCGCCTCGGCCGCGATGATGCGCGACGCCCGCGAGCGCTACACGCTCGGCCGCGGCATCCCGGTGATCGAGGTCATCCAGCCCGCCGTCCGCAGCGCTGTCCGCGACACCCGCAACCGCCGCGTCGGGGTGATCGGCACGGTCGGGACGATCCGCTCCCGCGCCTACGACGACGCCTTCGTCGCCGCGCCCGACCTGCAGCTGTTCACCGCCGCCTGCCCGCGCTTCGTCGAGTTCGTCGAGGCGGGCGTCACCTGGAGCGACGAGCTGCTCGCGGTGGCGGAGGAGTACCTCGCGCCGCTCAAGGCCGCGGGGGTCGACACGCTCGTCCTCGGCTGCACCCACTACCCGCTGCTGCGCGGTGCCATCGCGTACGTGATGGGGCCGGACGTCCGCCTCGTCTCGAGCGCCGAGGAGACCGCGCTCGACGTCTACCGGACCCTCGTGGCGCACGGCCTGCAGCGCACCTCCGCCGCGCCTCCGACCTACCGGTGGGAGGAGACGGGCTCGAGCGACTTCGTCCGCCTCGCCCGCCGCTTCCTCGGTCCGGAGGTCTCGAGCGTCGACCTCGTCGAGACCGGCACCATCAACCTGCGCGAGCTCGACCGGGCCGCGCTCCCGCACGATCGAGGGAGACCCGAGTGACCGACAGCACCGCATCGAAGGCCGCGCGCAAGGACGGGCGGGCGCCCGACGAGCTGCGCACCGTGACGATCGAGCGCGGCTGGAGCACCCAGGCAGAGGGCTCCGCGCTCGTCTCGTTCGGGAACACCAGGGTGCTCTGCACCGCCTCCTTCACGAACGGCGTGCCGCGCTGGCTGCAGGGCAAGGGCAAGGGCTGGGTCACCGCCGAGTACGCGATGCTGCCCCGCTCCACCAACTCCCGCATGGACCGCGAGTCGGTCAAGGGGAAGGTCGGCGGGCGCACGCACGAGATCTCGCGGCTGATCGGCCGGAGCCTCCGCGCGGTGGTCGACACGAAGGCGCTCGGCGAGAACACCCTCGTGATCGACTGCGACGTCCTCCAGGCCGACGGCGGCACCCGCACCGCGGCGATCACCGGCGCCTACGTGGCGATGGCCGACGCGATCGAGTGGGCGCGCGGCAAGAAGTACGTGGGGCAGAAGGCGCAGCCGCTGATCGACAGCCTCTCGGCGGTGTCCGTCGGCATCATCGACGGCGTGCCGATGCTCGACCTGGCCTACGTCGAGGACGTGCGCGCCGAGACCGACATGAACGTCGTCGTCACCGGACGAGGCCTGTTCGTCGAGGTGCAGGGCACCGCCGAGGGGGCCCCGTTCGACCGCCGTGAGCTCGACGCCCTGCTCGACCTCGCGGTCGCCGGTGCCTCCGACCTCGCCCGCATCCAGGCCGAAGCGCTCGCCGCGGAGCCCGGAGCGTGAGCCTGGACCTCGTCCTCGCCACGCACAACGCGGGCAAGGTGGAGGAGTTCCGCGCCATGCTGGCCGGCGCGCTCCCCGGAGTCGGCGTCCGCGCCTACGACGGACCCGAGCCGGTCGAGGACGGCGTGAGCTTCGCCGAGAACGCGCTGATCAAGGCGCGCGCGGCGGCGGCGCACACCGGCCTCGTGGCGCTCGCGGACGACTCCGGGATCTGCGTCGACGTCCTCGGCGGCGCGCCGGGCATCTTCTCGGCCCGCTGGTCGGGACGCGCGCACGACGCGACGGCCAACCTCGAGCTCCTCCTGGCCCAGCTGCACGACGTGAAGGCGGAGCACCGCGGTGCGCACTTCAGCTGCACCATCGCCCTCGTGGTGCCGGACTCCGTGCTCCCCGGCGGTCAGGAGACGGTGGTCGAGGGCCGCTGGGACGGCGCGATCGCGACGGCCCCGCGCGGTGCGAACGGCCACGGCTACGACCCGGTGTTCGTCCCCGAGGCCGGGGCGCTCACGGCGGCCGAGCTCGCTCCCGAGCAGAAGAACGCCCGGAGCCACCGCGCCCGCGCCTTCACCGCGCTGCGCGCCGAGCTCGCCGCCCTGTCCGCCCGGCTCTGACCCCGGCGGGTTCCCACCGCGGGATGTCACTCCGGTGCACGCCTGTCGGCGTGCCGCGTGCCGGAGTGGCGTCTCGCGGAGGCGGAGGTCAGGACTTCGGGTGCTTGTCGTCCAGGGTGTCGGCGTCGAGCACGTAGGCGGCCGACTCGGTCGAGTCGGTCTCGGGGTCGGCGGCGAGCTTCGCCTTGCGCTGCTGCTGGAAGAAGTGGAACAGCGTCGGCACCAGCGCGAGCACGACCGCGCCGATCAGGATCACGTCGATGTAGTGCGAGACGAAGTCGGCGACCGGCGGGATGAAGGCGAGCAGCCACCCGATCAGGGTGACCCCGCTGCCCCAGATCAGGGCGCCGATGAGGTTGTAGAGGCTGTACTTGCGGTAGTTCATGTGGGCCACGCCGGCCGCGATCGGCGCGAAGGTGCGGACGATCGGCACGAAGCGCGCGAGGATCACGGCGAGGCCGCCGAAGCGCTCGAAGAACGCGTTGGTCCGCTTCACGTTCTCGATGCTGAAGAAGCCGGACTCCTTTCGCTCGAAGATGCGCGGGCCGGCCTTGTGCCCGATCAGGTAGCCGACCTCGCCGCCGACGAAGGCCGAGAACCCGACAGCCAGGCAGATGAGCCAGATCGGGACGCCGAGGCCGCCGTTCGAGGCGTTCTCGTGCGCCAGCAGGCCCGTGATGATCAGCAGCGTGTCGCCCGGGAAGAGGAAGCCGATCAGCAGTCCGGTCTCGGCGAACACGATGAGGCAGACCACGAGCACACCCCAGGGGCCGAACGAGGTCAGGATCGTCTCCGGATCGAGCCAGGGGACGAGGGCGGCGTGATTCAACGGATCTCCAGTCGACGGGGGCCGGTGGCCGGTCGGCGGTCACGCGAGCGCGCTCAGCGTACCGGCCGATCCCGTGCGGAAGGAGGGACTCGAACCCTCACGCCTCTCGGCACAGGAACCTAAATCCTGCGTGTCTGCCATTCCACCACTCCCGCGTGCGGGCTCCAGTGTAGGAGGAGGGCCCCGCGCCTCAGCCGCGGGAGGCCGCCCGGGGGAGGTACCGCGGGATCCAGCGGGCGAGCGCCCCCGCTCCGCCCAGACCGAGCACCCCCATCACGACGGCGGCGAAGGGGAGGGAGACGAGGGCGGTGAGCGCCGACACGACGATCGGGGCGGCGGCGTTGCCCGCGTCACCGGTGAAGCGGAACGCGCCGAGGAACGGGGCCGGATCGGCCGGGGGCGCGAGATCGGCGCCGATGGTCATCAGGATCCCGGAGCCGATGCCGTTCGCGGCCGCGAGCACGCAGGCCACGGCGACGAACCAGGGCACCGGATCGAGGGCGAGCACCGAGGCGGCGAGGGCGAGGTGGCCGAGCCCGAGGCCGATCATCGAGGGGATCGCGGTGGCGCCCCGGCCGAAGCGGTCCATCAGCTGGCCGCCGGCGTAGAAGAGGGCGAAGTCGAGCGCGCCGGCGATGCCGATGATGATCGCGGTGTCGGTCTCGGCGAGCCCGATGCTCACCGCCCAGAGGGGGAGGATCAGCGTCCGGCTCGCCCGCAGCGCCCCGATCACGGCGGCGCCGGTCCCCATCCGAGCGAGGACCCCGCGGTGCTCGCGCAGCGTCCCGAGCAGCGACTGCGGCGACTCCGGGACGGTCGCCGACGCCTCCGCGGCGACCACGTCCTCCGGAGCGGCGCGGTCGGCCGCGGCCTGCGCCCGCCGCAGCACCGTCGCGGGGTCGGGCACGAGCAGCAGGACCACGATCGCCGCCACGCAGCAGACGATGTGCACCCAGAAGACGGACTCGACGGAGCCGGTGAGGTGCACCACCCCGGCCGCCAGGAACGGGCCGATCAGCCAGCCGGCGCGGAACGCCCCGGCGAGGGCGCTGAGCGCGCGGGCGCGGTGCGTGATCGGGACGAACGACGTCATGAACGCGTGCCGCGCCAGCGCGAAGACCGCGGTCGCGAGGCCGATCACGAAGACGCCGATCGTCAGCCCGACCCATGACGTCGAGAGCAGGCACACCACGAGCCCGAGGATCGACGCGGCCGAGGCTCCGAGCATCGCGCCGCGCTCGCCGATCCGGGAGACGATCCAGCCGCTGGGGATGTCGCCCGCCAGCTCGCCGATCATGATCATCCCCGCCACGAGGCCCGCCAGGGCCAGCGTCGCGCCGAGGTCGCCGGCCGCGGCCGGCAGGAGGGGGATGATCGCCCCCTCGCCGATGGAGAAGAGGAGGGTGGGGAGGAAGGTCGACAGCAGCAGCGGCCCGACGGGGAAGGGGCGCGGAGCGGTGCTGGTCACCGTCCCCAGGGTACGCCCGGGCCGGAGGGCGGCCCCCGGCCCCCGGTAGTCTGGACGCACCATGCTGGACAACGACTTCACCGAGCAGATCACTGCTCTCCGCTCCACCTTCGCCGACATCCGCGCCGTCATCGACGTGGACGGTCTCCGCTCGAAGATCGCCGAGCTCAGCGAGCAGGCCGGCGCCCCCGACCTGTGGGACGACACGGCCAACGCGCAGAAGGTGACCAGCGCCCTCAGCCACCGCCAGTCCGAGCTCGCGCGGATCACCGCGATCGACCGGCGCCTGGACGACCTCGAGGTGCTCGTCGAGATGGCGAACGAGGCCGAGGACGCCGAGTCCGAGCAGGAGGCGATCGCCGAGCTCTCCTCCCTCCAGAAGGTCATGGGCGAGCTCGAGGTGCAGACCCTGCTCGACGGCGAGTACGACGACCGCCCCGCCGTGGTCACCATCCGCGCGGGAGCGGGTGGCGTCGACGCCTCCGACTTCGCCGAGATGCTCATGCGCATGTACCTCCGCTGGGCCGAGAAGCACAAGTACGCGGCGACCGTCATGGACGCCAGCTACGCGGAGGAGGCGGGCATCAAGTCGGCCACCTTCCAGATCGACGCCCCCTACGCCTTCGGCACGCTCTCGGTCGAGGCCGGAACCCACCGCCTCGTGCGGATGAGCCCCTTCGGCGCCGCGGGCAAGCGCCAGACCTCCTTCGCCGCGGTCGAGGTCATCCCGCTGATGGAGGAGGCCGGGGCGATCGAGATCCCGGACAACGACATCCGCGTGGACGTCTTCCGCTCCTCCGGCCCCGGCGGCCAGTCGGTGAACACCACCGACTCCGCGGTGCGCCTCACCCACCTGCCCACCGGCACCGTCGTGTCGATGCAGAACGAGAAGAGCCAGATCCAGAACCGCGCCGCGGCGATGCGCGTGCTCCAGTCGCGGCTCCTGCTGCTGCAGAAGGAGCAGGAGGCGGCCACCAAGAAGGAGCTCGCCGGCACCATCACCGCGAGCTGGGGCGACCAGATGCGCAGCTACGTCCTCGCTCCGTACCAGATGGTGAAGGACCTGCGCACCGACCACGAGGTCGGCAACCCCTCGCACGTGTTCGACGGCGATCTGGACGGCTTCATCGCCGCCGGGATCCGCTGGCGGAAGTCCTCCTAGCGCGGCGCGGGCGCGTCCCCACCGACGCGCCGCGCGCCCCCTCGGCGGACTCTTCGGGATCGTCGCTTACCCTCGTACCGACATGATTCGCTTCGACAACGTCTCCAAGCAGTATCGGGGCGGCACGAGACCCGCCCTCAACGCCATCGATCTCGAGATCCTCCGGGGCGAGTTCGTCTTCCTCGTCGGCGCCTCCGGCTCCGGCAAGTCGAGCTGCCTCCGCCTGATCCTCAAGGAGGAGCGCCCCTCCTCCGGATCGATCCACGTGCTCGGGCAGAACCTCGGCAAGATCTCGAGCCGCAAGGTCCCGTACTTCCGCCGCAACATGGGCGTCGTGTTCCAGGACTTCCGGCTGCTGCCGAACAAGTCGGTCTTCGACAACGTCGCGTTCAGCCTCCAGGTGATCGGCAAGTCGAAGGGCTACATCCAGGAGGCCGTCCCGGACACGCTCAAGATGGTGGGTCTCGCGGGCAAGGCGTCGCGCCTGCCCCACGAGCTCTCCGGCGGCGAGCAGCAGCGCGTGGCGATCGCCCGCGCCGTCGTCAACAAGCCGGCCGTCCTGCTGGCCGACGAGCCCACGGGCAACCTCGACCCGACCACGAGCGCCGGCATCATGGCGCTGCTCGAGCGGATCAACGCGGGCGGCACGACCGTGATCATGGCGACCCACGAGGCCGGCATCGTCGACCAGATGAAGCGCCGCGTCATCGAGCTCTCGGCCGGCAGCATCGTCCGCGACGAGAGCCAGGGCGGCTACGGCCAGACCGAGAGCATCACCGTCGTCCACGACGGCGTCGTGGTCGTGGCGGCCGACGACCACGCGGTCGCCGAGCAGCCCGCGCCCCCGGCGATCATCGACAGCGAGCTCGCGCCCGCCGAGGTCCCCGAGATCGACCTGCGCCAGGAGGCCCCGGCCCCGCCGCCCGAGCCGGCCCGCCTCTCGCAGACCGCCGCCCAGCCCCGCGTCCCCGAGGGCCGCCGCTCCGCCGCCGTCGAGCCGGAGCGCGAGCCGGAGCCCGCCGCCGCCCCGCGCGTCGTCGAGCTGCAGAGCCAGACCGGTCCGATCTTCCTCCCCGCCGACACCGGCGCCCTGCCCGAGGAGTCGCTCGCCGCGCGCCTCGGCCTCCGCGCCCACGCGGGCGAGGGCGACGAGACCGGCGACGACCAGCAGAACGTAGGACCCGTCAAGTGAGATTCGCACTGATCTGGTCGGAGGTCGCCAGCGGCCTCCGGCGCAACGTCTCCATGGTCGTCTCGGTGATCCTGGTGACCTTCATCTCCCTCACCTTCGTCGGCACGGCGATCCTGCTCCAGATGCAGATCGGCCAGATGAAGAACTTCTGGTACGACAAGGCGCAGGTCGCGGTGTACATGTGCACCGCCACCTCCGGCGGCTCGAACTGCAGCGGCTCCGACGCCACCGCCGAGCAGATCGACGCGGTGCAGGGCCAGCTCGAGGGCGCGACGCTCGCGCCGTACATCGACCGCTCCTACTTCGAGGACCACGACCAGGCCTACGCGAACTTCCAGGAGCAGTTCGCGGGCAACCCGGTCGCCGAGTACGTCACTCCCGACCTGCTCAACCAGACCTTCTGGATCAACCTGAAGGACCCGACCCAGTCGGACGTCATCGTGGAGAGCCTGTCGAGCGTCTCGGGAGTCGAGAGCGTCACCGACCAGCGGCAGTACCTCGACCAGATCTTCTCGATCCTCAACGCGGCGAGCTACACGGCGATCGGCATCGCCGTCCTGATGCTCGTCGCGGCCGTGCTGCTCATCGCCACCACGATCCGCCTCTCGGCGTTCTCGCGGAGACGGGAGCTGGGCATCATGCGGCTCGTGGGGGCCTCGAACAGGTTCATCCAGACCCCGTTCATCCTCGAGGGGGTCTTCGCCGCGCTGGTCGGCTCGATCCTCGCGGGAGTCGCGGTGGTCGCCATCGTGCAGGTCTTCGTGCAGGGGTTCCTGGCGTACCGGATCCCGCTGACCTCCTTCGTGGGACTCGACGACGCTCTGATCGTCGTGCCGATCCTGATCGTGGTCGGCATCGTCCTGGCCGCCGTCTCGGCGAACGTCGCGATCGCGCGGTACCTGCGGGTCTGATCCCGGACCGGACGTATACTGGTGGGCTGTCCCGTTCGGGGCGGCCCACCGGTGCATCGCCCCGACGATGCCCGCCCCCTTCATCCGCTCGCGACCCGAGGAGCAGCCGTGCCCAGAGAACAGGGACAGAAGGTCGTCGCGACCAACCGCAAGGCGCGCCACGACTACCTCATCGAGGACACCTACGAGGCGGGCCTCGTGCTCACCGGCACCGAGGTGAAGTCCCTCCGGGCCGGCCGAGCCTCGCTGGTCGACGGCTACGCGTTCGTCGACGGGGGAGAGGCGTGGCTCGACGCCGTCCACATCAACGAGTGGGCCCAGGGCACCTGGACGAACCACCCGCCGCGCCGCAAGCGCAAGCTGCTGCTGCACAAGGCGCAGATCCTCAAGATCCACAACAAGGTGAAGGAGGGCGGGTACACGCTGATCCCGCTCTCGCTGTACTTCAGCGACGGCAAGGCCAAGGTCGAGCTTGCCGTGGCCAAGGGCAAGAAGGACTACGACAAGCGCCAGGTCCTCCGAGAGCGCCAGGACCGCCGCGAGGCGGACCGTGCGATGTCGACCCGCCGCCGCCTCGGCGAGTAGGCCCCGGCGGGCACTGTCCGACGGGTGCCGCGCAAGCCTCTTCTTCGCGCCCCGTGCTTTGGGAGACTGGGGCGCGTGACCTCCCCCGAGAACAGCGCCCCCGCCGCCCTGAGCGCCGCCGACGAGAAGACGCGGTGGCGCGCCTTCGCGGTGAGCGTCGGAGTCGCGGCCATCACGATCCTCGACCTCTCGAAGGTCAACGTCGGCCTGCCGTCGATCGAGCGCTCGCTCGGAGCGGACGCGAGCCAGCTGCAGCTGATCGTCGCAGGCTACGCGCTCGCCTTCGGACTGGCGCTCGTGCCGGCCGGTCGGCTGGGCGACATCCGCTCGCGCCGCCTGCTGTTCCTCATCGGGCTGACCGCGTTCACGGTGACGAGCCTGCTCTGCGCGCTCGCGCCGTCGATCGAGCTGCTCGTCGTCGCGCGCTTCCTGCAGGGCGTCGCCGCGGGCATCCAGATGCCCCAGGTCCTCGGGCTGGTGCAGCAGATGTTCACCGGCGCCGAGCGGGCCCGGGCCTTCGGGGTCTTCGGCGCGACCATCGGCCTGTCGACCGCCTTCGGCCCGACCCTCGGCGGCCTCCTGATCGCGATCGGCGGCGAGCAGGACGGCTGGCGCCTGCTGTTCTGGATGAACATCCCGCTGGGCGTCGCCGCGCTGGTCTTCGCCTGGAAGCTCATCCCGAAGAAGCGCTCGCGGCCCGAGGGAGACCGGTCCCTCGACCCGGTCGGCCTGCTCCTGCTGGCGGTCGCGATCTTCGCCTTCATGCTGCCGTTCCTGCTGACCACGGGCTCCTCCTCGGACTCGCCCTACCGCTGGTTCTGGCTGGTCCTCGCCGCGGCCGCCGCCGCCGTCTTCGTGCGCTGGGAGGCGCACTACGCCGCGTCGGGGCGGACGCCCGTCATCGACTTCCGCATCTTCCGGACCAGCTCCTACCGCAACGGCATCCTGGTCGCGACCTCCTACTTCGCCGCGATCCCGGCGACCTTCCTCCTCACCACGCTCTTCCTCCAGCAGGGGCTCGGCCTCGAGCCGGTGTTCGCCGGCATGGTGAGCATCCCGTTCGCGCTGACCTCGGCGGTGACAGCCTGGTACGGCGGCAAGCTCGTGCAGCGCTACGGCCGCGCACTGGTGGTGCTCGGCATCGTGCTCGTGGTCATCGGCTTCACGCTCGTGCTGCTCGCCGCCGAGCTCCTCCCGGCCGAGACCGCCGCCTACGGCATGGGTGCCGCGATGCTCGTCGCCGGGGCCGGAGGCGGCTTCGTCGTGTCGCCGAACCAGACGCTCACCCTCGCCGAGATCCCGCCGGCGCAGGGCGGCGTGGCGGGCTCCGTGGGCCAGCTCGGCCAGCGCGTGGGCACCGCGGTCGGCACCGCCTGCGCCTCCGCCGTCTTCTTCGCGACCCTGGCGAGCGAGCAGGGGATGGCGGAGGGGCTGGACCGGTACCACGACGCCTTCCGCAACGGCTACTTCGTCACCCTCGGGCTGATCGCGCTCGCGCTCGTGCTGGGTCTGCTCGATCTGCGCCGCCGCCGGGTGACCGCCCGCGGAGCTGAGGTAGACTAGGACCCGTAACTCCACAGTGTGCGACGAACGACCCACTCCAGCGGCCTCCGGGCCGTCGAGTGCTCGCGGGGATGATCGGTTTCGACATTGCCTGCGAAACTGCGAGAAGCGGGTCGAGGATCCAGGGTCATCTCGTCAACGATCCCTGGAAAACACAGGTGCCGAACAGAAGCGCACCGACTTCGCTCTCGCTGCCTAAGCCAGAGTAGATAGTCCGTCAGCCCGTGGGTGCGTCCTCGCCCCGGATCCTGGCGTCATCTAGAGGACTTGCTGCGTCGTTACGCCTGAGGGCGACGCGGGACTTGCACTCGGGCTGGGCCCGTCGACCGATGCGCCGATGGTAACGGTCGGGGCCGAGCAGAACGCTCTCATCGGCTACACCCGTAGAAGGCGCAGAATCACAGCGATGGACGGGGGTTCGATTCCCCCCATCTCCACCACCGGTCGTCGTCGCACACTGGGAGCTCCGCTCCGCCGCCCTCACGACGGTCGCACGTCGAGCTGTCTGATCCGCCCGTAGAGGGTGAGCATCGCCAGCCGGTCGTCGTCGTCGTGCGCCGGGCCGGCGAGAGCCTGCGGCGGGGCCCAGTCCCGGTAGAGCACGCCCGGCGCCAGCACGGCGACGGCCGTGCCGGCCGGGTAGTGGGCGCTGCGGTCCACCGGCAGCTCGGCGAACGCGTCGGGCAGGAGCCGGTGCAGCACGTCCAGCAGAGGACGGAGCCGTGCTGCTCGCGCCTCGTGCACGGAGAGGGTCACGGCGTTCATCGCGGCGAGCGCGGCCACCAGGTGCTCGGCGGCGGCGTCGTCGTCGCACCGCTCGGTGACCAGCAGCGAGACCACTCCGCGCGGCTTCAGCCAGCCGAGCGTGGCGGCCTCGGCGTCGCCGTCCACCGAGACGACGCGGTCGGAGGCGTGCGCGTAGTCGTGCAGGAGCCGTGACCAGACGTCGCCCGGGCCGGGCCCGTCGACCTGCGCGACCGCCTCCGCCGCGGCGAGCAGGGAGCTCCGCCGGTGGAGCCTCGGGAACAGGCTGTCCGCCGGTCCCCAGTGCTGCTCGGCCGTGCGCGAGCGCTCGGGGGGTTCCTGATCGTGCCGGTCCTGCATGTCGACTCCTGAGCCGCCGGTCTCCGGGCCCCCTCGCGCCTGCCGGTCGTCCCTTCACCCTGCGCTCCGCCGGAGCGCGTGTCAATGAGCCGAACGGGGGTCGATCGGAGCCGTGGTCAGCGAGCGGAGCCGAAGAGGCTGCCGGTGGTGGAGTCGTCGGCCGGATCGAGGACCGCGCAGACGATCGTGCGGTCCCCGTGGCGCCAGCCGACCTCGGAGGGGACGAGCGAGCGGTACTCGAGGGCGGAGTCGCCGTAGGCGATCCCCATCACGGCGCCGAACTCCGGCTCGCAGCCCGCCTCGGCCTGGGCGAGCAGCGTGTTGCGGCTGGTGTATCGGTCTCCGGGCTGCGCGAACGTGTGGAAGACCTCCAGTGCGTGCTCCTCGGCGCAGGGAACGACGTCCACGTCGGCGATGCGGTCGTCGCCCGGGTCGGCCAGGCAGTCGCCGCGCCGCAGCGAGAACACGTCGGTGACGCCGGCGGTCGCCACCGTGCCGCCCTCGTCACGCACGGCCTCCGGGCCGTCCGGCCCGACGACGGAGGAGCAGCCCGAGAGGAGCAGGAGGAGCGCCGCCGAGGCGAGCGCGGCCGTCCGGCTCCTCATCGCGGCGCCACGATCGCGAGCACCTCGTCGTGCAGCAGGCCGTTGGTGGCGACGGCGCTGCCGTGCCACGGCCCGTCCTCCCCGTCGGCGGAGGTGAAGCGGCCGCCCGCCTCTTGCACGATCGGCACCAGGGCCGCCAGGTCGTAGGGCTTCACGTCGAACTCGCCCGCACCGTCGAGGAGGCCCTCGGCGACGAGCATGTAGGGCCACGCGTCCCCGTACGCCCGGTCGCGCCAGACGGCGCCGGCGAGCTCGAGCAGCTGCGGGAGACGGCCCGCGCCCTCCCACTGCTGGATGCTGTTGTAGCTGAAGGTCGCCGATGCGAGCGTGTCGATCCCCGAGACGCGCAGCGGTCGCGGCTCGGCCCCGGCCTCCAGCTCGACGGCCCAGGCGCCGGAGCCCTCGGCCGCCCACCAGCGCGTGCCGAGAGCGGGAGCGGAGACGACTCCGACGACGGGGACGCCGTCGACCGCGAGCGCGATCAGGGTCGCCCAGATCGGGACGCCGCGGAGGAAGTGGGCGGTGCCGTCGATCGGGTCGAGGATCCACTGCCGCGAGGCCTCGCCCGAGGTGCCGAACTCCTCGCCGAGGATCGCGTCGTCCGGACGCTCGGCGGCGAGCAGCGCGCGGATCGCCTCCTCGACGGCGCGGTCGGCGTCGGTGACCGGGGTGCGGTCGAGCTTCGTGTCCACGACGAGGTCGAGCGCGCCGAACCGCTCCCGCGAGATCGCATCGGCCGCGTCCGCCAGGCGGAGGGCGAGTCGGAGGTCGTCGTCGAAGCTCTGGTCACTGCTCTGCGGGGTCACGCGACCACGATACCGGTGGGTCCCGCGGAGCCTCCGATCGCTGCCGCGGGCGTTCCGTCGCGCTCGATTTGACGAGACGGGGGGAGACGCTGGTAATGTGATCCCTCGGTTCGGCACGCACGATCAGCCGGCCGGAACGCACCTCTAGCTCAATCGGCAGAGCAACTGACTCTTAATCAGTGGGTTCTCGGTTCAAGTCCGAGGGGGTGCACCACCAGCCCCGCACCTCCTTGTGAGGTGTGGGGCTTCGTCGTTCCCGGTCCGTGTCCGTTCCCGACCTCCTCGGAGCGCCCGCGGGGGGAGCGCCGGCCCGTGCTCACTCGCTGGAGGGTGCGGCGGTCGACGGGTCGAGCAGCGGCAGGACTCCGCGGAAGCCGGCGCTCGTGGAGCCGATACCGACGTCGAGCGCGTCGGAGGCCCGGCCCTGGTCGTCTGCGGCGGCGGTCAGGCTCAGGGTGATGCCCGTCCGCGTGAAGGTCCGGGCGACGGTGCTCCAGGCGAGGTCGACGTCTCCGTCCGCCGACGCCAACAGGCGCCTGAGCATCCGCACGGTGTCCGGCGCAGAATGCGGACCGACGCCCGTTCGCGTGGCAGGATCTCCGTTCGCTTCCGTTTCCCCTCCAGAAAGGACCGATGTGCCCGAAGACGTCCTCCCCGTGATCGGCTCGATCGCGCTCGCCGTGGTGATCGCGGTCGTGATCGCCGTGGTCGCGACCGCCGTCGTCGCCCTCGTGCTGCGCTCGGTCGGCAAGCGCAAGACCTGGGCGCGCCTGCTGATCCGGCGTCTGCGCATCCCGTTCCGCGTGCTGCTGATGACCATCGCGGTCTGGGCCGCGCTCGCCGCCACCGTGACGGCCGACCCCTGGCCGGGTCTCGTGCAGCGGGTGTTCCAGATCGCCACGATCGGCGCGGCGGCGTGGGTGATCGGATCCCTGTTCGTGTTCCTCGAGGACCTGGGCGCCGAGCGCTACCGGACCGACACGGCCGACAACCGCCGGGCACGCCGCCTCCGCACGCAGATGACGATCATCCGGAGGGTCGCCGTGGCGGCCGTCGTGGTCATCGCGATCGGCGCCTCGCTGCTGACCTTCCCCGAGGCCCGCACGGCCGGTGCGAGCCTCCTGGCCTCGGCCGGCGTGCTCTCGATCGTGGCGGGCCTGGCCGCGCAGTCGAGCCTCACGAACATCTTCGCCGGGATGCAGCTCGCCTTCAGCGACGCCATCCGCCTGGACGACGTGGTGATCGTCGAGACCGAGTGGGGGCGGATCGAGGAGATCACGCTGACCTACGTCGTCGTCCACCTCTGGGACGACCGCCGCCTGGTGCTGCCCACGAACTACTTCACGACCCAGCCGTTCCAGAACTGGACCCGCACCGGGTCCGAGCTGCTCGGCGCCGTCGAGCTCGACCTGGACTGGCGGGTCAGCCCCGAGCAGATGCGCGAGGAGCTGCACCGCATGCTCGAGGAGACCGACCTCTGGGACCGGCGCACCAGCGTGCTGCAGGTGACCGACGCGACGGGCGGCTTCGTCCGGATCCGGGTGCTCGTCACGGCGAAGGACGCGCCGACGCTCTTCGACCTGCGCTGCTACGTGCGCGAGCGGCTCGTCTCGTGGCTGCACGAGAACGACCCCGTCGCCCTCCCGCGTCAGCGCGTCGAGATGGAGCGGGAGCCCGCTCCCGCCGCGACCCCGCGCCGGCACGGGTCCTCCGCCCCGGACAACCTGTTCTCGGGCGACGAGCGCTCGAACGAGCGGGGGGCGATGTTCACAGGTCTCATCGACCTGCGGGACACCCCGAAGCGGGACACCCCGAAGCGGGAGCTGCCGCCGAGGGACTGACTCCTGCGAGGACGCCGCTCCCACGGCCGCACCCGGGGTGCGCGCGGCGAGCGGCGTCCCGCAGGGCGGTCAGCGGTTCACGGAGCTCATGTCGGCGTAGCGGTCGCCGACGGGGGCCTCGAGCGCGCCGAGGACGTCGAGCTGCTCCGCGGTCAGCACGAGGGCGTCCGCGGCCGCGTTCTCCTCGATGCGCGAGACGCGCTTGGTGCCCGGGATCGGAGCGATGTCCTCGCCCTGGGCGAGCAGCCAGGCGAGCGCCACCTGCGCGGCGGTCGCGTCCGCCTCTGCCGCCACACGGTCGACGGCCTCCACGATGCGGAGGTTCGCCTCCAGCGCTCCGTCGGCGAAGCGGGGGTTGTCGCGGCGGAAGTCGTCGCTGCCCAGCTCGGCGACCGAGCGGATGCTGCCCGTGAGGAAGCCGCGGCCCAGCGGCGAGTACGGGACGAAGCCGATGCCGAGCTCGCGGAGGACCGGCAGCACCTCCGCCTCGGGGTCGCGGGTCCACAGCGAGTACTCGGACTGCACAGCGGTGACCGGGTGCACGGCGTGAGCGCGCCGGATCGTCGCGGGCGCCGCCTCCGAGAGGCCGTAGCCGCGGAGCTTGCCCTCCTGGATCAGCTCCGCGAAGGCCCCGGCGGTCTCCTCGACGGGGACGCCCGGGTCCATGCGGTGCTGGTAGTAGAGGTCGATGCGGTCGGTCCCGAGGCGCGCGAGCGAGCCCTCGACGGCGAGCCGTAGGTTCTCCGGGGAGCCGTCGAGTCCGCGGCCCCCATCGCCGCGGTGGCGGATCATGCCGAACTTGCTCGCCAGCACGACCTCGTCGCGGCGGCCGGCCAGCGCGCGGCCGAGCAGCTCCTCGTTGGTGTACGGGCCGTAGATCTCGGCGGTGTCGAGGAACGTGACGCCGAGATCGAGGGCGCGGTGCACGGTGCGGATCGACTCCGCGTCGTCGGTGCCGGCGCCGGTGTAGAACGCCGACATGCCCATCGCGCCGAGACCGAGGCGCGAGACCTCGAGAGCGGCGACGTCGGATCCGAGGGTGATCGTCTTCATCAGTGGGTGGTCCTCTCCTGGTACGCCGCGATCTTGATGTCGATCGCGGCGAGGCTGGCGTGTGTCCGGGCGAGCTGCGCCTCGACCTCCTCGCGGTGCGTCCGGAGCAGCGCGAGGCGCTCCGGCTCCGTGGCGGGCCCGATCCGGAGGAGCCGGGCGTACTCGCGGATCCGCGCGATCGGCATCCCGGTCGCGCGGAGCTTGGTGAGGAAGTCGACCCAGCCGACGTCGGCCGGCCGGTAGCGGCGGTGCTGCGACGAGGCGCGCTCGACCGGGTCGAGCATGAGCCCGGCGCGCTCGTAGTAGCGCAGGGTGTGCACGGTGAGACCGGTGACGGCGGCGACCTGCGAGATCGACAGCACATCCGGCTCGGCCGGGGCGGCGGTGGCGGTGGACATGGCGTCAACCTACGACTTCGAGTGCGCTCGAGGTCAAGCGGGAGCGGGCGACTCAGCCGACCTCGCGGCTGAAGCCCAGGAGGGCCTCGGCGATGCGGGCGTCCGCCTCCTCGTGGCTGATGGTCGCCTCGCCGTCGCCCGCCTGCGGCCCGTACCAGCCGAAGTCGGCGTGGTTGGCGCCGTCGATCTCGACGAGGTCGGCGGAGGAGGGCAGCCGGACGCTCGCGTCGGCGACCTTCTCCGGCGTGCTGAGCCCGTCCTCCGATCCGCTGACACTGAGGACGGGGAGCCCGGAGCCCGAGAGGTCGTTCGCGCAGTAGCTGCCGAGCAGCACCAGGCCCGCCACCGCCGGGTCCTCGGCCCACTGGCAGGCCTTCACGCCGCCGAGGGAGTGGCCGCCGACGAGCCAGCGGTCGACGCCCTCGGCCTGGCTGGTGAAGGTCTCGAGCGAGCGGAGATCGAAGAAGGCCAGGTGCAGGATCGGCCGCGTGATCACGACGGTCGCCCCGGCCTCGACCAGCGGAGCCAGGGTCGCCTCGTAGGAGGAGGCGTCGACCTTCGCTCCGGGGATGAAGACCAGGCCCGTGCCGGCCAGCTCGCCGGTCGAGGTCGGCGTCATCACGAGCGCGTCGTCCGTGCGCTCGACCGCGATCGCGGGATCGGCGCGCACGCGGGCGAGGGCGTCCTCGTCGGGGCCGCTGACGATCGAGCTCCAGGTGAGGAAGCCGAGGACCGCGACTCCGAGGACTCCGCCGATGCTCGCGAGAACGACGCGGCGGCGCCTCATCGGGCTGCCGCGATCGCGTCGGCCGCCTGCACCAGGGCGAGGTGGGAGAGGGCCTGGGGAGTGTTCCCCGCGTGCCGGCGGCCCTCGACGTCGTACTCCTCCGAGAGGAGGCCCACGTCGTTGCAGAGCCCGACGAGCCGGTCCATCAGGGTCCGCGCGTCGTCGATCCGGCCGGAGTCGGCGTACTGCCGGACGAGCCAGAAGGAGCAGGCGAGGAACGGGTGCTCGCCGCCCGCGAGGCCGTCGACCGAGGACTCGGTCCGGTAGCGGTGCAGCAGGCCGTCCTGCAGGAGCACGCGCTCCAGCTCGGCGACGGTGCCCAGCATCCGCGGGTCGTCGGCGGGGACGAACCCGACCATCGGCAGCACGAGGAGCGACGCGTCGACCTCGGGCGAGCCGTAGGACTGCACGAAGTGGCCGCGCTCGGCGTCGAAGCCCTGGGCCTCGATCTCGGCGCGCACCTCGTCGCGGAGGCGCTCCCAGGTCTCGACCGGACCGGGCAGGCCGTTCTCGCGCACGGCGCGGACACCCCGATCGAGCGCGGCCCAGATCATGACCCGCGAGTGCGTGAAGTGCCGCGGCTCGCCCCGGATCTCCCAGATGCCGTTGTCCGGCCGCTGCCAGTTGGTCTCGACGAAGCCCAGGAGCGCGCGCTGGAGCGGCCAGGAGAACTCGGTCTCGTCCACTCCGGCCACGCGGGCCTCGTGCAGAGCGACCATCACCTCGCCGATCACGTCCGCCTGGTACTGGTCGACGGCGGCGTTCCCGATCCGCACGGGGGAGGCGCCGTCGTAGCCGGGCAGGCTCGGCATCTCCCGCTCCGGCAGGTCGCGCTCGCCGGCGAGGCCGTACATGATCTGCACGTCCTCCGGCGCGCCCGCGACCGCGCGGAGCAGCCAGGCCCGCCACTTCTGCGCCTCCTGCTCGAACCCGTGCGCGAGCAGGGCCTGCAGGGTGAGCGAGGCGTCGCGGAGCCAGACGTAGCGGTAGTCCCAGTTGCGGGCGCCGCCGAACTGCTCCGGGAGCGAGGTGGTCGCCGCCGCGACGATGCCGCCGGTCTCGTCGTCGGTGAGGGCGCGGAGGGTCAGCAGCGAGCGGACGACGGCGTCGCGGTGCGGGCCGTCGTAGTCGATCGCCGACGCCCACGCGGACCACCAGGACAGCGTGCGCTCCAGCGCGCGGTCGACGTCGAGGCGCTTCGGCGCCCGCTGGTGCGAGGGGAACCACGCCATCGAGAGGTCGACGACCGCGTCCGCGTCGACGTCGAACTCCGCCGCGTGGGCGTGGTCGACGGCCTTCAACCGCACTCCGCGCACCACGACCGCGTCGGGCCCGGCGACGGCGACGAGCAGCGGATCCTCGTCCGTCCCCTCCTGCCGCACCCACGGCATGGTGCGGGCGTAGTCGAAGCGGATGCGCAGCTCCTGCCGCATCCGGACGGTCCCCGACACTCCGCGCACCCGGCGCACCAGCTCGGCGCGCTCGTCGCGCAGCGGCATCACGTCGACCACCTCGACGACGCCGGTGGGCGTCGTCCACCGGGTGACCAGCGCGAGCGTGTCGCCGAGGTAGTGGCGCTCGCTCGTCGCCTCCCCGTCCACCGGCCGGAGCGACCAGCGCCCCTGGTCGTCGCCGCCGAGGAGGGCGCCGAAGACGGAGGCGGAGTCGAAGCGCGGCAGGCACAGCCAGTCGATCCCTCCGTCGCGGGAGACGAGAGCGGCCGTGCGGCAGTCGGAGAGGACGGCGTAGTCCTCGATCGGGGAGACCATGCGGCGATCCTCTCAGGTGCGGCTGTGGCCTCCCAGTCAAGGCGGAGCGGGGCTCTTCAGCGCCGCCGTAGGGTGAGCCGCATGGCACAGACCGTCTCGACCCTGCTCATCCTCGGAGCGACGGGGGACCTGTCCTCGCGGCTCCTCCTCCCCGCCGTCGGCCAGCTGCTGACCCGCGAGACCGACCGGCGGGTCCACCTCGTCGGCGCGGGACGCGAGGACTGGACCCAGGAGCACTGGCACGAGGTGCTGACCGCCTCCTTCGCCACCGTCGAGGCGCAGGGCGAGGGCGTGGACGCGCTCACCTCCGGCACGCGCTACCAGCAGGTCGACGTCACCGATCCGGAGGCGCTCGCCGCACTGCTCGCGAGCTGCGCCGGTCCGGTGGCGGTCTACTTCGCCCTCCCGCCGGCGATCGCGGCGAAGGCCTGCGAGGCGCTCGCCGCCCACGACCTGCCGGAGGGCACCGTGCTGGCGCTGGAGAAGCCGTTCGGGACCGACGAGGCGAGCGCGCACGCCCTCAACCAGCGCCTCGCCGCGCTGGTCCCCGAGGACCGCATCCACCGCGTCGACCACTTCCTCGGCCGCGCGACCGTGATGAACGTGCTCGGCCTGCGCTTCGCGAACCGGATCCTCGAGCCGCTGTGGTCGGCCGAGCACATCGAGAGCGTCGAGATCGTCTACGACGAGCAGCTGGCCCTCGAGGGGCGGGCGAGCTACTACGACGGCGCGGGCGCGCTGACCGACATGATCCAGAGCCACCTGCTGCAGGTCCTCGCGGTGATCGCGATGGAGCCGCCGTCCTCGCTCGACGCGGCCGACCTCCGGGACGCGAAGTCGATCGTCCTGCGCGCCACCCGCCTGCACGGCGACGACCCCGCCGAGAGCTCGCGCCGCGCCCGCTACACGGCGGGGACGATCGACGGACGCGAGCTGCCCGCCTACGCGGACGAGAAAGGCGTGGACGCCGCTCGCCGGACCGAGACGCTGGCCGAGCTGGTCGTCGAGATCGACACCTGGCGCTGGGCCGGCGTGCCGTTCACCCTCCGCTCCGGCAAGGCGCTCGGGGAGCGGCGACGCGAAGTGGTCATCCGCTTCAAGCCGGTGCCGCACCTGCCCCGCGGCTTCGTGGGCACCGAGGCGCCGTCCGTGCTGCGGCTGTTCCTCGCGCCCGACCAGATGTCGCTCGAGCTGAACATCAACGGCCCCGGCGACCCGTACACGCTCGAGCGCGCCTCGCTGGAGGCGACCTTCGGCGCGGGCGAGCTGCTGGCGTACGGCGAGGTCATCTCGGGGATCCTCGACGACGACCCGTCGCTCTCGGTCCGCGGGGACGCCGCCGAGGAGTGCTGGCGCATCGTGCAGCCCGCGATCGACGCCTGGCACGCGGACCGGGTGCCGCTCGACGAGTACCCGGCGGGCAGCGAGGGACCCGGGAGCTGGCAGACGCTCTGACGGGCGGCCGGGGGAGGGGCGGCCGCGGGGGATCTCGAGACGGCGGCCGCGCCGCCTCCTCGATCAGCGGGAAGGGCGACGTCGCTCGTCGGGTCGGCCGGAGGGCGAACCCGCCGGCCGACCGCTCGGGTCAGGAGCGGGTCGGGACGGGGGCGTCGACGGCGACGTCGGCGGGGGCCGGCTCCGCCCAGACGGCGATCGGCTTCGGCTCCCAGGTGAGGGCGGCCGGCTCCACCGGGGGAGTCGAGGCGCGCATCACGGGGATCGCCTCGGTGACCGGGGACGACGTCCGCTCGGCGCCGGCGCGGAGCTGCTCCTCCTGGATGGCGGCGGAGAGCTCGTGGGCGAGGGAGCGCGCGAGCATCCCGTGGAAGATCGGGTCGCGGTCGTCGTGGCTGCGGCGCGTGACGACCCAGGCGCCCCCGGATCCGACGAAGGCCGCGAGCCGCTCGTGGACGACGGCGAAGAGCTCGTCCTGCGTGAGGACGGGGGCCGCCTCGACGACCTCGGGGGCCGCCTTGCGACGCCTCAGACGAAACCTCATGACGAACCCCGTTTCCCGTGCCGGCAGCGACTGGGAACAGTGTCGCCGCCACCGGGTCGGGAGACCGGCTGACACGCCGCCCCGCGGGGAGGCGGCGCGTCAGGAGGGCCTAGCGGTCGCGCTTCCTGCCGCGCTCCTCCTTGACGATCTCCTTCGAGTCGTAGGACACGGAGCCCAGGGCGACGGTGACCGAGATGGCCCAGCTGACCCACTGGAGGGCCAGGCGCCAGTCGCGCGGGCCCTTGCGCGTGGTCTGCAGGATCGACCAGCCGCCGACGATCGCGCTGATGACGCTGGAGTTGAGGATGAACTTGCGCATGCGTGTGCCTCCCGTGTTCACCCCGACGCTAGCGGGTGCGAAAGCTCTCAGAGGAACGCTTGACAGCACCGAGGGGTTGTCCCGCTACGGTGGATCGCCGCCGGGACCCGAATCCTCGAGCCGGGGCACGCCGAGGAGAACGGGAACGACATGCGCACGGCTGTGATCGGGGCGGTGCTGCTCGTCGTCGGGGCGGTGGCCGTCGTCACGGGGGTCCTCCCGATGGACGCGCTGGGCGAGCTGGTCGAGCGGACGGCGCCGATCCTCGGCTTCGTGGTCGCGGTGACCGTGGTCGCCGAGCTGGCCTCCGAGGCCGGCGTCTTCACCGTGGTCGCCGAGCGCTCCGCCGAGTGGGGCCGCGGGCGGACCGCGGTGCTCTGGCTGCTGGTGGTGGCGATGGCCGTCGTCAGCACGGTGTTCCTCTCGCTCGACACGACCGCCGTGCTCCTGACCCCGGTCGTGGTCCTGCTCGCGGCGCACGTGCGCGTCCCGCCCCTGCCGTTCGCGATGGCCACGGTCTGGCTGGCGAACTGCGCCTCCCTCCTCCTCCCCGTCTCGAACCTCACCAACCTGCTCGCGCAGCGGCGCCTGGGCGTCGAAGGCCCCTTCGCCTTCGCCGCGCTGACCGCGGTGCCCGCGCTCGTCGCGGCCGTCGTGCCCGTGCTGATCCTCGCGATCCGCTACCGGCGCGAGCTGGCCGGGCGCTACACCCCGGGGGAGCGGACGCCGGTGGAGGACCGGGTGCTGCTCGTCGGCGCGGGGATCGTCGTGGCGCTGCTCCTGCCGGCGCTCGTCTCGGGCCTCGAGGTGTGGATCCCGGCGACGGTCGCCGCGGTCGCGCTGATCGTCCTCTTCGCGGTGCGCCGTCCCGCGGCGCTCACGCCCGCCCTCCTGCCGTGGCAGCTCGTCGTCTTCGCGGCGGGCCTCTTCGTGGCGATGGAGGCGGCGCACCAGCTCGGGCTGGGCGCGGCGCTCGCCGTGGTCGCGGGGGAGGGGAGCGGGACGCTCGACCTGCTGCGCCTCGCCGGCTCCGGCGCGGTCGCCTCCAACCTGGTCGACAACCTGCCCGCCTACCTCGCCCTCGAGCCCGTCGCGGCGGATCCGCTCCGCCTGGTCGCCCTGCTGATCGGCGTGAACGCCGGACCGCTGATCACCCCGTGGGCCTCGCTCGCCACCCTGCTCTGGCACCAGAGGCTGACCGCGCTGGGCGTGCACGTCTCGTGGCGCCAGTACGCGCTCCTCGGACTCGTCGCGGTCGTCCCGACGGTGGGCGGAGCGACGCTCGCGCTCGCCCTCGTGCAGGGCTGACCCCCCCCGTCCCCCGTGCGGGGCCGGCTGCTAGCCTCGACGGGCACGACGACGGCTCGACCGACGAAAAGGGACCACCATTCCTCCGCACTCCGCCTCCGCCTCCTCCGCCGCTGACAGGACCGACGCCGGGACCTCGGGAGGGACCGAGCGCAACGCGTTCGTGGTCGTCTCGAACCGCCTCCCCGTGGACCGCGTCGTGGCCGAGGACGGCACCGCCTCCTGGAAGACCTCGCCCGGCGGGCTGGTCACCGCGCTCGAGCCCGTGATGCGCGCGAACGAGGGCGCCTGGGTCGGCTGGCCCGGCGTGGCCGACGAGGAGGTCGCCCCGTTCGTCGACAACGGCGTGCAGATCGTCCCCGTCGCCCTCAGCGCGCAGGAGCTCGAGGACTACTACGAGGGCTTCTCGAACGACACGCTGTGGCCGCTGTACCACGACGTGATCGCGCCCCCGACCTACCACCGCGACTGGTGGGACGCCTACGTGCGGGTCAACCAGCGCTTCGCCGAGGCGGCCGCGGCCGTGACGGAGGAGGACGGCGTGGTCTGGGTGCAGGACTACCAGCTCCAGCTCGTGCCCAAGATGCTGCGGGAGCTCCGGCCCGACGTCACGATCGGCTTCTTCAACCACATCCCGTTCCCGCCCTACGGGATCTTCGCGCAGCTCCCGTGGCGCCGGCAGATCGTCGAGGGCCTGCTCGGCGCCGACGTGATCGGCTTCCAGCGCCAGGGCGACGCGGGCAGCTTCCTCCGCGCAGTCCGGCGCCTGCTCGGCTACGACACCCGCAGCACGGTCGTCGAGGTCCCGGTCGAGGAGGAGGCCGTCGGCGGCACCCGCCGCGTCAACCGCTCGCGGCGCGGGGCGAGCGTGCGCCCGGTCGTCGCCCGGCACTTCCCGATCTCGATCGACTCCGCGTCGTTCGAGGCGATGGCGCGCACCCCCGAGATCCAGGCCCGCGCCGCCGAGATCCGCGCCGAGCTGGGCAACCCCGCGACGATCATGCTCGGCGTCGACCGGCTCGACTACACCAAGGGGATCGGCCACCGCCTGAAGGCCTTCGGCGAGCTCCTGGCGGACGGCCGCCTCACCTCCGAGGACGCGGTGCTGGTGCAGGTCGCGAGCCCGAGCCGCGAGCGCGTGGACACCTACCGGCAGCTGCGCGACGACATCGAGCTGCAGGTCGGCCGGATCAACGGCGACTACAGCACGCTCGGGCACCCGGCGATCAGCTACCTCCATCACGGCTACCCGCGCGAGGAGATGGTGGCGCTCTACCTCGCCGCCGACGTCATGCTCGTGACGGCCCTGCGCGACGGGATGAACCTCGTCGCGAAGGAGTACGTCGCGTCCCGCTTCGACAACGACGGCGTGCTCGTGCTGAGCGAGTTCGCCGGAGCGGCCGACGAGCTCAAGCAGGCCGTGCAGGTGAACCCGCACGACATCTCGGGGCTGAAGGACGCGATGGAGGCCTCGGCGCGGATGCCGCGCGTCGAGCGCACCCGGCGCATGCGCGCGCTCCGTCGCCGCGTGCTCGAGAACGACGTGGCGCGCTGGTCCGAGTCGTTCCTCTCCGCTCTCGCGGAGCACGCGGCCGGCCAGCAGCTCGACGTGCGGCCCGCCGCCCGCGGGCAGGAGGCGCCGCACGGCCAGGAGGCCGAGCACCGCGACGACGCGGCCCACGGACAGGCGGCCGAGCTCGAGCGGGAGGCCGCCGACGACCGCGAGCTCGACGGCGGCGCGCGATGAGCGAGGGAGTGCCCGAGCGGCTCGCGGCGGCGCTGCGGGAGCTCGCCGCGACCGAACGGCTCCTGGTGGCCCTCGACTTCGACGGCACCCTCGCGCCCGAGGTCGACGACCCCGCCCGCGCGCGGGCGCTCCCCGAGGCGCGCGAGGCCGTGCTGCGGCTCCTCGCCCTCCCCGGCACCCGGGTCGCGCTGGTCTCCGGCCGGGCGCTCGGGAGCCTGGAGGAGGTCTCACAGCTGCCGGACGAGGCGCTGCTGGTCGGCTCCCACGGCATCGAGATCCGCCTCGACCCCGAGGAGGACGCGGTCCGGCTCGACGACGACGAGCTCGAGAAGGTGGGAGTGCTCGAGGACGTCCTGAAGGGCATCGCCCGCGGGATCGACAACGTCTGGATCGAGGACAAGCCGGCCGGCTTCGCCCTGCACACCCGCCTCGCGACCGAGCGCCACAGCCGCGTCGCCCACGTCGTCGCCCTCTCCGAGGCGCGCGCTGAGGTGCAGGGGGTCACCGTCCGCGAGGGGAAGAACGTCCTGGAGTTCTCGGTCCGCTCGACCACCAAGGGCGAGGCCGTGCAGCACCTCCGCCGCTACACCGGCGCGACCGCCGTCCTCTACGCGGGCGACGACGTGACGGACGAGGACGCCTTCGCGGTCCTCGGCTCCGGCGACGTCGGCATCAAGAGCGGCGAGGGCACCACCGCGGCCTCCTACCGGGTCCGCGGTCCCGAGCAGGTCGCGCACGCACTCCGGCTGCTGGCCGACCTGCGCGCGGAGTAGCAGCCCCCTTCCGGCGGTCAGCGCCGGCGGGTCCCGGATCGCCGATTCGCCGAGGACGGCCGTCCGCCGACGCGGGGAGCGGCCGTTCGCGACGAGTCGGAGATCCGCGGGGACGTCCGCATCCGGTGCCGCTGCCGGAGGCCGGGGCAGGAACGGGTGCGCGGGCCGGTCCGGGTCCGCCCGGCGAGCAGGGGCACCGCGCGCGAGGCGGTAGCCTCATCGCATGCCGGAAATCGATTGGAAGCCCCGCTCGCGCACCGTCACGGACGGCATCGAGGCCACGACGTCGCGCGGGATGCTGCGGGCGGTCGGGATGGGCGATGACGACTGGGAGAAGCCCCAGATCGGCATCGCGTCCTCGTGGAACGAGATCACCCCCTGCAACCTCTCGCTCGAGCGCCTCGCGCGCTCCGCGAAGGAGGGCGTGCACTCCGGCGGCGGCTACCCGCTCCAGTTCGGCACCATCTCCGTCTCGGACGGCATCTCGATGGGGCACGAGGGCATGCACTTCTCGCTCGTCTCCCGCGAGGTCATCGCCGACTCCGTCGAGACCGTGATGATGGCCGAGCGCCTGGACGGGACCGTCATGCTGGCCGGCTGCGACAAGTCGCTGCCCGGCATGCTGATGGCCGCGGCCCGCCTCGACCTCGCCGCCGTGTTCGTCTACGCCGGCTCGATCGCCCCGGGCTGGGTCAAGCTCTCGGACGGCACCGAGAAGGACATCACGATCATCGACTCCTTCGAGGCCGTCGGCGGCGTCAAGGCCGGGATCATGTCCGAGGAGGACGCCAAGCGCATCGAGTGCGCCTTCGCGCCGGGCGAGGGCTCCTGCGGCGGCATGTACACCGCCAACACCATGGCCAGCGTCGCCGAGGCGCTCGGCATGAGCCTGCCCGGCTCCGCCTCGCCCGCCGCCGCCGACCGCCGTCGCGACTACTTCGCCCGCAAGTCCGGCGAGGCCGTCGTCGAGCTGCTGCGCAACGGCACCACGGCCCGCGACATCCTCACCAAGGAGGCGTTCGAGAACGCGATCGCGGTGGCGATGGCCTTCGGCGGGTCGACCAACGTCATCCTGCACCTGCTCGCGATCGCCAACGAGGCCGAGGTCGACCTCACGATCGACGACTTCAACCGCATCGGCGACACGATCCCGCACATCGGCGACCTCAAGCCCTTCGGCAAGTACGTCATGAACGACGTCGACCGCCACGGCGGCGTCCCGGCCGTGATGAAGGCGCTCCTGGACGCCGGGCTGCTCCACGGCGACTGCCTGACGGTCACCGGGAGGACGGTCGCCGAGAACCTCGCCGCGATGGACATCGCACCGCTGGACGGCGAGGTCATCCGCACCCTCGACAACCCGATCCACGCGACCGGCGGGCTCACCATCCTCAAGGGCTCGCTCGCCCCCGAGGGCGCGGTCGTCAAGACCGCCGGCTTCGACGCCTCCGTCTTCGAGGGTCCGGCCCGCGTGTTCGAGCGCGAGCGCGCCGCGATGGACGCTCTGACCGAGGGCCGGATCGAGAAGGGCGACGTGGTGGTCATCCGCTACGAGGGTCCCAAGGGCGGTCCCGGCATGCGCGAGATGCTCGCCATCACCGCCGCCATCAAGGGGGCCGGGCTCGGAAAAGATGTACTACTGTTGACGGACGGACGATTCTCAGGCGGCACAACCGGCCTGTGCATCGGCCACATAGCTCCCGAATCGGTGGACGCAGGTCCCATCGCATTCGTTCGCGACGGAGACCCGATTCGGGTCGACATCGCCGCTCGCTCGATCGACCTACTCGTCGACGAGTCCGAGCTCGCCGCCCGCCGAGAAGGCTGGGCCCCTCTCCCTCCGCGCTACACCCGCGGTGTCCTCGCCAAGTACGCCAAGCTCGTCCGCTCGGCAGCCGAGGGCGCCGTCACCGGGTGACCCGGCCCGCTCCGGCCGGCCGCGCACTCGCGTTCCCGGGCACTCGCCTCCGGCTCTGCCCGCCGCCGCACCACCTCCTGAAGGAATCGACACCCGCATGACTCCGGATCCGTCCGCCGTGCAGCCCGCACCGACGCCCCAGCCACCCCGACCCGCCCACGCTCCCGGGGCCGCCCCCGCGGCCGAGGTCCTCACCGGAGCGCAGGCGGTCGTCCGCTCGCTCGAGATGCTCGGGATCGAGGACGTCTTCGGCCTGCCCGGCGGCGCGATCCTCCCGGTCTACGACCCGCTGATGGACTCCTCGAAGATCCGGCACATCCTGGTCCGCCACGAGCAGGGCGCCGGCCACGCCGCCGAGGGCTACGCCTCGGCGACCGGCAGGCTCGGCGTCTGCATCGCGACCTCGGGCCCCGGAGCGACCAACCTGGTCACCGCGATCGCGGACGCCTACATGGACTCCGTCCCGATGCTCGCGATCACCGGCCAGGTGTTCTCGACGCTCATGGGGACCGACGCGTTCCAGGAGGCGGACATCGTCGGCATCACGATGCCGATCACGAAGCACTCCATCCTCGTGACGCGCCCCGAGGACATCCCCTCGGCCCTCGCCTCCGCCGCGCTGATCGCCACCACCGGCCGCCCCGGCCCCGTGCTGGTCGACATCACGAAGGACGCGCAGCAGGACCAGGCGCCGTTCCTCTGGCCGCCGAAGATCGACCTGCCCGGCTACCGTCCGGTCACGAAGGCCCACGGCAAGCAGATCCAGGCCGCGGCCCAGCTGCTGGTCGAGTCGCGGAAGCCGGTGCTCTACGTGGGCGGCGGCATCATCCGCGCCCGCGCGGCCGTCGAGCTGAAGGCGTTCGCCGAGGCCTGCGGCGCCCCCGTGGTGACCACGCTGATGGCGCGCGGAGCGTTCCCGGACTCGCACGAGCAGCACCTGGGCATGCCCGGCATGCACGGCACCGTCCCCGCGGTGCTCGCGCTGCAGGAGGCGGACCTGATCCTCGCGCTGGGCTCGCGCTTCGACGACCGCGTGACCGGCAAGGCGGCGCTCTTCGCGCCCCACGCCAGGGTCGTGCACGTCGACATCGACCCGGCCGAGATCTCCAAGATCCGCACCGCCGACGTGCCGATCGTGGGCGACCTGAAGGACGTCCTCCCGGACCTCACCGACGCGTTCGCCAAGGCCTCCGCCGACGGTCGCGCCGACACCTCCGAGTGGTGGAGCTACCTCAAGGGCCTGCAGACGGAGTTCCCGCTCGGCTACACCGAGCCGAACGACGGCCTGCTCTCGCCGCAGTACGTCATCAAGCGCATCGGCGAGATCACCGGCCCCGAGGGCGTCTTCGCCTCCGGCGTCGGCCAGCACCAGATGTGGGCGGCGCAGTTCATCAAGTACGAGCGCCCCAACTCGTGGCTGAACTCCGGCGGCGCCGGCACCATGGGCTACTCCGTGCCCGCGGCGATGGGCGCCAAGGTCGGCGAGCCCGAGCGCACCGTGTGGGCGATCGACGGCGACGGCTGCTTCCAGATGACCAATCAGGAGCTCGCCACCTGCACGATCAACGACATCCCGATCAAGGTCGCGGTGATCAACAACTCCTCGCTCGGCATGGTGCGCCAGTGGCAGACCCTGTTCTACGAGGGCCGCTACTCCAACACCGACCTCAACACGGGTCACGACACCGTCCGGGTGCCCGACTTCGTGAAGCTCGCCGACGCCTACGGCGCGCTCGGCATCCGCGTCACGAAGCCGGAGGAGATCGACGACGCCATCCGTCTCGCCATCGCCACCAACGACCGGCCCGTGGTCATCGACTTCGTCGTCAGCCGCGACTCCATGGTCTGGCCGATGGTCCCGCAGGGCGTCTCCAACAGCTACGTCCAGTACGCCCGAGACCACAGCCCGACCTGGGACGACGAGGAGTAGACCCGCATGACGCACCACGTTCTCTCCCTGCTCGTCGAGGACAAGCCGGGACTGCTCACCCGTGTCGCCGGGCTGTTCGCCCGCCGCGGCTTCAACATCGAGTCGCTGGCGGTCGGTCCGACCGAGCTGGCCGGGCTCTCGCGCATCACGGTCGCCGTGGACGTCGAGGACCTGCCGCTCGAGCAGGTCACGAAGCAGCTCAACAAGCTCGTCAACGTGATCAAGATCGTCGAGCTCGACACCGACCAGTCGGTCCAGCGCGAGCACCTGCTCGTCAAGGTCCGCGTCGACAACGTCACGCGCTCGCAGGTGCTCGAGGCCGTCACGCTCTTCCGCGCCCGCGTGGTCGACGTCGCGACGGACGCCCTGGTGATCGAGGTCACCGGCGACACCGGCAAGACCAACGCGTTCCTGCGGGTGATCGAGCCCTACGGCATCAAGGAGATCGCGCAGTCGGGCCTGCTCGCCATCGGGCGCGGCTCCAAGTCGATCACCGAGCGCGTCTTCAAGAACTGACCGCGAACTCTCCACTACAGAAAAGGACTCACCACGTGACCGAGCTCATCTACGACGCCGACGCCGACCTCTCCATCATCCAGTCCAAGAAGGTCGCGATCGTCGGCTACGGCTCGCAGGGCCACGCGCACGCGCAGAACCTCCGCGACTCCGGCGTCCAGGTCGTCATCGCGCTGAAGGAGGGGTCGAAGTCGACCGCCAAGGCCGAGGACGACGGCTTCGAGGTCAAGAGCGTCGCCGACGCCGCGGCCTGGGCCGACCTGATCATGATCCTCGCGCCGGACCAGCACCAGCGCGCGATCTACAGCGAGCAGATCGCCTCCGCGCTGACCGAGGGCAAGACCCTCGCCTTCGCGCACGGCTTCAACATCCGCTTCGGCTACATCGAGGCGCCCGCGGGCGTCGACGTCATCCTCATCGCGCCGAAGGCCCCCGGCCACACCGTGCGCCGCGAGTTCGTCGCCGGCCGCGGCATCCCGGACATCATCGCCGTCGAGAACGACGCGACCGGCACCGCCTGGGAGACCGCGAAGTCCTACGCGAAGGCCATCGGCGGCACCCGCGCCGGCGTCATCAAGACCACCTTCACCGAGGAGACCGAGACCGACCTGTTCGGCGAGCAGGCCGTGCTCTGCGGCGGCACCTCGCAGCTCGTCCAGTACGGCTTCGAGACCCTCGTCGAGGCCGGCTACCAGCCCGAGATCGCCTACTTCGAGGTGCTGCACGAGCTCAAGCTCATCGTCGACCTCATGTGGGAGGGCGGCATCGCCAAGCAGCGCTGGAGCGTCTCCGACACCGCCGAGTACGGCGACTACGTCTCCGGCCCGCGCGTCATCGACCCGCGCGTGAAGGAGAACATGAAGGCCGTCCTCGGTGACATCCAGAGCGGCGCCTTCGCGAAGCGCTTCATCGGCGACCAGGACGCGGGCGGACCCGAGTTCCAGGAGCTGCGCGCCAAGGGCGAGAAGCACCCGATCGAGGAGACCGGCCGCGAGCTGCGCAAGCTCTTCGCCTGGAAGCAGACCGACGAGGACTACACCGACGGCAGCGTCGCGCGCTAGTCGCACCGCGTCGACCGGGGGAGCCCCGGTCCGACGAGGGACCCGTCTACCGGGATCCCCTCGCCGGGCCGGGGCTCCTCCGCGTCCGGGGCGCGACTACCGCTCGAGCTCGCGGACGAGACGGCGGAGACCGCCCTTCGGCGGGACGAGGACGGGGTCCGGCCACCGGGGCGAGAGGTGGTCGCCGAGCGTCACCCGGCGCAGCTTGCGGCCGACGAGGGGGAGGACCCAGTCGGCCGCCCAGCGGCGCTGCTCGCGCAGCCGCGCGCGGAGGCGGAGCGGCTCCGGTGCGTCCCACGGCCCGGTCGAGATCGTGTGCGGCACGCCGAGCGCGTCGAGCACGCGGCCGGCCAGGACGCGGTGGCCGCGCTTGGAGAGGTGCATCCGGTCGGGCGACCAGAGCACGGGGGAGTGGAACTCCCGCATCGCCCAGTAGTCGACGAGGATCGCGCCCCGCTCGCGGGCGATCCGGCGGACGGCGCTGTTGTAGAGGTGGTTGCGGCGCAGGAACATCCGCGGGGCGGGCAGTCCCGGGATGTCGACGCCGGTGAAGAGCACGAGGGAGGCGCCGGTGGTCGCGAGCGCGTCGACGAGCGCCTCGTAGCGGGTGATCAGATCGACGGTGTCGGTGCCGAGGTCGAGGATGTCGTTGCCGCCGGCGTACAGCGTGATCAGCGTGGGGCGGAGCGCGAGGGCGGGCGCGAGCTGGTCCTCGGTGATCTGGGCGAGGCGCTTCGAGCGGACGGCGAGGTTCGCGTACTCCCAGCCCGGCTCGGCCTTCGCCAGGCGCTCGGCGACGCGGTCGGCCCAGCCGCGCACCCCGTTCGGCAGGCGCGGGTGCGGGTCGCCGACCCCCTCCGTGAAGGAGTCGCCGAGGGCGACGAAGCGGCGGCGGCGGTCGTCCATCCGCTCAGCCTCGCCCCCGGGGGAGGACGCGGGGTGTCCGCCGGGTGTCGGGGAGGCGGCGGCGGGCTCCGAGCCTCCTGCGAGGTGCGCGCGGCTAGGGTGTTGCGGTGATCGATGGTGGACCGGGCCGCTCCCCGGAGGACGACGACGCGGCGACCCCGCCGGTGGACCGCGGGCCGGACGCCGGCCCGGAGGACGACGCCGACGATGAGGCCCTGGAGTGGGCGGGTGAGGGCGCGGACCCGACGCTCGCCGCGGGGACCGCGCGCGTGCGCCGGACGCCCCGCACGGACGCGGGGGCGGACCCGGCGGACGACGGCTCGGACGACGACGACCCCGAGGTCGAGGACCCCGCCGACGAGGCCGCATCCTCGTCCGCTCTGCTGATCGCCGCGGGCATCGCGGCCGGCCTCTACCTCCTGTACGCCATCGCCTGGGCGATCACGGCGACGCGGCAGTCCCCGGTCGCCGCGGCCGGCTTCGCGGGCGATGCGCTCGGCGGCGCCCTCTACTCGCTCGGGCTCTGGCTGGCGGTCCTGGCGCCGCCGGTGTGGTTCGCCGTGGTGCTCCTCGCCACCCGCGACTCCCGGGTGCGCACCCGCGTGCTCTGGCTGGTCGCCGGACTCGTCCTCCTCGCTCCGCTGCCGTTCCTCAAGGGGGCCTGATGACCGACTCGACCCGGGCCACCCTCGGCGGGACCGGCCGGCGCGACCGGCCCGGCCGGCGCCTGGCCGCCTCCGTCCTCGTCGCCGTGGTGTTCGCGCTCTTCTTCGCCTGGGACGTCTGGGAGGCGGTCGGCAACCTGATCGGCCTGCGCAGCTACGCGGCCTCCCTCGGCACCGACCTGAATCCGACGGGCTGGGCGGTGCTCCTGCTCGGCCTGGTGCTGCCGGTCGCCTGCTTCGTCGCCGCCGTCCTGCTCGGGCGCCGCCGGGGACTCCCGGCGCGCGTCGGACTGCTCGCGGCGGCCCTCTGCCTCTCGGCGGCGCTCTCGCTCGACGTGCAGCTCGTCCTCGGCGTCGAGAGCCTGGTCTCGCTGAGCTGACCGGCGGCGTCACACGGCGCGGGGCGCGCGCACCCCTCCGCTACAGTGACGGGGGGCTGCCGACGCCCCCGCCTCGGTGCCCGCTCCGTCCCCTCTCCGAAGGAAGCGCCTCTCGTGACAAAGCCGGTCGTCCTGATCGCCGAAGAACTCTCGCCCGCCACCGTGGACGCGCTCGGTCCCGACTTCGAGATCCGCTCCGTGGACGGCACCGACCGCCCGGCGCTGCTCGAGGCCCTCGGCACGGCGCACGCGATCCTCGTGCGCTCCGCGACGCAGGTCGACGCGGAGGCGATCGCCGCGGCCCCCTCGCTCCAGGTGATCGCCCGCGCCGGTGTGGGCCTGGACAACGTCGACATCACCGCCGCGACCGCCGCGGGCGTCATGGTCGTGAACGCGCCGACCTCGAACATCATCTCGGCCGCCGAGCTCACCGTCGGCCACATCCTGAGCCTCGCCCGCCACATCCCCGCCGCGCACAGCGCGCTCGCGCAGGGCCTCTGGAAGCGCTCGAAGTACACGGGCGTCGAGCTCTACGAGAAGACCGTCGGCATCATCGGCCTCGGCCGCATCGGCGCGCTGATCACCGCGCGCCTGCAGGCCTTCGGTGTGAACGTCGTCGCCTACGACCCCTACGTGACCAGCGCCCGCGCGCAGCAGCTCGGCGTCACGCTCCTCTCCCTGGAGGAGCTGCTGGCCGAGAGCGACTTCATCACGATCCATATGCCGAGGACCCCCGAGACGACGGGCATGATCTCGGACGATCAGCTGGCGCTGATGAAGCCGTCGGCGTTCATCGTGAACGTGGCCCGCGGCGGCCTCATCGACGAGGACGCGCTGCACCGCGCGCTCGTCGCGAAGACCATCGCCGGCGCCGGACTCGACGTGTTCGTGAAGGAGCCGCCGACCGGATCGCCGCTGCTCGCCCTCGAGAACGTGGTCGTCACTCCGCACCTCGGGGCCTCGACCGACGAGGCGCAGGAGAAGGCCGGCGTCTCGGTCGCCCGCTCGGTGCGCCTCGCGCTCTCGGGCGAGCTCGTGCCGGACGCCGTGAACGTCGCCGGCGGCGTGATCGACGAGTACGTGCGCCCCGGCATCCCGCTGGTCGAGAAGCTCGGCCAGGTCTTCTCGGGCCTCGCGGACTCGCCGGTCACCTCCATCGACGTCGAGGTGCGCGGTGAGCTCGCCGGCTACGACGTGAAGGTCCTCAAGCTGGCGGCTCTCAAGGGCGTGTTCACCAACGTGGTCTCGGAGACGGTGTCCTACGTCAACGCGCCGGTGCTGGCGGAGCAGCGCGGCATCGAGGTGCGCCTGATCACGGAGCCGGTCTCGGACGAGTACCGCAACGTGATCACGCTGCGCGGCGCGCTCTCGGACGGCTCGCAGATCTCGGTCTCGGGCACGCTGACCGGCACCAAGCAGGTCGAGAAGATCGTGGCGATCAACGGCTACGACGTCGAGGTCCCCCTCGCGAAGCACCTCGTCGTCATGAGCTACGTCGACCGCCCCGGGATCGTCGCGGTCTACGGCCGTGAGTTCGGCGACGCCGCGGTCAACATCGCGGGCATGCAGATCGCGCGCACCGAGGCGGGCGGCAAGGCGCTCTCGGTGATCACCATCGACTCCCCCGCCCCCGACGGCCTGCTCGAGAAGGTCCGCGTCGCGATCGACGCCGACCTCATGCAGGAGATCGACATCACCGAGCAGTGAGCACGCGGCGGTTCGCTCAGGTCGACGTCTTCGGCGCCGCGCCGTTCCGGGGCAACCCGGTGGCGGTCGTCGTCGACGGCGACGGCGTGGGCGACGCCGCGATGGCGGAGTTCGCGCGCTGGACGAACCTCTCCGAGACGACCTTCCTCCTCCGCCCGAGCGACCCCGCGGCCGACTACCGGCTGCGGATCTTCACGCCGGACGGGGAGCTGCCCTTCGCCGGGCACCCGACCCTCGGGAGCGCGCACGCCTGGCTCGCGGCCGGAGGGACGGCCCGCGCGGCGGGGGAGCTCGTGCAGGAGTGCGCCGCGGGTCTCGTCCGGCTGAGGGTGACGGAGGAGGGCATCGCCTTCGCCGCCCCGCCCCGCCGGCGGACCGGACCGGTCGACGAGGCGACGCTCGAGCGGGTGGCTGCGGCTCTGCGGATCCCGCGCGCGGAGATCCTCTACCACGAGTGGGTCGACAACGGTCCCGGCTGGCTGGCCGTGCGGCTCGCGTCGGCGGAGCAGGTCCTCGCGCTGCGGCCGGACCAGGCTCTCCTCGCCGGGCTCCCCGTCGGCGTCGTGGGCGAGCATCCGGCGGGAGGCGAGTGCGCGGTCGAGGTGCGGGCGTTCATCCCCGACGCCGGTGTGTCCGAGGACCCGGTGACGGGGAGCCTCAACGCGGGGATCGCCCAGTGGCTGATCGGCAGCGGCGTGCTGCCCGAGCGCTACACGGCCGCTCAGGGGGCGGCGTTGGGCCGAGCCGGGCGCGTGCGCGTCGAGAGCACGGACGGCGCGATCTGGATCGGCGGCGCGACGGTGACCCTGATCGACGGGGTCGTCGAGCTGTAGCGGGTCCGCCGGGGCGGCGCGGCTCAGCTCCCGAGGAGGCGCTGGACGACCGCGAGGACGTCCTCGGCCTCGCCGCGCGACTGCGAGCCCGTGGGGAGCAGGGCGGAGTTGTAGTAGAGCCCGTCGCTCATCAGGACGATCGCCCGGGCGACGAGCGGGTCGCCCACGGCGTCGGCGACCACCTCGTTCCAGCTGTCGTGGATCCGCGCGAGGCCCCCGCTGGCGCGCTCGTCGTGCCCTTGCGCGATGCGCGACACGGCGAGGATCGTGCGGTCGAAGGCCGAGTCGGCGGCGAAGGAGGTGCGCAGCAGGTAGGCGACCACGCCCTCGGGAGCAGCGAGGCTCTGCGCGACGTCCGCCTCCCGCCGCGCGTCGAGGCGCTGCAGGAGCCCGTCGACGAGGGCGTCCTTCGAGGGGAAGTGGTAGAGCAGCCCGCCCTTGGAGACTCCGGCCTCGCGGGCGACGGCGTCGAGGGTCGCGGCGCGCTCGCCCTGCTCGATGAGGAGCTGCTCGAACGCGTCGAGGACGCGGTCGCGGGCGGGGGCAGGAGGCACGGCGACCATCCTACGGCGGATCAGTGGCGACTGTACCGGCTGGACGGTATACTCTCTCCGTTCTCCTCTGAAAGGTCGTCCCCGTGTCCGCGCGCACCGCTCCCGTCTCCACCCACGACACCGCCGGCGCCGCCGACCGGGTCGGGCGACGCGCCTGGGTGGCGCTCGCGGTGCTGATGCTCCCGGTGCTGCTGGTCTCGGTCGACAACACGGTGCTGAACTTCGCGCTCCCCTCGATCGCCGAGGATCTGGGGCCCTCCGGCACCGAGCTGCTGTGGATCGTCGACGCCTACCCGCTGGTGCTCGCGGGCCTGCTGGTGGCGATGGGCAGCCTCGGCGACAGGGTCGGGCGGCGGCGCCTCCTGCTGGTCGGCGCGGTCGGCTTCGCCGCCGTCTCGGTCGTGGCCGCGTTCGCTCCTACCGCCGCGGCGCTCATCGGCGCCCGCGCGGCACTGGGCTTCTTCGGCGCGATGCTGATGCCCTCGACGCTCTCGCTCCTGCGCAGCGTCTTCCCCGACCGCGACCAGCGCCGCCTCGCGATCGCGATCTGGGCGACCGGCTTCGCCGTGGGCTCGGGCATCGGCCCGCTGGTCGGCGGCGTGCTGCTCGAGCACTTCCCCTGGGGGTCGGTGTTCCTGCTCGCGGTGCCCGTGCTGCTCCCGCTGGTCGTCCTGGTGCCGATCCTGGTGCCGGAGTCGCGCGACCCGCAGCCCGGCCCGGTCGACGTGGTCAGCATCCTGCTGTCGCTGGCGACCATGGCGCCGGTCGTCTACGCGGTGAAGTCCTTCGCCGAGCACGGGATCGACGCGGTCGGCGTCGCGGCGCTCGTCGTGGGCGTCGTCTCGGGCGTTCTGTTCGTCCGCCGCCAGCAGCGCCGGGCCTCGCCGATGCTCGATCTCTCGCTCTTCCGCCGCGGCTCGTTCAGTGCGGCGATCGTGGTCAACCTCCTCAGCGTCACCGCGCTGGTCGGCGGGCTCTTCTTCCTCTCGCAGCACCTGCAGCTCGTGGTCGGGCTCTCGCCCCTGGAGGCGGGCCTCGTGCTCGTGCCGGGCCTCGCCGTGATGATCCTGGCCGGGCTCGGCGTGGTGCCGATCGCGCGCCGCGTCGCTCCGCGCCTCGTCGTCCCGGCCGGACTGCTGGTCTCGGCCGTCGGGTACATCCTGCTGGCCCTCGGCAGCGGGGCGCCCGGAGGAGCGTCCGCGCTCACCGTCGCCGTCGCCTTCGCGTTCCTCGGCCTGGGCATCGGTGCGGCCGAGACGGTGTCGAACGAGCTGATCCTGGCCAACGCGCCCGCCGACAAGGCCGGTGCGGCCTCCGCCGTCTCCGAGACCGCCTACGAGCTCGGTGCCGTCCTCGGCACTGCGACGCTCGGCACCGTCCTCACCGCCGTGTACCGCGGGGGAGTCGTGCTGCCCGAGGGCCTCGACGCCGCGCAGGCGCAGCGGGCCGGGGAGACCCTCGGCGGCGCCGTCTCGGTCGCCGGCGAGCTGCCCGCCGACTCCGCCGCGAGCCTCGTCGCGTCGGCGAGCGCGGCGTTCGACTCGGGCGTCGGCTGGTCGGCCTGGCTCGGCGTCGTCCTCGTGCTGGCCGCCGCCGCGGTCGGCGCCTGGCGCCTCCGCCGGAGCTGACGCTCCTCCTCTCCTCCCGAGGGAGGCCGCCCGGGACGCGCAGCGCCTCCCGGGCGGCCCTCGCCAGCCCGACGGGGGCGCGTGCCCCGGACCGCGGCGCGGGCGGGCCGCGAGTACGCTGGGGGGACTCCGACCCCGTACGCCTGAGGACCGCCATGCCCCGCACCGTGAAGCTCGCCGTCATCCCCGGAGACGGGATCGGGCCCGAGGTGACCGCCGAGGCCGTCAAGGTCCTCGACGCCGTCACCGCCGACTCCGACCTGGTGCTCGAGACGACCACCTTCTCGCTCGGCGCCGCCCGCTACCTCGAGACCGGCGACGTCCTCACCGACGAGGACCTCGCGGCGATCGCGGGGCACGACGCGATCCTCCTGGGCGCCGTCGGCGGAGCACCGGGCGACCCGCGCCTCCGGGACGCGAACATCGAGCGCGGGCTGCTCCTGCGGCTGCGCTTCGAGCTCGACCACTACGTCAACCTGCGGCCCACCCGTCTCTACGCGGGCGTCGCCTCGCCGCTCGCGGCTCCCGGCGAGGTCGACTTCGTGGTCGTCCGCGAGGGCACGGAGGGGCCCTACGTCGGCACCGGCGGCTCGATCCGGCAGGGCACCCCGCACGAGGTCGCCAACGAGGTGTCGGTCAACACCGCCTACGGCGTCGAGCGCGTCGTCCGCCACGCGTTCGAGCTCGCCCGCACGCGCCGCTCCCGGCTGACGCTCGTCCACAAGACGAACGTCCTCGTCTTCTCCGGCTCGCTCTGGAAGCGGATCGTCGACGAGGTGGGGGCCGCCTTCGAGGACGTGGCCGTCGACTACCTCCACGTGGACGCCGCCACGATCTTCCTCGTGACCGACCCTGCTAGGTTCGACGTCATCGTCACCGACAACCTCTTCGGCGACATCCTGACCGATCTGGCCGGCGCGATCAGCGGCGGCATCGGACTCGCGGCCTCGGGCAACATCAACCCCGACGGCGCGTTCCCCAGCATGTTCGAGCCGGTCCACGGATCCGCGCCCGACATCGCCGGACGGCAGCTCGCCGACCCGACCGCCGCGATCCTCTCGGCCGCGATGCTGCTGGACCACCTCGGCCGGAGCGACGAGGCCGCCCGCGTCACCGCGGCCGTGACCGCCGACATCGAGTCGCGCGACGGCACCCCGCGCTCCACGGCCGCGATCGGCGACTCCGTCGTCGCCCGCCTCCGCTGATCCCCCGCAGAAGGACACCACCACGATGAGCACCGACTCCGCCCCCGCCGACCTCGCCTTCGAGGTGACCGCCGCCCCCGCGCCCCGCTCCGCCGAGGAGCGCGCCCGGATCCTCGCGAACCCCGGCTTCGGCATGCACTTCACCGACCACATGGTCGGCCTCCGCTGGACCCGCACGGACGGCTGGCACAGCGCCCGCGTCGAGCCCTACGGCCCGCTCGCGCTCGACCCCGCCGCCGCCGTCCTGCACTACGCGCAGGAGATCTTCGAGGGGATGAAGGCCTACCGCCACGAGGACGGCTCCGTCTGGACCTTCCGCCCGGAGGCGAACGCGCGCCGCCTGCAGCGCTCGGCCCGCCGCCTCGCGCTGCCGGAGCTCCCGACGGACCTCTTCGTCGAGTCGCTGCGGCAGCTGATCGCGGTCGACGGCGACTGGGTCCCCTCGGAGCCGGAGACCAGCCTCTACCTGCGCCCGTTCATGTTCGCGCAGGAGGCGTTCCTCGGCGTGCGCGCGGCCGAGGACGTCGGCTACTACGTGATCGCCAGCCCCGCCGGCGCCTACTTCTCGGGCGGGGTCGCCCCTGTGTCGATCTGGCTCTCCACCTCCTACGCCCGGGCGGGCAAGGGCGGCACGGGAGCGGCGAAGACGGGTGGCAACTACGCCTCCTCCCTCCTCCCGCAGCAGGAGGCCTACAGCCACGGCTGCGCGCAGGTCCTCTTCCTCGACTCGCAGGAGTCGCAGTGGATCGAGGAGCTCGGCGGCATGAACGTGGTGCTGGTGAAGAAGGACGGCACGCTGGTCACCCCGGAATCGGACTCGATCCTCGAGGGCATCACGCGCGACAGCGTCCTGCAGCTCGCCGAGGACCGCGGCCACCGCGTCGAGCGGCGCCGCGTGAGCATCGACGAGTGGCGCGACGGAGTGGCCTCCGGCGATGTGGTCGAGGTGTTCGCCTGCGGGACCGCCGCCGTGATCACCCCGATCGCCGAGCTCAAGGGCGAGGGCTTCTCCGTCGGCCGCGAGGGCGCGCCCGCCGGGGAGCTCACGATGTCGCTCCGCGAGGAGCTGACCGGCATCCAGTACGGACGCCGCGAGGACACGCACGGATGGATGACGAGGCTGGACGCATGAAGATCGCACGATTCGCCACGCAGCGCGACGGGGACAACGGGGGAGCGATCCACTTCGGGATCGTGGACGAGGACGACCTGGTCGTGCTCGCCGGCGACCCGATGTTCGCCGGGTTCGGCACCACGGGGGAGCGCATCCCGATCGCGGAGGCGAAGCTCCTCGCGCCGGTGATCCCGCGCTCCAAGATCGTCGGCATCGGGAAGAACTACGCCGACCACGCGGCCGAGATGGGCGGCGACGCCCCGGCGGAGCCGCTGGTGTTCCTCAAGCCGAACACGTCGGTCATCGGCCCGGACGAGGCGATCGTCCTCCCCGAGGACAGCCAGCAGGTGGAGTTCGAGGGCGAGCTGGCGATCGTGATCGGCGCCGTGGCCCGCAACGTCCGCGCGGAGGACTACGAGGACGTGGTCTTCGGGTACACGATCGCCAACGACGTCACCGCACGCGACCTCCAGCGCTCCGACGGCCAGTGGGCGCGGGCGAAGGGCTACGACACCTTCTGCCCGCTCGGACCGGTCATCGAGACCGAGTTCGTCTGGAACGAGAGCGCGATCGAGACGCGCGTCAACGGGCGCGTGCAGCAGTCGGGCAGCACCGGCGACATGATCCACGGGGTGCCCGAGATCGTGGCCTACGTCTCGCGCATCTTCACGCTGCTCCCCGGGGACGTGATCCTCACCGGGACGCCCGCCGGCGTCGGGCCGATCGCGAACGGGGACACCGTCGCGGTGGACGTCGAGGGCATCGGCACGCTGTTCAACCCGGTGGTCGTCCGGCGCTGAGCCCGGGCCCTCCTCCGCGGAGGGACGAGCGCCTCCGGCCCGCAAGGATCCTCGGATCCGGCGGGCCGGACGCGTCCGAGCGGGACGTCAGTCGGCGCTCGCCGGGTCGCTGCCGACCGCGCCCTCGGTCTCGTCCGGCAGGTCGGCGTCGCCGGAGACGGTGTCCCCTCCGCTGTCGCCGTCGGTCACGGCGTCCGTGACCCCGCGGTCGATCGCGGTGCCCCCGGGAGCGGCCCCCGCCGCGGAGGCGTCGGCCGCGTCCTCGCCGGGCAGCACCGTCTGCGCGCCGCCGGTGTTAGGGGCGGCGTCGCCGCCGGATCCGGGAAGGTCCTCCTTCACGTTCTGGTCGGCCATGTCGGCTCCTCTCGTCGGGGCTCCAGCCCAGCACGCGACGGGCCCCTCCGCAGGACGTTGACAGCGCGGAGGCGAGGGGGCAGAGGCGGGCCGTGAGGCCGGGCGACGCGCCTTCACCGTGCTCCCCGGCGCTGTCAAGCGGACTGCCTCCGGGGCCGTCTGGTCATAGCGTCGAGCTATGAACTCCTCCCGCACCGACTCCGTCAGCCGCATCGCCCGGGCGGACTTCGGCTGGTCGTCGCTGCTCCCCGGTCAGCGCGAGGCGATCGAGTCGGCGGCCTCCGGGCGCGACACGCTGCTGGTGCTGGCGACGGGCGGCGGCAAGTCCGCGGTCTACCAGATCGCCGGAGCCGAGCGCGGCGGCGTCGTCCTGGTCGTCTCCCCGCTCGTCGCCCTGCAGGCCGACCAGCTCGCCGCGATCGAGGCGGCTCCGGCGGCCCCGCCCGCCGTCGCGATCAACTCCTCCCAGGGCGCCGCGGCCGTCGCCCGCGCCTGGGACCGGATCGACGAGGGCGGCCCGCTCTACGTGCTCCTGGCGCCCGAGCAGCTCGCCAAGCCCGAGAACGTGGCGCGCCTGGCGGCCGCGGGAGTGTCGCTCCTGGTCGTCGACGAGGCGCACTGCGTCTCCTCCTGGGGCCACGACTTCCGCCCCGACTACCTCCGCCTGGCCGATGTGCGCGGCGAGCTCGGCGACCCGCCGGTGCTCGCGATGACCGCCACCGCCTCCGGGCCGGTGCGCGACGAGATCATCGAGCGCCTCCGGATGACCGACCCCGAGATCCAGGTGCACGGCGTCGACCGTCCGGAGATCCGGCTGGTGGTGCACCGCCACGAGAGCGAGAACGAGAAGCGCGCCGCCGTGGTCGAGGAGGCCCGCAGCTGGACGGCTCCGGGCCTGGTCTACGTCGCCACCCGCAAGGAGACGGAGGCCTACGCCGCCGACATCGCGGCGGAGGGGCGCCGGGTCGCGGCGTACCACGCCGGACTCAAGGTGTCCGAGCGCAAGGTCGTGCACGAGCAGTGGCGCGCCGGCGAGCTCGACGTCGTCGTCGCGACCTCGGCCTTCGGGATGGGCATCGACCGGGCCGACGTCCGCTTCGTGCTGCACGCGACGACCACCGAGTCGCTCGACGCGTACTACCAGGAGATCGGCCGCGCGGGCCGCGACGGCGAGCCGGCGACGGGCGCGCTGCACTACCGCGCCGAGGACCTCGGTCTCCGCCGCTTCTTCGCCAAGCGCTCGGTCGACAAGGCCGCGCTGCGCGTGATCTGGGCGGCCGTCTCGGAGCAGCCGGGGCTCGACTCCGCGGCTCTCGCGAAGGAGCTGGGGAAGCCGGCCCGCACGATCGCCCGGATCGTCAACGATCTCGCGGACGCGGGGCTGGTGGAGACCGGGTCCGGTCTGCGCGCCACGCGCGAGGCCTCGGGCGACGAGGCCGTGCACGTGGTGAAGGAGGCTCTGGCCTCCCGCGAGCGGATCGCGGAGTCGCGCCTGTCGATGATGCGCGCCTACGCGGAGACCAGCCAGTGCCGCCGCCGAGTCCTGCTGGACTACTTCGGCGTGGAGTCGGCCGAGTGGTGCGGCAACTGCGACGGCTGCGAGCGGCACGAGGCGAGCGGCGAGACAGTCGAGGCGCCCGTGGACGCCCCTCTGAGCGTCGACGAGTCGGTGGAGCACCGCGAGTGGGGCGCCGGCACCGTGATGAGCGTGGAGGCCGACCGGGCGACGATCTTCTTCGAGTCCGAGGGCTACAAGGTGCTGTCGTTCCAGGCGCTCGAGTCAGGCGTCCTGCGCGAGCGCGAGCACGCCTCCGCCTGACCCCGGCTCTCCGCGCCGGCCGATCGCCGCTCGCGGGACGCCGCTCCGGTGCGGCAGGCACGGCGTGCCGTGCACCGGAGCGGCGTCCCGCGGAGGGGGTCAGACCTTCGAGACGGCCGAGCTCACGTCGGTGGGCTTCTCGTAGTCGCCGTCCGGGATCGCACGGAGGGCCTCGAGGACGTCGCCGTCCGCGCCCTCCTTCTCCGCGGTCTCGACGATCGTGTCCTTCGAGGCGGGGTAGTCGATGCCCGAGAGGTACTTCTGGATCTGGATCGGGTTGGGTGCGTCCATCGTGCTGTCCTTTCGTCGCCTTGCTGAGTGTTACGAGTGCTCTTCGGCGAAGAGCCGGTCGAAGGCGTCGACGCGCCGGTCGGTGACCGTCGTGGGCGTCTCGAGGTGCACGGCGCCGCTGGGCACGAGGCCCGCGCCGCCGAAGCGCTCCATGACGCGCCACTGCGCGGCGACGTCCTCACCGCTGTGCTCCGGGGGCAGCTGCTCCCAGAAGTCGAAGCCGCCGACGGCCAGGAGGGCGTCGCGGCAGTAGAGGACGCACGCGCCCAGCCAGGCGACCCGGTACGCGCGCCAGGCGCCCTCCGGGACGTCGAGGCGGGCGGCGACGTGCGTGAGATTGGCCGCGTTGTGCAGCGGCCAGCGCTCGAACTCCGGGGTTCCGCGCCGCACCCGCTCGGGCTCCACGCGCTCCTCCCAGGTCTCGAACGACTCGGTCTCGTGCGGGCGCACGTCCTCGAGGTAGGACAGGCCCTGCACCGCGGAGCCGACGAAGCCGCAGTCGAGGCGCTCGAGGGCCTCGTGCAGCCGCGAGAGCGTGCCCGGCTCGAGCCATACGTCGTCGTCGAGGAAGAGGACGGCCGGGGCGGTGGCGAGGGAGAGGAGGTAGTGCCTCTGCTCCGCGAGCCCGCGCCGGGGCAGGTGCCGGCGCACCACCGGAGCCCGGCCCTGCGCCTCCAGCACGCGCAGCATCGCGAGGATCGTCGGGTCGCTCTCGGCGACCGCGTCGTCGGACTGGTCGCTGACGATCACGCGGAAGGGCGGGTCGTCCTGGGCGGCGAGTCCGGCGAGCGTGGCGGCGAGCTCGGCACGGCGGCCGACCGTCGGCACCAGCACGTCGATCAGCGGCTGCCGGGGAGCCTCGGGGACCCCCCAGCGCCCGGACCACCGGCGGCTGGTCACGGCGCGGCCGATCGGATGCGCTGGACCATCTCGGTCGTGGAGTGCTCCGAGACGTAGCCGACCGTGGTGACGACGCCCCCGTAGGAGCGGACGACGGCCGCCTCCGCGAGCATGTCGGGGTTGTAGTCCCCGCCCTTCACGTAGACGTCGGGCTGCACGCGCTCGAGCAGCGGGATGGGGGTGTCTCCGCCGAAGAGCGTCACGTAGTCGACGCAGCCCAGCTCGGCGATCACGCCCGCGCGGTCGCCCTCCGGGTTGATCGGCCGTCCCTCGCCCTTCAGCCGCCGGACGGAGTCGTCGTCGTTCACCGCGACCACGAGCACGTCGCCGAGCTCGCGGGCCTGGCGGAGATACGCCGTGTGGCCGCGGTGCAGGACGTCGAAGCAGCCGTTGGTGAAGACCACGCGGCGACCGCGGCGCGCCTGCTCCGCGAGGACCTCGACGAGGGCGTCCTCGCCGAGCACGACGGCGCCGGGAGCGGCGAGGGAGGCGAGCAGGTCGTCGCCCGAGCAGACGGAGGTGCCGGGGCGCTGCACGACCACGTCGGCGGCGGCCTGCGCCAGATCGACGGCGGTGGCCAGGGAGCGGCCGGCGGCGAGGGCGAGGGTGGCGGTCGCGGCGAAGGTGTCGCCGGCGCCGGACGCCTGCTTCTCCTCCGCGGGCTGAGCGAAGGTGCGGCTGACCGTGCCGTCGGCGTCGAGGGCGGTGGAGCCGTCCCGGTCGAGGGTGACCACGACGTGCCGGGCGCCCGAGCGGGCGCGCAGGTCGTCCGCCGCGTCGCGCACGGCGGCGGCCCGCTCCGTCCCGCGCCCGAGGGAGCCGCCGAGCAGCCGCTCCGCCTCCTTGGCGTTCGGGGTGACGAGGTCCGGCCGGGCGAAGGCCCAGTCGGCGAGCTCGTGCGCGTCGATCACGAGGAGGCCGGGGCGCCCGACGGCGAGCAGGCGTTCGACGGCCTCGCGGAGGATCCCCGAGCCGTAGTCGCAGACCAGGACGGCGTCGGCGCCCGCGGCGGCCTCGGCGGCGGCACCGGCGAGCAGGGCCAGCTCGTCGTCGGCCGGGTGGTGCGGGCCGGAGTCGACGCGCAGCATCACGCTGTCGCCGCCGACCACGCGGGTCTTGATCGTCGTCGCAGCGCCGGTGCGGACGACCCGGGAGGTGTCCAGGCCGGCCCGCTCGAGGGCGCGCACGAGCCGGTCGCCCTCGGAGTCGCGTCCGGCCACGCCGACCGTGCGGACGACGGCGCCCAGCGCGCGCAGGTTGGCGGCGGTGTTGGCGGCCCCGCCCGCGACGTCGACGACGTCCTCGAGCCGCAGGACCGGCGCGGGCGCCTCCCGCGTGACGCGCTCCGCCTCGCCGAGCCACCAGGAGTCGAGGATGAGGTCCCCGATCACGGCGACGACCGGCGGGCGCTCGTGGACGTGCGCCAGGAGGGCGCTCGCCCGCTGGAGCGCCGAGCCCTCGAGGCTCATCGCGCGCCTCCCGGCAGAACGGGCAGGCCGAAGTGCACGACCGTGGTCGTGGTCATCTCGTCGAGCAGCTCCGGGCCGTAGCCGAAGCCGGAGCCGGACGCTCCGCGGGGCTGGGCGCTGCCGCCCGGGGCTCCTCCGAAGACGCCGTTGACCTTGACGGTGCCCACCGGCAGCGTCGCCGCGGCCCGATGGGCGTGCTCCATGTCGGCGGTGAGGATCGAGGCGGCCAGACCGTAGGGGCTCGCGGCGGCCAGGTCCAGGCCCTCGTCGAAGGAGTCGACGACGCGGATCGGCGCGACGGGCCCGAAGGTCTCCTCCGTCATCACCAGCATCGACTCGGTGCAGTCGGCCAGGACGGTCGCGGGGTAGAAGGTGCCGTCCCCGGGAGTGCCGCCGGTGAGGGCGCGCGCGCCGCTGCCGAGCGCCTCCGTGACGTGCTCGTGGACGGCGTCGCGCATGCGGGCGTCGACGAGGCGGGGGAGCGGGCCCGCGCTCCAGCGGTCGGCCTCGGCGACCAGCGCCGCCGTGAACGCCTCGGCGATGTCGCGGTGCACGTAGATCCGCTCGACGGAGGTGCAGATCTGGCCGGCGTTGGCGAAGGCGCCCAGCGCGGCCTGCTCGGCGGCCCAGACCGGGTCGACGTCGCGGTCGACGACGAGCGCGTCGTTGCCGCCGTTCTCGAGGATCACGTGCCTGCCGGTGAGGGCGGCGACCCGGGCGAGCGCGCGGCCGGTGGCGGTCGAGCCGACGTGGGCGAGGACGTCGACGCCCTCGGTGCGCGCCAGCTCGTCGCCGACCGCCCCGTCGCCCTCGACCAGGGTCAGCACGCCCTCGGGCAGCGCCTCGGCGAGGATGCTCGTGAAGAGGGCGCCCGTGCCCGGACTGCGCTCGCTCGGCTTGTGCACGACGACGTCACCGGAGACGATCGCGGCGCCCAGGAGGCCCGCAGCGACGGCGACCGGGTCGTTCCACGGAGTGAGGGCGAGCACGACACCGCGCGGGTGCGGCAGGGCCAGATCGACGTTGAGAGCCCCTCCGCGCAGGCTCCTCCCGCGGTGCAGCGGGCCGAGCTCGGCGTACTGGAGCAGCGTGTCGACACCGGCGCGCACGCCGCCCAGCGCGTCGCCGGCGGGCTTGCCCGTCTCCTGCGTGTTGAGGTCGGCGAGCTCCTGCTCGCGCTCGGCCACGCGGTGGGCGGCGGCACGGAGCAGGGCGCCGCGCTCGGCGGGCGCGGTGGCGGCCCACGCGGGGAACGCGGTCCGCGCGCGGCGGACGGCGTCGGCGGCGGTCGTGGCGGGGGTCGTGATGTCGATGGTCACGGTCACCTCTCGGTCGGGGGCGCCCGCGGAGTGGCGGACGCATCTGTCCGGTACCCGGGTGGTGCGCGCCTAGACACGCCGCCTCGGGAATCCACCCCCGGATCGGCGACGGGCTCGCCCCCGATCCGGTTTCGGATCGGTCCCGGCGGGGAAGTGGAGGAGTGCACCGTCCCCGGAGCGGCGCCCGCGCGCCCTCCGCACCTGAGAGGAACCCGTCGTGGTCGCCATCGCCCCCCTCCGAGAGCCCTTCGCCGGAGTCGAGAGGATCGCCGTCCTGCGCGGCGGCGGACTCGGCGACCTGCTGTTCGCGCTGCCCGCCGTCGACGCCCTCGCGGCCGCCTACCCGGGAGCCGAGATCACCCTGCTCGGGACGCCCGCGCACCGGGTCCTGCTGACGGGCGTCGAGTCGCCGATCGCCGACGTCGAGATCCTGCCGGTGGCGCAGGGCGTCCGCGACGGAGAGGGGGAGGACCCCCGGGTCGTCGAGGACTTCACCGAGCGGATGCGCGCGCGCCGCTTCGACCTGGCCGTGCAGCTGCACGGCGGCGGGCGCTACTCCAACCCGTTCCTCCAGCGCCTCGGCGCGCGCCACACGATCGGGTCGCGCACCGACGACGCCGCGGAGCTCGAGCGCACGATCCCCTACGTCTACTACCAGCACGAGATGCTGCGGGCGCTCGAGATCGTCGGGCTGGCCGGAGCGCCCGCGACCCGCCTCGAGCCGGCGCTCGCCGTGGATCCGGAGCGGCGGGACCGCCTCGCCGCCGCGCTGCCCGCGGGCGGCCCGCTGGTGCTGATCCACCCCGGCGCGACCGATCCCCGCCGCCGCTGGCCCGCCGCCTCCTTCGCCGCCGTGGCGACGGAGCTGCTGGCGGACGGCGCGCGCGTGCTGGTGGTGGGCGACGCCTCGGACGTGCCCGCCGCCGACGAGATCGTCGCCGGAGCGCCGGGAGCGGTCTCCTGGGCGGGCGTCGTGGACCTCCCGGACCTCGCTCCGCTGCTCTCGCTCGCCGACCTCGTGCTCGGCAACGACTCCGGACCACGCCATCTCGCCGCCGCGGTCGGCGCTCCGACGGTCGGGGTCTTCTGGGTGGGCAACGCGATCAACGCCGCGGCCCTCGGGCGGCAGCGCCATCGGGTGCAGCTGAGCTGGACCACGCACTGCCCGGTCTGCGGGCGCGACGCCACGCAGGTCGGCTGGACCGCTCCGCGCTGCGAGCACGACGTCACGTTCGTCGGCGATGTGCGCGTCGAGGCGGTGCTCGAGGACGTCCGCGGGGTGCTCGCCTCCACCCGCTGAACCGCGAGACGCCACCTCGGTACGCGACGCGCCGGGGCGTGCGGACCGAGGCGGCGTCTCGCGGAGGGGGATCCGGGGCGCGCCCGGATCAGCGGATCACGGCCAGGACGGCTCCTCCTCGTGCGTGATGACGAGCTCGCGGACCTCGCAGCCGCGCGGCTGGCCGAGGACGAACATGACGGCGTTCGCCACGTTCTCCGGATCGTTCAGCAGCGCGTCCGGACCCGGCTTGTACTGCTCGTCGCGGTCGTCGAAGAAGCGCGTCTTCATGCCCGACGGGATCAGCGTGGTCACGCCGATCTCGCCCTTGGTCTCGGCCGCGAGCGCGCGGGTGAAGCCGAGCACGCCGAACTTCGAGGCGCAGTACGCGGTCGCGTCCGAGACGGCCTTGATCGCGAGCGAGGAGGCGACGGTGACGACGCGGCCGTGGGTCTCGGTGAGGAAGGGCAGGGCCGCCCGGACGACGGCCGCGGTGCCGAGGAGGTTGACGGAGATGACGCGCTCCCACTCCTCCGGCTCCACGTCCACGAGGCGGCCGCAGCGGTCGATGCCGGCCGCGGTCACGACGGCGTCGAGCCCGCCGTGCTCGCGGGCGATCTCGACGACCGCCTTCTCGGCCTCGCGGGTCTTCGCGACGTCGACCTGGTAGGCGGCGACGCCCTCCTTCACCGACGAGACGTCGCGGTCGAGCACGATCGGGGTGCCGCCGGCGGCGGCGACCGCGGCGGCGACGGCCGCACCGAGCCCGGAGGCTCCTCCGGTGATCAGGACGCGGCCGATGGGGGTGGGAGTGGTGCTCATGGTTTCCTTCCGGGGGTGGTCTGCGGGCCTCGTGGGCCGCGGGTCAGCCGACGCGCGCGAGCGCGGCGGCGAGATGGGTGGTCGAGCGGCCCGGGTGGTACGGCACGGTCAGGACCCGGCCGCCCCACTTCGCCACCGTCGCCGTCTCGGGGAGGGACTCGGCGGAGTAGTCGCCGCCCTTCACCCAGACGTCGGGGCGGATGCGGCGCAGCGCCTCGTCCGGCGTGTCCTCGCCGAAGACCAGCACGGCGTCGACGCACTCGAGCGCGAGCAGCAGGTCGACGCGGTCGTCCTCGGGGATGATCGGCCGTGCCGCGCCCTTGAGGCGCCGGACGGAGTCGTCCGAGTTGAGGCAGACGATCAGGCAGTCGCCGAGAGCGCGTGCTGCGGAGAGGGTGCGGGCGTGGCCGGCGTGGAGCAGGTCGAAGCAGCCGCCCGTCGCGACCACCGTTCCTCCTGCCGCGCGGACGGACTCGGCGACGCGCAGGGCGTCCACCCCGCCGCCGTGGAGGGGTGCGGGGTCGGCGGGAGCGGACAGTGAGGCGACCCCTCCCGCGAGGAGGTAGGCGCCGGCCGCGGCGACCGCCGCCTGCACCGCCTCCGAGGTGCTCGCGCCCTCGGCGAGGGCGACCGCGGCGGAGGCGGCGAACCGGTCGCCCGCGCCGCACGGGTCGGTGGGCGGCACGGCGACGGCCGGTGCGACGACCGGGACGCCGGCGCCGCGGGAGCGCAGCAGGGCGCCGGAGGATCCCATCGTCACGGTGACCGCACCGCAGCCCCAGCGCTCGAGGAGGGTGGTCGCGGCGGACTCGGCGCGCGTCACTCCGCGGCCGACGGCTCCCGAGAAGGCGGTGGCCTCGGCCAGGTTCGGGGTGGCGAGGGAGGTGGCGGCGACCGGCTGCGAGCCCCGCGGGTGCGGATCCCACACCAGCGGCACGGTGAGCGCGTCGAGCGCCGTGCGGAGCGACGGCTCCTCGGTCAGGCGGCGGCCGTAGTCGGCGACGATCACGGCGTCGGCGTCGGCGAGGGCGGCGAGCATCGCGTCGGTGACGCCGGGGACGGGCGGCGTCTCGCAGCCGCGGTCGATCCGCACGACGGCCTGGCCGGAGGCGGCGACGCGGGTCTTCACCGGCGTCGGCGCTCCCGAGGGCCCGGCGACCAGGCGGACGCCGGACAGCTCGGCGCGCAGCTCCGCCACGTCCGGATCCGAGTCCTCGGCGAGCGCGGTCACCAGCGTCACCTCGTGCCCGTCGCGGGCGAGCATCCGGGCGACCAGCCCGGCACCGCCGGCGCGGGCGCTGCGGGCCGACACGTCGACCACGGGGACGGGGGCGTCCGGGCTGAGCCGCTCGGCGGGTCCGGAGAGGTCGACGTCGAGCATCACGTCGCCGACGACGACGAGGCGCAGGCGGCTCACGAGGCGGCCGCCGTCCGCGCGCGGATCCGGTGCTCGAAGGCCCGGCAGAGCGCGTGCACGAGCACCAGCTGCGCCTCCTGCACGTTGGAGCCGTGGCCCTCGAGGGCGATCGCCTCGTCGCAGAGCTCGGTGAGCGGGTTCGGCCCCTCGCCGGTCAGCGCCCACGACCGGGCGCCCGCCGCACGGGCGGCCTCCGCGGCGTGGAGGAGGTTCGCGCTGCGTCCGCTGGTGGAGAGCAGGACCACGACGTCGCCCGCCCGGGCGTGCGCGGTGACCTGGCGCGAGAACACGTGGTCGAAGCCGTAGTCGTTGCCGATCGCGGTCAGGCTCGACGTCTCGGCGTGCAGCGAGATGGCGGAGAAGGGGACGCGGTCGCCGTCGAAGCGGCCGACGAGCTCGGCGGTGAGGTGCTGCGCCTCCGCCGCGGAGCCGCCGTTGCCCGCGGCGAGCAGGCGCGCGCCGGAGTGCAGGCGGTCGGCGAGCTCGACGCCCCAGGCGGCGATCCTGTCGGAGTGGCGCTCCAGCTGCGCGACCGCGTCGAGCGCGCGCGCCACGTGGTCGTCGACGAGGCGCCGGGCGGCGTCGGCCGGGGTGTCCAGAACGGTGTCGATGGTCGCGGTGTCGATGGTCATCGTCGCGGAGCCGCCTTCCGGGTGGTGGGGGATGAGGGTGCGCTCGTGGCGCCGGTGAGGAGCGACTCGTCGCCGAGGCCGGCGAGCGTCGTGACGTAGGCGCGCTCGGTGTCGGCGGCGACGCGGTCCCAGGAGTAGCGGGACTCGACGCGCTCGCGGCCGGCGGCCCCGTAGGCGCGGGCGCGGTCGGGGTCCTCCAGCAGCGAGCCGAGGGCGGCGGCCAGGGCGACCGGATCGCGCGGAGGCACGTGGACCCCGGTGACGTCCTCGACCACGGTGTCGATCAGGCCGCCCACGGAGGAGGCGACGACCGGCACGCCGCAGGCCATCGCCTCGAGCGGAGTGATGCCGAACGGCTCGTACCAGGGCGCGCAGACCACGACGTCGGCCGAGCGGAGCATCGCGGGCATCTCGGTCTGCGAGAGCTGGCCGACGAAGTCGACACGGTCCGCGACGCCGAGGCTCTCGGCCACGCCGTGCAGCCGCTGGTACTCGGGGTCCGCCGTCAGCGCGTCGCCGGAGCCGGAGCCCCCGACCACGACGAGCTCGGCGTCGTGGCCGGCCGCGACCAGGTGCGCGAGCGCCTCGATCGCGATGCCCATGCCCTTGCGCGGCACCAGGCGTCCGATGGTCATGAGCCGCGAGCGCTCTCTGCGGGGCGCGACCGGGCCCTCGACCGAGAACCGGTCGATGTCGACTCCGCAGGGCACCACCGAGATGCGCGAGGTCGGCACGCCGAGCCCCTTGAGCTCGAAGGCCTCGTCCGAGCAGGTGGCGACGACGCCGTCGGCCTTCTGGCCCACTCCGGGCTCGAGCCAGGCGCGCTCCTCGGGGCTGGTGTCGAGCGCGCCCTGCTGGCGGCGCTTGACCACGCCCAGCGCGTGGAAGGTGTGGAGGACGGGCACGCGCCGACCCGTGGCTCGCTCCACCCGCTCGGAGGCGTCGAGCGCGGCGACCCCGGACATCCAGAAGTGGCTGTGCACGAGGTCCGGCCGCTCCTGCAGCCACTCCTCGGCGAGGTCGACGGCGAAGTCGCCCATGAAGGGCAGCAGCTCGTCCTTGGACACCCGGCGCGGCGGCCCGGCGTCGATGTGCACGACCTCGACTCCCGAGGTGAAGGGCACGCGCCGGGGCAGGGAGGGGTCGTCGCGGCGGGTGTAGACGACCACGCGGTGGCCGCGGCGCGCGAGGGCGTCGGCGAGCGCCGCCACGTGGACGTTCTGGCCGCCGGCGTCGACGCCGCCGAGGGTCGCCAGCGGGCTCGCGTGCTCCGAGACCATGGCGATCGTGAGCGCGGGCGCGGAGGAGAGGTGCTGCTTCATCGGGTGCTCCCTTCCAGAGCGGGCTCCGGCGACCGGCGTCCCGGGAGGTCGGCGAGGACCTCGTCCCAGTCGCGGTGGAACCGGGCGAGGCCGTAGCGCGCGAGCGCGGCCTCGCGGGCGACGGCGCCGGCGCGGGCGGCGCGGTCCGGGTCCTCGACGAGCGCCCGGGCCGAGGCGACGAGGGCGTCGAGGTCGTTCGAGACCGCTCCGGCCTCGGGCGGGACGGCGCGCCCCGCCTCCGTCACGTCGAGCGCGACGACGGGCATCCCGAGATGCATCGCCTCCAGCAGCGCGAGGCCGAGGGAGGTCCAGCGGAACGGGTGCAGGTAGACCCGGCGGCGGGCCAGGGCCGCGTGCATCGCCTGCGTGCGGACGTCGCCGAGGACCGTCACGTCCTCCAGGCCCGGCAGCTCGGCGAGCCGGTCGGTCTTCATCCCGAAGACGTCCAGCGGAGCGACGGCGCCGAAGCGGGGGAGCAGGTCGGTCCCGGCGACCCGGCCCCGGCGGACGGGCTCGTTGACGACCACGCCGAAGTGCGGCAGCTCGCCGGTGTAGAGGGGACCCGGGTCGTGGATCCCGTGCTCGATCACCGTCGTCCGCGTCGATCCGGTGTCCCACATCAGGGCGTTGAAGTGGGTGACGTGGACGATCAGCAGGTCGTCGCGGTCGGCGAGCGGGTGGCGGTTGTCCGGCACGTCCCCGCGGGGTGTGTTGTGCTCCACGTAGACGGCGGGTACGTCGCGGCCGAGGCGTCGCCCGAGCAGGCGCTCGGCCTCGGCGAGCTCCTCGGGCCTCTGGAGGAGGACCGCGTCGACGTCGGCGTCGTGCAGCTCCTCGGGCGCGATCTCGACGGCGCTCGGCCAGTCGCGGCCGCCGGTGCCCAGGCCCCAGCCGTCGCGGGCCGGAGTCGTGGGGAGCAGGTAGGTGTGGGCGCCGCGGACGAAGGCGTCCGCCCAGCCGCCGTGCACGTGCCAGAGCAGGATCCTCATGCGATGGCCTCTCTCGGGGAAGTCGTGGGTCGGAGTCGGAGGGCGGCGGCGACCGCCTCCTCGGCGCTCACCCCCGCGAGGCAGGGATGGCCGGGGACGGGGCACACGCGGGCGCGCGAGCCGGCGCAGGGCGCCTCCTGGTCGCCGAGCAGCGCGACCGGGACGCCGTAGGGCGCCCAGCGCACGGCCGGGACGACCGGCGCGAAGAGGCTGACCACGGGGGTGCCGACCGCGGCGGCGAGGTGCGCGGGGCCGGTGTTGCCGCAGATCACGACCTCGGCGCCGGCCAGCACCTCGGCGGCGCCGGGGAAGTCCGTCGCCCCGCCGAGGTCGATGCCGCGGGTGCCCGCGACCTCGGCCGTGAGGGAGCGCTCGCCCGGGCCGCCGGTGACGACGACAGCGAGGCCCGCGTCCGCCAGCAGCTCGACGGCGCGGGCCGCGTTCGCCGCGGGCCAGGCGCGGGCGGGGACGGCTGCCCCGGGGTGCACGACCGCGTAGGGGCCGATCCCCTCGAGAGCGGCGGGCAGCACGCCCTCGCGGCGCACGCGGAGCCGTCCGTCGTCGCCGGCGGGCAGCGCGAAGCCGGCCGCCGCCGCGATCGCGAGCGCGCGCTCCGGCTCCGGCTGGTCCTCCTCGAGGGTCTCGCCCGGCACGAGGCGCACATCGAGCAGGGCGCCCGCGAAGTCGACTGAGGCGCCCGTGATGCGGGCGACACCGGCGAGGCGGAGCAGCAGGGCCAGCGGAAGCGGCGACTGGTGGAAGGAGGTGAGGATCACGGCCTCGTCCGGCGCGAACTCCTCGACGATCGCGCGCAGCTCGTCGACGAGCTCGGAGTCGACGGGGCGGGAGGCGTCGCCGATCCACGGGCACCACCAGGTGCGGACGGAGGAGGGACCCGGCAGCAGCGCGGCCGCGGGCGCTCCCTGCGGACCGCTCAGCAGCAGCACCTCGGCGTCGGCCGCGATCGCGCGGACGGCGGGTCCGCACAGCAGGACGTCTCCCGCGCTGTCCAGGCGGGCGACGAGCACGCGGCGCTTCACTCGGCGTCCTCGGCGGGCTGCATCGCGAGCAGCAGCTCGACCGCCTCGAGGAGCGTCGCCGCCTGCAGCGGAGCGGCGTCCACCTCCTCGGCGCGGGTGATCGGAGTCGGCACCAGCACTCCACGGGCGCCGGCCGCGGCGGCGGCGCGGACGTCGGCCCCGATGTCGCCGATCACGGCGAGGGACCGTGCCGGCAGTCCCAGCTGCTCGGCGGCGCCGAGCACCATGCCGGGCCGGGGCTTCCGGCAGGAGCAGCCGTCCTCCGGGCCGTGGGGGCAGAGCATCCACACGTCGAAGCCACCGAACAGCTCGTCCACGCGCCGGTTCACCGCGTCGGCCTGGCCGCGGTCGATGATCCCGCGGGCGATCCCGGACTGGTTGGTGACCACGCCCACGGCCAGCCCCGCCTCGCGCGCCCGCTCGACCGCGGCGACGGCGGTGGGCATCGGGGAGACCTGCGCTGGGTCGCCGTTGTAGGGCACGTCGACCACGAGCGTCGCATCGCGGTCGAAGAGGATCCCCCGCAGGCGCGGGGCCCTCGCGCGCTCGTCGGCGCTCCGGGAGGAGGAGTCGTTCACCTTCTCCTCGTACCCCTCGACCGGGGATGTAAACCCCCTTCCGGAGAAGTCGGTCCGTCCGGGCGCGTCGCTCGCATCTGCGGGCGGCGCGTCTGAGGTGCGCGCAGCGGGGTACGGGGACTCCGACAGGAAGGAGGCGCCGTGCGCGCTCTCACCGCCCCGGACGGGACTCCGGAGATCCTCGCGCTGCGCGCCCTCAAGCTCGGCGACCTGCTCGTCGCCGTCCCGGCGCTCAAGGCCCTGCGCCGAGGCTTCCCGGACCACCGGCTGATCATGGCGACCACGCCCTGGCTCGAGCCGATCGTCGACCTGGTCGAGGGCCTGGACGCGCTCGTGCCCACCCTCCACGGACTCGACGACCCGCTGCCGATGGCCGCCGGCCGCGTCGAGCTCGGCGTGAACCTCCACGGCAACGGCCCGGAGTCGCGGCTGCGGCTGCGCGAGATCGCGCCCGAGCGCACGCTCGAGTTCCGCGTCCCGGCGCTGGACCCGGGCGCGGGCCCGGAGGACCCGCGGCCGCTCTGGATCGACGGCGAGCTCGAGCGCGCCCGCTGGGCCCGCCTGGTGAACTCGATCGGTCTCGACGCCGACCCCGAGGACGTCGCGATCGCCGTCCCCGAGGAGCCCGCCTCGGCCCCCGGAGCCGCCGTCGTGCACATCGGGGCCTTCTACGGCTCTCGCGAGTGGCCGGAGGAGCGCTTCGCCGCGGTGGCGCGCGCCCTCACCGCCGAGGGGCACCGCGTCGTCTACACCGGAGGCGCGAACGAGGCCGACCGCGCCCGCCGCGTCGCCGAGCTCGCCGGCACGGGCGAGGTGCTGGCGGGGGAGCTCGCGCTCAGCGGGTTCGCCGCGGTCGTCGCGGCCGCCGAGGTCGTAGTGACCGTCGACACCGGAGCCGCGCACCTCGCCTCCGCGTACGGCGTCCCCTCGGTCGTGATCTTCGGTCCGGCACCGCCCGAGGCCTGGGGCCCTCCGGCCTCGGGGCCGCACGTCGTGCTGACCGACGCCTCCCTCCGCCGCGGAGACGTCTTCTCTGCCGAGCCGGACCCGGCGCTGCTCGCGGTCCAGGTCGACGACGTCCTCGCCGCCCTCGCGTCGCTCCCGTCGCGTGCCGAGGCCCACCTCAGGCGGACTTCAGCCGCGTCGCCGGTCGGACCGGAGTGACCGTGGCCACGCGGGCCCGGGGAGCACGCGGCTGATGGCTGCGCGAGGGGGCGCCGAGCCGGTCGGCGAGCTGCGCGAGGATCCGCCGCTGCAGGCGCGAGACCTGCATCTGCGTCGTCCCCAGGGCGTCGGCGATCTGCTGCTGGGTGCGCTCCTCGACGAAGCGCATCCGCAGGAGCTCGCGCTGGCCCTCCTCGAGCTCGGCGAGGGCCTCGGCGAGCCCGTGCCGCCGGTCGATCTCGAGCAGCCGGTCGTCCTCGCCGCCGAGAGTGTCGCCCAGGCCGACGCCGCCCTCGCCCACGGTCTCGTCGAGGGAGAGCGGATGCCCCGCGAGGCGCGCGTCGGCCACCTCCGTCGCGTCCACTCCGAGGCGGCGGGCGATCTCCTGGTCGGTGGGGTGCCGGCCGAGCTCCTGCGCGAGCTCGTCGGCGACGACGGCGGAGCGGCGGTGCAGCTCCTGCACGCCGCGCGGCGGCCGGATCATCCAGCCGAGGTCGCGGAGGTGGCGCTTGAGCTCGCCGGTGATCGTGGGGACGGCGAACGCGGCGAAGCTGTCGCCGCGCTCGGGAGTGAAGCGGCGGGCGGCCTTCACGAGGCCCACGTAGGCGACCTGGCGCAGATCCGCCCAGTCGCCTCCACTCCGGGAGACCCGGCGGGCCATGGCCTCGGCCAGGCCCAGGTGGTCGAGCACGATGCGCTCGCGGATGCGCGCGCCCTCGGCGGCCTCCGCGCTCACAGCCGCCTGGAAGAGCGAGAGCGTGCGGGCGTCCTTCTCCTCCCGCGCCGCCTCGGTGAGGGCGCTCGGGCGGTCGGTGCGGGGGTCGAGATCGATCGTGCTCATCAGTGCTCCTTCCGGGCACGCTCGCGCGGAGGCCCGGCGCGGCCTGCGGTGCGGCGCTCGGGCCCTCTCGACGAGAGGCCCGGGGTCAGCGCACCACTGCTCCTGCTCGCTCGGGGAGTCCGTTGACTCGGAGCAGTGCTGTCCGGTAGAAGCAGTCGCCGCGAGGCGCGCACCGTGCCCGGGGCGGAGGCGCCACGGCCCCCGCGATCCCGGGCGCCGCACCGGCTCCCGCCGGTAGGATCGGCCTCGTATGTCTGAGCTCACCCCGCCCCTGGAAAGCGCGCCGGACGCGCACCCGTTCACGACCGCGACCGGGAGCGACGTCCGCGTCCGCTTCTGCCCCTCGCCGACCGGGACCCCGCACGTCGGCCTCATCCGCACCGCCCTGTTCAACTGGGCGTACGCGCGCCACACCGGCGGCACGTTCGTCTTCCGCATCGAGGACACGGACGCCGCCCGCGACAGCGAGGAGAGCGTGGAGCAGATCCTCGACGCGCTGCGCTGGCTGAAGCTCGACTGGGACGAGGGCGTCGGAGTCGGCGGCCCGCACGGCCCGTACCGGCAGTCCGAGCGCACCGATGTCTACCTCGACGTGATCGCGCGCCTGACGGCCTCGGGGCACCTCTACGAGAGCTACTCCACGGCCGAGGAGATCGACGCGCGCAACGAGGCGGCCGGCCGCGCGAAGCAGCACGGGTACGACAACCACGACCGCGATCTCACCGAGGAGGAGCGCGCCGCCTTCCGCGCCGAGGGCCGCGCCCCGGCGCTGCGCCTGCGCGTGCCGGACGCCGACCTGTCCTTCGACGACCTGGTCCGCGGCCCGATCACGTTCCCCGCCGGCTCCTTCAGCGACTTCGTCGTGGTGCGCCCCAACGGCCAGCCGCTCTACACGCTGGTGAACCCGGTCGACGACGCGATCATGCAGATCACCCACGTGCTGCGCGGCGAGGACATCCTCCCCTCGACCGCCCGGCAGATCGCGCTGTACCACGCGCTGATCGACATCGGAGTGACGACCTTCGTCCCGCGCTTCGGGCACCTCCCCTACGTGATGGGCGACGGCAGCAAGAAGCTCTCCAAGCGCGATCCGTCCTCGAACCTCTTCCACCACCGCGACCGCGGCTTCATCCCGGAGGGCCTGGTCAACTACCTCGCCCTGCTCGGCTGGTCGCTCACGCACGACCGCGACGTCTTCTCGATCGACGAGATGGTCGCCGCCTTCGACGTCGCCGACGTGAACCCCAATCCGGCCCGCTTCGACCTCAAGAAGGCCGAGTCGATCAACGGCGATCACATCCGCCTCCTGGCCGTCGACGACTTCACCGAGCGGACGATCCCGTACCTCGTGGCGGCCGGAGTGCTCGCGGGCGAGCCGACCGCCGAGCAGCGCGCCGTGCTCGACGCCGCCGCACCCCTCGTGCAGGAGCGGATCGGCCTGCTCGGGGAGGCCCCCGGCATGCTCGGGTTCCTCTTCACCGCGTCCGACGCGCTCGAGTACGACGAGGACGCGCTGAAGGGCCTGCCCGCGAACGCCGGCGAGGTGCTCGCCGCCTCGATCGGCGCCCTCGAGCTCGTCCCCGCGTCCGAGTGGCTGACGGCCTCGATCCAGGAGGCGCTCGCCTCCGCGCTGATCGAGGGCCTCGGCCTCAAGCCCCGCATCGCCTACGGGCCGCTGCGCACGGCGGTCTCCGGACGCCGCGTCTCGCCGCCGCTGTTCGAGTCGATGGAGATCCTCGGCAAGCAGGAGTCGATCGCCCGCCTCGACCGCCTGGGCGCTCACCTCGGCACCTCCCGGCAGGCCTGACCGTGGCGGAGACGGTCGGCGGACGCTACGACGTCGTCGTGATCGGCGGGGGCCCCGCCGGGCTCTCGACCGCGCTCAACCTCGTCCGGGCGCGCCGCAGCGTGCTGCTGCTCGACAGCAACCGCCCGCGGAACGCTGCGACCCTGCACTCGCACGGGTTCCTCACCCGCGACGGCATCTCGCCGCTCGAGCTGCGCCGCCTCGGCCGCGAGGAGTTCGAGCGCTACGAGGCCGCCGAGGTGCACAACGCCCTCGTCACGTCGGTCGAGCGCTCCGGCGGCGAATTCGTGGTCGGCGCGCGCGGCGTGCGCGGCAGCGCGGACCGCTCGGTCGTCGCCACCGCCGTCGTGGTCGCCGCGGGGCTCCTCGAGACGCCGCCCGCGCTCCCGAGCCTGCGCGCCTACTACGGCACCGCCGTGCACAGCTGCATGGAGTGCGACGGCTACGAGAAGGCGGGGGAGGCGCTCGCCCTGATCGGCGAGACCGACGACCTCGCGGAGCGGGCCATGCTCCTCTCGCAGTGGTCGACCGACCTGATCGTCTTCACCAACGGCGTCGGGACGGTGAGCGACGCCGACGAGTCGCTGCTCGCCTCCATCGGCATCCGGGTCGACCGGCGCCCGGTCGCCGACCTCGCCGGGGAGCGCGCCGAGATGACCGGCGTCCGCCTCGTCGACGGCGACGTCGTGCCGCGCACCGGCGCGTTCGTCCGCCCCGTCTGGACGCCCGCGCTGGACTACCTGGACGCGGCCGGCCCCGACCGCGACGCCGACGGCTTCCTCCGCGTCGACGCCGGTGGCCGCACGTCCGTCCCCGGCCTCTACGCCGCCGGCGAGGTCACCCCTCCCGGCCCGCAGCAGCTGATCGTCGCCGCCGGATCGGGCGCCCAGGTCGCCTCCGCGATCAACCGCGACCTCGTCCGCGCCCGCCTCGGCGAGGCCGCCCCGGAGTCCGAGGGCAGCGTCGTCCGCGGCTCGATTTGAGCGGGATGCCCGCGTAGGGTACTGTCGTCTCTCGGCGCTCGGGTCCCGATCCGGTCGCCGCCTGGTCCCGGGATCACCTCCGGATGACCATTGGGGTATGGTGTAATTGGCAACACGGCTGATTCTGGTTCAGTTGTTCTTGGTTCGAGTCCAGGTACCCCAGCACTGATCTCCTCCGCGGCACTCCGCGCGACGCCCTCGTTCGTGGCGTCCTCGTCCGGGCCCGCCCCCTCGCGAACCGCTCTCGGCGGCGTCCGCAGTATCCCCCCTCCGGCCGACGCGGCCGTCCGAGGCGCTGTGACACGATGGAACCTGTACGTCTCTCAGGTACCCGCGTCGCGCGGGTCGGACGAAAGGTCGCCCGCCCATGGAACCGGATCTCCTCTGGATCGTCCTCGCCGGAGTCGCCGTCGGCGCACTCCTGCTGATCGCCCTCATCGGCTTCTTCCTCTTCCGCGCCTGGTACCAGGTGCCGCAGGCCGACGAGGCGATCGTGATCGTCGGGAAGAAGCAGAAGGGCGAGGACGGCCTCACCTCGAACATGACCGTCATCACCGGCGGCGGCGCGTTCGTGAACAAGCTGACCCAGCGGTCAGACCGCATCTCGCTGCGCTCCCGCCAGATCAAGATGGAGCCGGTCGCGCAGACCAAGAACGGCGTGACCATCCACCTGGCGGGCGTCGCCCTGGTCAAGATCGGGTCCACGGCCGACCAGGTCCGCGCCGCCGCCGAGCGCTTCGCGTCGCAGGACCAGTCCATCGACGTCTTCACGACCGAGCAGCTCGAGGGCGCCCTCCGCGGCGTCGTCGCCAAGCTCAGCGTCGAGGAGGTCATGCAGGACCGGCAGAAGCTGGGAGACGAGATCGCCGAGGGCATCAAGGGCGACCTGCTCGCCCAGGGCCTCGTCCTCGACTCCTTCGCGATCCAGGGCGTCACCGACCGCAACGGCTACATCGAGGCGCTCGGAGCGCAGGAGATCGAGCGTGTCCGCCGCGAGGCCGACGTCGCGCGGATCAACGCCGCCCGCGAGGTCAAGGCCCGCCAGCTCGCCACGGACGAGGCGAACCTGATCGAGCAGACCGCCTACGACAAGAACACCGCCGCCGCCAAGTCCGAGGTCGGCCGCGCCAACGCCGAGGCCGAGCAGGCCGAGAACCTGGCCCGCGCCGAGCGCGAGCAGGCCGTCCTCGTGCAGCGCGCCGAGAACCGGCAGGCCGAGCTCGACGCCGACGTCAAGCGCGTCGCGGACGCCGAGAAGTACCGCCGTCAGACCGAGGCCGACGCCGACGCCTACGGACGCGAGAAGAAGGCCGAGACGGACCGCCAGGTCGCGCAGCAGGTCTCGGACGCCGAGGCGTACGCCGTCCAGCGCCAGGCGGAGGCGCGCCAGGCGTCCGCCGCCGCCGAGGCCGCCGCCGTGAGCGCCCGCGCCGAGGCCGAGGCCCACGCACTGCGGGCCAAGGCGGGCGCAGAGGCCGAGGCGCTGCGCGCGAACGCGACCGCCGAGGCGGAGGCCATCCGCGCGAAGGGCGAGGCGAGCGCGGCGGCCATCGCGGCCGAGGCGGAGGCGCTCCGCGAGAACCAGGAGGCGATCCTGGGTCGCGAGCTCATCGGGCAGCTGCCCTCGCTCATGGCCGAGTTCGCGAAGGGCTACCAGAACGTCGGCTCGGTGACGCTGATCGGCGGCGACACGGCCGGCACCCACATCGCGCGCGAGCAGGCGGCGGGTCTCGCCGCGACGTTCGACAGCGTCAGGTCGGCGACCGGCGTCGACCTCGGCGCGATCCTCCAGGGCCAGGCCTTCGGCCGGGGGATGGCGACCGGCGGCACCGTGGTGCCGACCGGCGCGTCGGTGCCGACCGGACCGGGTGACACCCCGCGTCCGTCCGGCGCCGGCGACCCGACCGCCGTCGCCTCCACGAGCTGACCGCAGGGTCCCGCTGATTTCCGGCGGTTCCACCACCGCCGCTGTGCTCGTCGGTGGGCGCCCGTCGGCGTCCGCCCTCGAGTACGGCGTGCGGCGTTCTGCGCGACCGGGTCGTGCCCCTTCCCGGAGTCGAGCAGCCCCCGCTCAGGCCAGCGGCTTGCGCATCTGCAGGGAGGTCGTCTCGTAGCCGAGCGACTCGTACAGCGTCCGCGCGGCGGTGTTGAAGCCGAACACGTTCAGCGCGAGGGCGGAGCCGCCGCGGGAGCGGACGTGCGACTCCGCGAGCAGCATCGCCGCCCGGCCGAGGCCGCTGCCGCGCTCGGCGGCGTCGATCTGCACGTCCCAGACGTACCCGACGCCTCGAGTCCGCTCGGGTGCGGGCCGAGCCAGAGCGACCCGACCGCGCGGCCGTACTCGGAGACGAGGAGCACGTCGTGCCCGGCGGCGGGGGAGCCGCCCGGGAAGTACTTCTCGTACGAGGCGTTGGCGTTGCGCGTCGCGGCCGCCTCGTCGTCGCCCGCGCGCATCCGGTCCTCGATGTACGCCGAGCGCTCTACCCGCATCCAGGCGGCGAGAGCGGCGGCGGGCATCGGCTCGAGCGTGACGGTCATAGCCTCACGATCCCACTCCTCACCGCCCCCCGCGATCGATCCGCCGCGGACGGCCCGCAGGGGATCCGCGGACGGGCCGCTCGCGACGGATCGCCGCCGGCCCGGATCAGTCCGGGGTCCGCTCCGCGTGCTTCCGCTTCCCCAGGCGGGTGGCGAGGAACAGCAGCGTCCCCACGACCACGTAGCCCGCTGTCGCCAGCCAGACCACGCCCGTCTGCTGCGTCAGCAGCACCACGCTCGCGATGGTCGCGAGCACCGGCACCACCCGCGGCACGGAGTAGTGGGCGTGGTCGACGCGGTCCTTCTTCAGCACCAGCACCGACACGTTCGCCGCGATGAACACCAGCAGGAGCAGCAGCACCGTCGTCTCGGCGAGCGTGCCGACGTCGCCGATCAGGCTGAGCAGCATCGTCACTCCGCCGACGACCACGATCGACACCCACGGCGTGCGGCGGCCCGGCAGCACCTTCCCGAAAGCGCTCGGCAGCAGCCCGGAGGTGGCGAGCCCGAAGCCGACCCGCGACGCCATCACCATGAACAGCAGAGCGCCGTTCGCGATGGCGACCAGCGCGATCAGGCCGAACAGCCACGGCGGCACCGCCACTCCGCTCGCCGCGACCACGTCCAGCAGGGGGCCGCTGGAGGCCGCGAGCTCGTCGTTCGGCAGCACGATCACGGCGCCGAGCGCGATCAGGAGATAGACCACGGCGGCGGTGATCAGCGCACCGAAGAGGGCCCGCGGGTAGACCTTCGAGGGGTTCCGCACCTCCTCGGCCATGTTCGCCGCGGCCTCGAATCCGAGGAACGAGAAGAAGGCGACGATCGAGGCGGCGAACGCCCCCTGCAGCGGAGCGACGTCGGGGTTGAACTCGAGCACGCGGGAGGCGTCGCCGTCGCCGGAGCCGAAGAAGACCGCGGCGCAGACGATGACGATGACCAGTCCGCTCACCTCGATCACCGAGGCGACCAGGTTCGCCGTCAGCGACTCCTTCACCCCGCGCAGGTTCACCAGGGTGAGGATCGCGATGAAGACGATCGCGGTGGGGATCGGCGGCACGTCCAGCAGAGCCCCGAGGTAGTCGCCCGCGAACGCGTTCGCCAGGGAGGCGGCCGTCGTGATGCCGGAGGCCATCATCAGGAAGCCGATCAGGAACGAGAGGTACGGCTTCCCGAACGCGCGGTCCACGTAGCGCGCCGCCCCTCCGGCGTGCGGGTACTTGGTGATCAGCTCGGCGTACGTGCCCGCGGTGAGCAGGGCGACGACCAGCGCGATCAGCAGCGGCAGCCAGATCACGCCGCCCACGTCCTCGGCCATCGTGCCGACCAGGGTGTAGATGCCGGCGCCGAGCGTGTCGCCCACGATGAAGGCGAACAGCAGCGGCCCGGTGATCACCCGCTTGAGCGACGCCTTCCCGGGAGCGGTCTCGGCGGTGTCCGTCGTGTCGGTCATCCGGACACTCCACCGAAGCGGAGGGTCCGAGCGCAAGCCTCGCCGCCCGATCGCTGCGAGATTTCTCATCATCGCGACCCGTGTGGCAGGGGCCCGGGCGGCGAGGACTCCCACAGCGCGCTGATCCCAGGACTCGGGCGATCGGCCGCATCAGAGGGAGCGGACCCGGTGCGCACAGGGTGAACAGGGGGCGACCGCGCGTGCCGCCGCGCGCCCGCACTGGGTAGGCTGGAGCGCTTCGTCGTGAGTGGAGCGGTCGCGGAGGAATCATGGGCAAGAAGCGCAACCAGGGACGATCCGGAGGCGGTCAGGGCGGGTCCGGCGGTCAGGGCGGCGGCCGCACGGCCGAGACCGCGCTGATGGTGCGGTTCCGCAGCTGGTACCGCTCGCACCTCGCCGAGGTGGGAATGCAGCACGAGCACCTCGAGGCCGACGAGGCCGTCGAGGTGCTGACCGACCTCTTCGCGATGACCCGCGACCTGCGCCCGCGCGGCTCCTTCGCCCAGCCCGACGCCGAGCTGCTCGAGGCCGTCTTCGACCAGATCGAGGCCGACCTGTCGGGGGAGGAGAGCGAGGCCGACCTCGACGACACCCTCTTCACCGTCGCCGAGGTCGTCGAGCACTTCCTCGACTTCCTCACCGACGAGGACCTCTGGACCGGCACCGACGAGGAGCTGGACGAGTGCCAGGCCGTCCTCGACGAGGTCCTCGACCTCGCCGGCTCCTTCGTGGAGGCCGTGCTCGACGACCTCGCCGAGCTCGACGAGGTCCCGGCCGAGGAGCAGCTCTCCGCCGTGCGCGCCACCGCTCTCGTGCACGCCGCCGACGTCGTGGTCGAGCACCTCGCCGCCGACGACGGCGCGACCCTCACAGAGCGCGCCGCCCGCGAGATCGCGGTCGAGGCGGGCATCTCCTCCGCGGGATCCACCCCGAGCGACGACTCCGTCCGCATCCCGGTCTCGGCCTGGTGGGACGCGCTGGTCGGCTCCGCTGTGCTCGAGCAGGAGGGATCCGCCGCAGGTCTCGGCGAGGCCGCCGTGCTCTGGCGCAGCTCCGATGCCCACGAGGCCGCCGCCGAGCGCATCGCCTACGTCGCCCGCTTCCTCGAGCAGTGGATCCTCAGCGCCCAGACCGCGCTGGCGGCCGCCGACACCGAGGACGGCGCCTTCTCCCCGGAGGAGCGCGCGGTCACCACCACCGATGCCGTACTGGTCCGCATCGCGGTAGCCTGCCAGGCCGAGATCCACCCGGGCCTGGTCGTCGGCGAGCTGGTCGACGAGCTGGCAGCCGACTCCGGAGTCTCGCTCGACGAGGCCCTCGACGAGCGCGAGCGCATGGTCGGCACGGCCGAGCGGATGCTCGACGACACCGCCGAGCTCGGGCTGCTGCTGCACTCGCCCGAGTTCGGCTACGCGGTGCCGGAGGGCCTGGCGCCCGTCCTCGCCTCCGTCGTCCGCGCGACGGTCGTCCTCCTCGGAGAGCGCGAGGCCACCCGCCTCGAGATCCTCGACGAGGCGACCCAGGACACGGCGACGGCCTACGCGCTCCACGTCGCCCTGCTCGGGACCAAGCCCGTCGTCTGGCGGCGCCTCGAGCTCTCCTCCGAGTCGTCGCTGCGCGATCTGCACCTCGCGCTCCAGCTCTCGCTGGGCTGGACCGACGCGCAGCCGCACTACTTCAGCGTGGGCGTGCCCGACGAGGAGCAGGCTCCGATCGGCTCGCCGTCCGACGCGGAGGAGTTCGGCGCCGACCTCGTGGACGAGGCGGGCGTCGCGCTCGCCGAGGTGCTCGAGCAGGAGCAGGACGAGCTCTTCTACGTCTACGACCTCGAGGACGAGTGGCGCCACGTCATCCGCCTGGAGGCGATCGCGCCGCTGTCGACGGCTCTGCCGCGCTGCACGGGCGCGCGCGGCGCGGCTCCGCTCGACGTGCCGGGAGGCCCCGCGGCCTGGGCCGACACGGTGCGGGCGGCGACGGACCCGTCCTCGGCTGACCACGCGGAGGCGCTCGAGGCTCTCGGCCTCGCCGCCGGAGCATCGTTCGATCCGGCCGCGGTGGACGTCGACGGCATCAACCGCTCGCTCGGACTCCTGCGCTCCGCCGTCTGACGCCCCGCCGAAGGGCGTCATCGGAGGAGGCCCCCGCTCCCGCTCACCGCGGGCGGCGGGGGCCTCCTCCGGTGCGGGGCGTCACGGGGTGAGCAGCAGCTTGCCGATGTGGCCGGAGGAGCGCATCACGTCGTGCGCCCGCTCGGCCTCGGCGAGCGGGACCACCTCGTCCACCACCGGGCGCACCGTCCCGGCGGCGACCAGCGGCCAGACCTCTGCGCGCACCCGCGCGACGATCGCGCGCCGCTCCTCCAGGGGCCGGGCGCGGAGGGTCGTGGCGTGCACCGCCCCGCGCTTGCGCATCAGGACCCCGAGGTCGAGCGAGCCCAGCGCACCGGACTGGTTGCCGATGAACACCACGCGCCCGCCCACGGCCAGCGCCTCCAGGTCACGGGCCAGGTAGTCGCCGCCGACGGGGTCGAGGATCACGTCGACGCCGCGCCCGCCGGTCGCCTCGCGGATCCGCTCGACGAAATCCTCCTCGCGGTAGTCGATCAGGACGTCGGCCCCGAGCGCGCGGCACGCCTCGAGCTTGCGGGGGCTGCCGGCCGTGACGGCGACGCGGGCGCCGAGGGCGGCGGCGACCTGGATGCCCGTGGTCCCGATCCCGCTCCCGCCTCCGTGGAGGAGGACGGTGTCGCCGGATCCGAGCCCGGCCACCATCACGAGGTTCGACCAGACGGTGGACGTCGTCTCCGGGAGGGCGGCGGCCGAGACGAGGCCGACGCCGTCCGGCACCGGCAGCACCAGGCCCGCGTCGACCGCGACGTACTCCGCGTAGCCGCCGCCGGAGAGCAGCGCGCAGACCTCGTCGCCCTCCGAGAACCCGGTCGCGTCCTCGCCGAGCGCGACGACCGTGCCGGACACCTCCATCCCGAGGATCTCGGAGGCGCCGGGCGGCGGCGGGTAGACCCCGCCGCGCTGGCCGAGGTCGGCGCGGTTGACGCCGGCGGCCGCCACGCGGACGAGGACCTCGCCGGGTCCGGGGGAGGGCGTCGGCACCTCCTCCAGCACGAGTCGGGAGTCGGGGCCGGGGTTCTCGATGCGGATCGCCTGCATGAGGGGGATGCTACGCCGCGGGCCTCGGCGCTCGCGGTGCTCCCGTCCGGCGAGGGGCCGGCTCATCGCTGCTCCGCCAGGAACGCCAGCACCGCGTCCTTGAAGCCCCGCGCGGGCACGGTGCTGGTGTGGTCGCGGCCGGGGACGCTCACGAACCGCGCCCCCGTCTCCGCCGCCAGCAGCTCTCCGCCGGGAGCGATCGGATCCGCGCCGCCGGTCACGAGCAGCGTCGGCAGGCCGGGGTGCCGCCCGTGCTCCGGGTGCGCCCCGCCGCGGACGCCGTCGGCCACCGCCACCAGTGCCGCGAGGTCGTTGCCCTGCACGCCCTCCGCCATGCCGATGAAGGCGCGGGTGAAGCCGTCGTCGATCTCGCCACCGGAGGCGACGCGGGCCCGGGCCGCCTCCGCGTCGAAGGAGCGGAGGGGCTCGCCCACGGTCAGCCCGCCGAGGCTCAGCGATGCGAGCCGCTCCGGGTGCTCGAGTCCCAGCACCCAGCTCATCCGGGCGCCGAGGGAGTAGCCGAGGACGTGGGGCGCGTCGAGGTCGTAGGAGTCGAGCACCCGCACCAGGTCGGCCACCATGGCGTCCACGCTGTAGGAGTCGGAGTGGTGCGGCTTCTCGCTCGCGCCGTGCCCGCGCTGGTCGAGCGCCACGACGCGGTACCCGGCCCGGTGCAGCGTCCGCAGCCAGCCCGACGTCTCCCAGTTGAGAACGGCGTGGGAGGCGAAGCCGTGCACGGCGAGGACGGTCGGGGCGCTCTCCTCGCCGACGGAGTAGGTGGCCAGCCGCACTCCGTCGTCGGCCACGACGTAGACGGGCGGAGGGAAGGCGATCACTCCACCACCCTGCCCGCCGCCGCGACGTGGAGGGGGGCACCGCGCCGCGGACACGCCGGGCGGAGTCCCAGGAGCGGAGAGCCGCCGTGCCCGGTGTCCCCGGACGGTCAGCGCGGCGCACGGGTGGAGCGGGCGAAGGGCACGGCGATCCAGAGGCGCACGGTACGGCCCTGGCCGGACCGGACTCCGAGGACGACGCACAGCACGAGGTTGAGCACGGCCAGCGCGAGGATCGCCGAGATCGTCGCGAGCGGCCAGTCGGCGCCGAGCGAGTCGCGCACCGATACCAGCGCGAGGTGCAGCGGGACCAGCATCAGCTGGAGCGCGAGGTAGGTGAGCTGCCAGTTGACGGCGACCAGCCCGTTCCGGTCGCTGAGGGTGCCGATCCGTCGCCGCGACCCCCACACCATCACGGTCGCCGTGAGGGAGATCACGGGGGAGATCACCACGAAGCCGGCGAGCGCCGACAGCCCGGCGAACCAGACGGCCCGGGCGCCCTTGCGGTCCCGGGTTCGGTGCCGCAGCTCGTCGTCGTCCATCGTCGCCGCCTCCTCGCGCCGGGACCAGTCTCGCACCCGCCCCCGCGTCGAGGCGGGGGATCGCCCCCGAGTTCCGGGGGTTCCCCGGATGGGGCGGGTCCGGGCTCGTCCGTAGCGTGGAGGCATCGCCGGAGCACACCGGCAGCACCGCCGGCCCGCCCGGCGGGACCGCATCCCGCCGGGCGACCGGCACCCGAGAAGGAGCACACCGTGACCACCGACGACCGCACCGCCCGCCTCTCCACACCCGCCGACGAGCAGCCGACCGTGGACCTGGGCGCGACCGCCGTCCTCACCGAGGAGCGGCCGTCCGCCGGGGAGCGCCCCGCCGCCGAGGAGCCCGCCTCCTCGCAGCAGGCCCGCGCCTCCTACGGCACCCCCGCCGTCCCGCCCGCGGCCCTCGCCCCGGCGCCCTCGACCCCGTTCTCGCTCACCAGCCTGATCCTCGGCGTCACCTCCGTCTTCTTCGGACTGACCGTGATCGCTCCGGCCGCGGGCCTCGTCTTCGGCATCCTGGGCCTGCGGAGGGAGCCGACCGGCCGCACGCTCTCGATCTGGGGCATCGTGCTCAACTCCGTCATGCTCGGCCTCGTCCTGCTCTTCGCGATCGCCGTGCTCGTCGTGGTCGTGCTCGTGCCGCTCGCGGCCCTCGCGTCGGGCAGCGACTACCGCTGATCCGCCGCTTCCCGCGTCCCGCGCCTCCTGTCCGCTCCGGCGGCGGGAGGCGCGGTCGTTCCGCGCCCGTCGACCGGACGCTCCGCGCCCGCGTCCGCCGCCGCCCCGCGCCCCGGCGATAGGCTGGCCGCGCAGTTCGCGAGCCCCCTGCACCCTCCGGGGCCGCACGACGACAGCAACGGAGCTGGACGTGACCCTCGCACCGAGCACCCTCCCCGACCGCGACCCGGAAGGCAGAGCCCTGGACGACACCGAGACCCCCGCCACGCGCACCGAGAGCGACTCCCTCGGCTCGATGGAGATCCCCGCCGAGGCCTACTGGGGCATCCACACGGCGCGGGCCCTCGACAACTTCCCGATCTCGAAGCGCCCCATCTCGATCTACCCCGATCTCGTCCGGTCCCTCGCCACGGTCAAGCTCGCGGCCGCCCGGGCGAACACCGAGCTCGGCAGCCTCGCCCCCGCCAAGGCCGAGCTGATCGACGCCGCGTGCCGCCGCATCATCGACGGCGAGTTCCACGACCAGTTCGTGGTCGGCGTGATCCAGGGCGGCGCCGGCACCTCGACGAACATGAACGCGAACGAGGTCGTCGCCAACGTCGCACTCGAGATCGGCGGCTTCGAGCGGGGCGACTACGCCCACCTGCACCCGCTCGACGACGTCAACCGCAGCCAGTCCACCAACGACGTCTACCCGACCGCGATCAAGATCGCGATGACCTGGTCGCTGCGCCGCCTGCTCGACGAGCTGGCGCTGCTGCGCGAGTCGTTCTCCCGCAAGGCGGTCGAGTTCGGAAGCGTCCTGAAGGTCGGCCGCACGCAGCTGCAGGACGCGGTGCCGATGACGCTCGGCCAGGAGTTCCACGGCTTCGCGACGACCCTCGGCGAGGACCACGCCCGCCTCTCCGAGACCATCTGGCTGCTCGCCGAGGTCAACATCGGAGCCACCGCGATCGGCACCGGCATCACCGCCGATCCGCGCTACGGCGCAGCCGCGGTCCGCCACCTCAACGAGATCACCGACCTCGACCTCGAGATGGCGCAGGACCTCGTCGAGGCGACGAGCGACACCGGCGTCTTCATGTCGTTCTCGAGCGCGCTCAAGCGCTCCGCGATCAAGCTGTCCAAGATCTGCAACGACCTGAGGCTCCTCTCCTCGGGCCCTCAGGCCGGCTTCGGCGAGATCAACCTGCCTCCGCGCCAGGCGGGATCCAGCATCATGCCCGGCAAGGTGAACCCGGTCATCCCCGAGGTGGTCAACCAGGTCGCCTACTCGGTGGCCGGGGCCGACGTCACGGTCACGATGGCGGCCGAGGCGGGTCAGCTCCAGCTCAACGCCTTCGAGCCGGTGATCGCGCACTCGCTGCTGCAGAGCATCACCTGGATGACGCAGGCCTGCAGGACGCTCCGCGAGAACTGCATCGACGGCATCACCGCGAACGTCGACCGGCTCGAGGCCATGGTCGCCTCCTCGGTCGGGGTCGTGACGGCGCTCACGCCGAGCATCGGCTACACCGCGTCCGCCGCCCTCGCGAAGGCCGCCCTCGCGACCGGCCGCAACATCGCCGACCTCGTCGTCGAGGCGGGGCTCATGTCCCGCGAGGAGGTCATGCGGCTGATCTCGCCGGCGCGGCTCTCGGGCATCGAGGCGATGACCGCGGCGCTCCCGATCATCGACCCCGCGCCGGAGGCGTGACCGCGGCCGCGAGGCGCGCCCCGGCGTAGCTGCGCCAGGGCGCCCAGCGGCGCCCGGCCTCGGCCAGCCCGCGTTCGCCGGCGGGCAGGCCGAGCGCCGCCGCGCCCCGCCGGAGCACGGGATCCCCTGTGAGCAGGACGTCCGGATCTCCGGTCGCCCGCTGCGCCACCTCGGCCGCCGTGGCCGCGTCGATCCCGGGGACCGCCAGCAGCTGCTCGGCGAGCTCCTCCCGGTCGGCGTCGAGCCGCAGGGCTCCCTCGGCGAGCAGCGTGCAGGTCCGCACCAGCACGTCGGCGGATCCGCGGAGCACGTCGGCGGCGTGCTCGGCGATCACCGCGGGGGAGGGGAAGGCGCGTGCGATCGATCCGCTCGCCACGGACTCCGGGAGCGTCGCGCCGAGCGCCGCGACCAGCCGTGCGGCCTCCCGCCGGCCGAGCAGCGCGCGCACCAGCGTCTCGGCCGGATCGACGGAGCCGGGCACGCGGACACCGGGGCGGGCGGCGACGCTCGGAGCGAGTGCGGGATCGGCCGCGAGGGCCTCGTCCACGGCGCGGGCGTCCGCGTCCAGGTCGAGCAGCCGCCTCACCCGGGCGACCAGCGGCCCGACGTCGGCGACGGAGACGAGCGTCGCGCTGCAGCGGACGCTCTCCCCGTCCGCCGCCAGCCGGATCAGCGCCGCGCCCCCGGGCAGGACGAGCGAGCGCGCGTAGCCGCCGGGGGACGCCTCCTCGATGCCCGGGAGCGCGGTGCCGCCGAGCACGTCGAGCACCCCGGGATCGAACGGAGCCCGCACTGCCAGCCGGAGCTCCAGCGTGGTCGCGCCGTCGTGGACGCTCGCCTCGGAGCGCGTGCCGCGGGCCGAGGCGCGCAGGGCCGTCGGGGTCCGCTCGTACACCTCCGCCAGGGTCGCGTTGAACTGCCGGATGCTCGTGAAGCCGGCGGCGAAGGCGACGTCGGACACGGGCAGGTCGGTGCTCGTGAGCAGGAGCCGGGCGGTCTGGGCGCGCTGGGCGCGAGCGAGGGCCAGCGGAGGCGCGCCCAGCTCCTCGCGCAGGATGCGGCCGAGGTGGCGCGCGCCGTAGCCGAGCCGGGCGGCCAGCCCCTCGACCCCCTCGCGGTCGACCACTCCGTCGGCGATCAAACGCATGGCGCGCGCCGCCGTGTCGTCGCGCAGGTTCCACTCGGGGGAGCCGGGGACGGCGTCCGGCAGGCAGCGCTTGCAGGCGCGGAGCCCCGCCTCGTGCGCGGCGGCGGCCGTCGGGTAGAAGCGCACGTTCGCGCGCCGCGGCGTGATGGCGGGGCAGCTCGGACGGCAGTAGATGCCGGTGGAGTGCACGCCGGTCAGGAACCGCCCGTCGAACCGGGAGTCGCGGGAGGCGACGGCGCGGTAGCGCTCCTCGAAGAGCGGATCGGAGTCGGGCACGCCTCGAGCCTCGCACGCGGCGACGTCGAGCAGGAGCGGGAATCGGACACGGGCGTCCGCACCCCGGCCCTCCTCCACGCGCCCGGCGCGTGTCAACCGCCGACAGCGCACCCCGCCCGTGCCCTACTGTCGGCCCCATGAGCGCCTATCCGCCGCCCGCACCGCCCGCCACCGCCCGCCCCTCCGTCGTGCCGACCGTGCTCGGCTCGATCGGCGTGGCGCTCCTCGGGATCCTGCTGCTGCTCGTGCTCGCCTACGTGGTTCTCGGACTCGGCGTCAGCGCCGCGGGGATCTGCGCGGTCATCGCCCTCGTCCCGCTGACCGTGGTTCTGCTGGGCGTCCGCTGGGTCGACCGGTGGGAGCCGGAGCCCGCGCTGGGCCTGTGGTTCGCGTTCCTCTGGGGTGCGGCCGGATCCGTCGCGATCGCGCTCCTGGTCGACCTCGGCGTGCAGATCGCCGTCTACGCGTCCGGGCAGCAGCCGAGCGGATCCGACTTCGTCGGCGCCGTGATCCAGGCGCCGCTGGTCGAGGAGACGGCCAAGGGGATCGGCGTCCTCCTCGTCCTGCTGATCTGGCGCCGGACCTTCGACGGACCCGTCGACGGCATCGTCTACGCGGCCGTCGTCGCCTCCGGGTTCGCCTTCGTCGAGAACATCCTCTACTTCGGCAGCGCGCTGGTGGAGGGCGGTCTCGGCTCGCTCGCCGTGACCTTCTTCCTCCGCGGGGTGCTCTCGCCCTTCGCGCACGTGCTCTTCACCGCCTGCACGGGCGCGGCCCTCGGCTTCGCCTCGAACCGGCCCGCCGTCGCGCGGCTGCCCATCGCCCTGCTCGGGCTGGCGCTCGCCGCGTTCCTGCACGCGCTCTGGAACGGCTCGTCGTTCCTGGTGTCCGACTGGTTCGGCTTCTACGGCGTGGTCCAGGTGCCGCTGTTCGCGGTCGCCGTGGTCGTGGTGGTGCTGCTGCGCCGGCAGGAGCGGCGCGTGACGCTCCAGCGGCTCGACGACTACGCCGTCGCCGGCTGGCTCTCGCCGGCCGAGGTGCGGATGATCGGCACCGCGGAGGGGCGCCGCACCGCCGCCCGCTGGGCCCGGAGCGCGGGAGGGGACCGGCCGCGGGCGATGCGGGACTTCCTCCGCTCGGCGACGCGGCTCGCGCACCACCGGCAGCACCTCCTGCTCGGCCGCGGCGGACGCACCGGAGCGGTCGACGAGCAGGTCCTGCTCGACGAGCTCGTCGCCCGCCGGGCGGTGCTCACCCGCTGAGCCGGGGCCGCCCCCGCTCAGCCCCGGCGCGCTAGGCGGAGGCGCTGCGCACGCGGCGCTCGCCGGCCGTCACGGGCACGCCGAGCCGGTTCTGCGCGGGCGGCAGCGGGCAGTTGTAGTGGGGCGAGAAGCCGCACGGCGGGATGTACGCCCGGTTGAAGTCCAGGAGCACCGGACCGGGGGTGCCCGCGTCGGCCGCGCCGCCGATCCGCTGCACGACGAGGAAGCGGCCGACGGGGTAGCTCGCGAGCTCCGGGTCGTCGCTGCGGTTGGTCGGATCGCCGAACGGGACGAGGAGCGTGCCGCCGTCGTCGAACGCCGCGACCGTGTACTCGCGGGCGCGCCCGTCGTCCACGAGCGAGAAGGTGATGTCGCCGGGCACGACGAGCTCGCGGGTGGCGCCGTTGTCGCGCAGGTGCTCGAACGGGACCGTGCGATCCTCGGCGACCGGCTCGAACCACGCCTCGAGCACCCAGGCGGCGTCGAACGGGAAGGTCTCGATGGCGTCGAAGGAGCGGATGCCGTCGGAGGCCGCGTCCCAGACGCGGTAGCCGTACTCCGGCTCGCCGGTGTCGAGGTTCTCGCGGCGCATCCGCGTCAGGGTCGCCGAGGGGCCGTAGCCGGCCAGCGCCTGCTCGTCGTCGACGCTCTCGCCGGGCTCGAGCCAGCGCGTCTCGACGAGGGCGAGATCGCCCCGGGGTCCGGTGACGCGCTCGACGCGTCGGGCGAGCCACGACTCCCAGCCGGCGCGCGCCGACTCCGTGAGGTCGATCGAGGCGCGGGAGGGGGCGGTGACGCTGCTGCTCGGAGTGGCCATGGGGCGTGCAACGCGGAGCCGTCCGGTTCTCTTCCCGGTCGATGACCGGACGGCGGACGGGCTCCCGCGAGAAAGAGCTCGACGCCCTGCGGCAGCGGCAGGGCCGGCTGCTCGGACGGGGCGTCGAGCTCTTCGTGAGAGAGAGGATGCTCCTCCGCGGCGCCGAGCGCAAGAGGCATCCGGATCCCGCTGTCGGGACGGGCCGCTTCGGATCGCTCGGTAGACTGGACCGCCTGTTTTCCCGCGGCCCCCGGAGCGCATCCCGCGCCTCCCGGCCCGCGGCGGCGGACCCTCGGAAGGCGGACGATGACGGACGGCAGCACTGTGCAGGCCACCGAGCTCTCTCGGGAGCGCGACTACGTGGCGGCGCTCTACGCCCGCCTCGACGAGCTGATCGCCCAGGCCCGCGAGGCTCTGGACACCGTCCGCATCGAGAGCGTCGGCGGCAACCACCAGAGCCGCTCCGAGCGCGACGCCTACGCGCGGCTCTACGAGGACCGCATCCGCTCGCTCACCGGCGCCGACGACCGGCTCGCCTTCGGCCGGCTGACGCTCGCGGACGCCGACGCCGAGCACCGCTACATCGGCCGGATCGGCCTGCGCGACGAGGAGCAGGACACGCTGCTGCTCGACTGGCGCGCCCCGCAGTCGGCCGCGTTCTACCAGGCCACCGCCGCCCGGCCGATGGGGACGCGCGCCCGGCGCCACCTCACCACTCGGGGCCGCGAGGTCCTCCGCTTCGAGGACGAGGTCTTCGACGAGGAGCTGCTGCGCGAGGGCACCGTGCTGCAGGGCGAGGGCGCGCTCATGGCGGCCCTCGGCGCGCAGCGCACCGGCCGGATGCACGACATCGTCGCGACCATCCAGAGCGAGCAGGACCGCATCATCCGGTCCGAGCTGCGCGGCGTGCTCGTCGTGCAGGGCGGGCCGGGCACCGGCAAGACCGCGGTCGCCCTGCACCGGGCCGCCTACCTCCTCTACTCCTACCGCGACCGCATCGCCTCCTCCGGCGTGCTCGTGGTCGGCCCCTCGCGGTCCTTCCTCCGCTACATCGAGGCGGTGCTGCCCTCGCTCGGCGAGACGGGCGTCGTCCTCTCGACGCTCGGCCAGCTCTACCCGGGCCTCGACCTCGTCGAGGAGGACGTGCCCGCGGTCGCCCGCGTGAAGGGCTCGGCGCGGATGGCGGAGCTGCTCAAGCGCGCGGTCCGCTCCCGCCAGACCGTCCCGGCCGAGACCCAGGTGCTCGACGTCAACGGCGAGAAGCTCCGTCTGGAGCCGCAGGACGTGGAGCGCGCGATCACCCGGGCGCGCGACACCCGCAAGCCGCACAACGAGGCGCGCGTCTCCTTCGTCAAGACGCTGCTCTCGCAGCTCACCCGCCAGCTCGCCGATCAGCTGCGGAGCCACGGCAGCACGGTCGACGAGGCCGACGAGGCGGTGCTGCGCGAGGACGTGCGGACCGCCCACGACGTCCGCGTCGCTCTCAACACCGCGTGGATCCCGCTGACCCCCGAGAAGCTGCTGCAGGACCTCTACGCCCGTCCGAACTGGTTCGCGACGCTCACGCCGCGCTGGACCGCCGCGCAGCGCTCCCTCCTCCGCCGCGACCGCGACGCTCCGTTCACGGTCTCCGACGTGCCGCTGCTCGACGAGGCCGCGGAGCTGCTCGGCGCCTACGACGACCTCGCCGACGCCTCGAAGAAGGCCGAGAAGGAGCAGCGCAAGCGCGACGTCGAGAACGCGGAGGCCGCCATCCGTAACATGGGCGTCGACGGCCTCGTCAACGCCAAGGACCTCGCGGCCGGCTTCGCCGAGCGCTCTGTGCTCGGCACCACCGCCGAGCGGGCCGCGGCCGACCGCACCTGGACCTACGGGCACGTCGTGGTCGACGAGGCGCAGGAGCTCTCGCCGATGCAGTGGCGGGTGCTGCTGCGCCGCTGCCCGATGCGCTCGTTCACGATCGTGGGCGACGTCGCGCAGGCGTCCGGCGCCTCCGCCGCCTCGAGCTGGGACGCCGCGCTCCGCGACGCCTTCGGCCGCCAGGGCCGGGGAGTGGAGGCGGCGCCGTGGCGCCTGGAGGAGCTGACGGTCAACTACCGCACGCCCGCGCAGATCGTCGCCTTCGCCGAGCGGACGGCGCGCGAGAACGGGCTGGAGATCACGCCGGGGGAGGCCGTGCGCTCCACCGAGTGGCCGGTGCGGACGATCCGCGACCGCGGCGACGCGAGCCTCGCCGAGCGCGTGCTGGCGGCCGTCGTCGAGGACCGGGCGATCGAGGCGGAGGGGACGCTCGCGGTCCTCGCGCCCGACGACGACCTCGCCGCGATCGCCGAGCGCCTCGAGGAGCGGTTCGGCCGGGAGGTGGGCCGCGGAGCGACCGGGCTCGACCGTGCAATCGCCGTGCTGTCGACGAACGACGCCAAGGGGCTCGAGTTCGACTCCGTGATCATCGCCCGCCCTCGCCTCATCGCGCAGACCGGCGAGCGCGGCGCCGCATCGCTCTACGTCGCGATGACCCGGCCGACGCAGCGCCTCACGCTCGTGGAGTGAGTGCTCGCAGCCCGCTCCCAGACTCCGCTCCCGAGCGCCGTAGGATCGAGGCATGAGCAGCGAGAACCTGACCAAGCCCGAGGTCGACGCCCCTGAGGGCCCGGCCCCCGACACCCTCGTCGTCGAGGACATCGTCGTCGGCGACGGCGCCGAGGCGCAGCCCGGCTCGACCGTCGAGGTCCACTACCTCGGCGTCGAGTACGACACCGGCGAGGAGTTCGACTCCTCCTGGAGCCGCGACCAGTCGATCAACTTCCCCCTCAACAACCTCATCCGCGCCTGGCAGCAGGGCATCCCGGGGATGAAGGTCGGCGGCCGCCGCAAGCTGATCTGCCCGCCCGCGCTGGCGTACGGCCCGGCCGGCGGAGGGCACCCGCTCTCCGGCAAGACCCTGATCTTCGTGATCGACCTGCTCGGCACCAAGTAGCTCCGAGCACACGACGAAGGCGCAGCTCCTAACGGGGCTGCGCCTTCTTCACGCGGTCGACCAGCTCGCGCCAGGCTCCGTCGAGCTCGGTCTCGCCGAGGCGGACGAGGTGCGTCTGCACGCGGATCTCGTAGACGAAGCGGTCGGCCCGGCCGGGGGACTCGCCGTCGGCGGCGTCCCAGGGGAGCGAGCCGAGCAGGTCGCGCCACGCGCCCTCGTCGGGCTGCTGCTCGACGTCGACCCGCCACACCCGGCGGAGGCCGGCGAATCCGCCGCTGCGCGACACGATGACGTCCATGCGCGCGATGCTACCCGCCTCCGCCCTCGATCGGACCGGCTCAGGCGGACGGGGTCACGCCGACCGTCGTCCAGCCGGTGCGCACGGCGGCCTCGACCTCGGAGCCGGATCCGTAGCGCTCGGCGGCGGCCTGCACGGTGAGCGCGGCGAACGCCTCGAAGTCGGCCGTCGCGGTGAGGACGCCCCCGGTCAGCACGTCGTACCAGACCTGCCCTGCGCGCTCCCACGCCTTCCCGCCGAGGGTCGTCGCCGCCACGGCGAACGCGCGGTTGGGGATCCCCGAGTTGATGTGCACTCCGCCGTTGTCGTCGTCGGTCTCGACGTAGTCGGCCATCGAGCCCGGCTGAGGGTCGGAGCCGAGGACGTCGTCGTCGTACGCGGTGCCGGGGGCGATCATCGACCGCAGGGCCGTGCCCTGCACCTCGTCGGTGAAGAGCCCCTCGCCGATCAGCCAGCTCGCCTCGTCGGCGCTCTCGCCTGCGCCGTACTGCTCCAGCAGGGCTCCGAACACGTCCGAGACCGACTCGTTGAGCGCTCCGGACTGGCCGCGGTAGACGAGGTTCGCCGTGTACTCGGTGATGCCGTGGGCGAGCTCGTGGCCGATCACGCTCTGCGAGACGGTGAAGCGGCGGAACACCTGGCCGTCCCCGTCGCCGAAGACCATCCGCGAGCCGTCCCAGAAGGCGTTGTCGTAGTCGTCGCCGAAGTGCACGGTCGCGTCGAGCGGCAGCCAGGCGTCGTCGATCGAGTCGCGGCCGTACGCACCCTGCAGGAAGGCCGACATCGCGCCGAGGCCGTCGTACGCCTCGTCGACGGCCGCGTCCCCCGTGGCCGCCTCGCCCTCGCGGCGGACGACCGTGCCGGGCAGGGTCTCCTCGGTCCGCGCGTCCGCGATGGTGCGCTGGAGCGACTGCACGCGGGTGCGCGGCGAGGACGTCGCGGTGGCGGTCGGCGCCCCGCGGTCGGGCGCGGGCTCTCCGGGCCGGACGCGCCGGAACGGCACGTCCTGCTCGAGCGAGCGGCTCGCGGCCCGCGCGGCCCGGGCGAAGGCCGGATCGTCGAGGCGGGCGATGCGGACGAGGAGGTACGGCGGCACGACGGTTCGTCTCATGCCCCGATCCTGGCACCGACGTCCGACACGGTCCCGGGCTCGCCCGGCGGGCCCGCATGCGGTAGCACCGAGCGGTAGCGTGAGCGCGACGAGCGGTTTCCAGCGATCCGGGGCCAGGCCCCGAGGACGACGAGGGCGGACATGGGCATCATCACGCGGGGCTTCTTCGGCAAGAGGGAGGCGGACCCGGACCTCCCGCCGGGCCAGCACCTCGAGAACGGCTTCCCCGTCCTCTCGATCGGGCCCACCCCGAACATCCACGAGTGGGCCTTCTCGATCGACGGCGGCCCCGCGGGCGTGCGCCGCTGGAACCGGGAGGAGTTCGACGCGCTCCCGCACGAGGACGTGCACACCGACATCCACTGCGTGACCCGGTGGTCGAAGCTCGGCACCAGCTGGCGCGGCGTCTCGGTCGACACGCTGCTGGAGGGCCTGGAAACGGACGCCGGCTTCGTCATGGCGCAGAGCTTCGGCGGCTACACGACGAACCTCCCGCTCGCCGAGATCCGAGGCGGGAGGGCCTGGGTCGTCACCGAGTTCGAGGGGAAGCCCCTCGCGGCCGAGCACGGCGGCCCCGCCCGGCTCCTGGTGCCGCACCTCTACTTCTGGAAGAGCGCGAAGTGGGTCCGGACGCTCCGCCTGATGCCCGGCGACGAGCCCGGCTTCTGGGAGCAGAACGGCTACCACATGCACGGGGACCCCTGGAAAGAGGAGCGCTACTGGTGATGTGGACGGAGGCGGTGGCCGAGTCGGTCGCGCCGCTCACGCCCACGTCGCGCCTCCTGGTGCTCCGCGTGCCCGGGTGGCCGGGCCACCTGGCGGGGCAGCACCTCGACGTGCGCCTCACCGCGCCCGACGGCTACCAGGCGAGCCGCTCCTACTCGATCGGCGCCCCGGCCGACGGGGAGCGGGTCGAGCTCGCGGTCGAGCGGCTGGACGACGGGGAGGTCTCCCCGTACCTGGTCGACGGCCTCGAAGCGGGCGACCGGCTCGAGATCCGCGGTCCGATCGGCGGCTGGTTCGTCTGGCGCCCCGAGCAGGCGGAGCCGGTGCAGCTGATCGCGGGCGGGAGCGGCGTGGTGCCGCTGATGGCGATGGCGCGCGAGCACGCCCGGTCCGGGAGCGCGGCGCGGATGCAGCTGCTCTACTCGGTCCGCTCGCCCGTCTTCACCTACTACCGCGAGGAGCTGGCGGCGCTCGCCGAGCGGCCGGCCGCGACGGGCGGAGTCGCGGTGGACCACGTCTTCACCCGGGTGGCGCCGGCGGGAGCGGCACGTCCGGCCGGCCGCGTCACTCCGGAGCTGCTCGCCGAGGCGGCTCTGCCGGCCTCGCTCGAGCCGACCGTCTACGTGTGCGGCCCGACCTCGTTCGTCGAGGCCGTCGCCACCGCCCTGGTCGAGCAGGGCCACGCGCCCGAGCGCGTCCGCACCGAGCGCTTCGGCGGCGCCTGACGCCTGTCCCCGCGAGGCGCCGCGCCCCGGCGGCGCCCCGGAGGAGGGATCACTCGAAGGAGACGGTGCGGTTCTCTCCGATGTCGGGCTGTCCGCCGGTGACGGCGGCCTTGAGGACCTTGAACAGCACCACCGGACGCGGCTCGTCGGTCGCCCACAGCTCGACGGTCTCGGCCTCGACGCGGATCAGCGCGACGGTCGGGTCGTCCTTGCCGTCGGGGAACCAGCCGGCGACGGCCGGGGACCACAGCTCGTCCACCTTCGCCGGGTCGTGCACGACGGTCGCCGAGCCGGCCACCGACAGGTAGCCCTTCTTCGACTCGAACGCGACGTTGACGCTCGGGTTCGCGCGGATGTCGTCGACCTTGGGCGACGGGTCCTGCGTGAAGAACCACAGCTCGCCGTCGAAGTCGATGTCCTGGGCCTTGAGCGGACGGCTGACGAGCTGCCCGGTGGCGTTGACGGTGGTGAGGAGCCCGATCCCGGCGCTCTTCACCATCTCGGTGATCTGCTCGCGGTCGTCGGAGTCGGCGGGAGTGATGTCGGTGTCGGTCATGGTGCCGACGCTACGCGGACCGTGCGCCGCCGCAAGGGGTGGCGACGCCTCACCGCGCGTGTCTAGCGTCGAGGCATGGACACCGAATCGACGTACACCGCCATCCTCGACAGCGGAGCGGAGCAGGAGAGCATCCGCCTCGAGATGATCGACGGCTCCCCGCAGCGCTCCTTCACCCGCCTGGCCGACATCGACGGCGAGGAGGTCGAGGTGGTCTGGGAGCTGGAGCCCGACGACGACGGCTTCCACGTCTACCGCCCGGTGCGGGTCGAGGGCCGCGACGACGACAGCGGACTGGTCTCGGACGACCGGCTGACCGACGGCGGCGGCGCCGACGCGGCCTCCGGTGACTGATCCCCGGCGCGCCCGTCCGCCGGCCTGAGCCGAGCGGGCGGGCGCGCTGTCCCGTCCGGCTCGAGGGAGACGCCCCTCCGCTCAGGCCGTCGGGTGCAGGGCGTCGTACCCACGGAACCCCGGTCGGAGTCGCAGCACCGCGGCGAGGATCGCGATGATCGCGAGCCCGCCCGCGAGCGGCGGCAGCCAGAGCAGCGCGAGCGAGGCGAGCAGTCCCGTGTAGAGGTCGCCGACCCGCGGGCCGCCCGTCACCACGACGATGAACACGCCCTGGAGCCGACCCCGCATGTTGTCGGGGACCGCGGTCTGCAGCATCGTCTGCCGGAAGATCGAGCTGACGTTGTCGGAGGCGCCCGCGCCGGCCAGGGCGACCGCCGCCAGCGCGATGAGCACCGCGTTCGGCGCCGACGCGTCGTGCTGCACGAGTGCGGCACCGAGCAGGACCGCGCCGAACGCGACCACGAACGCTCCGTACACCTGGATCGAGCGGCCGATCGCGAGGCCCTGTCGGCGGACCCCGGTGAGCCGGCCGGAGAAGACGCCGCTGATCAGCGCCCCGATCGCGAACGCGGCCGTGAGGGCGCCCACCGTCACCGCGCCTCCGCCGAGCAGCACGGCGGCGGCCGCCGGGAAGACCACGCGCGGCTGTCCGAAGGTCATGGCCACGATGTCGACCAGGAAGGACATCCGGATGTTCGGGGCGCCCTTCAGGAAGCCCAGGCCGTAGCGGAGGGACTCCAGCCCCGGCCGCTGCCGCTCGCCCTCGGGCACGAGCGCCGGCAGCCCCGCGATGCCGAGGAACGCGGCGAGGAACAGCACGACGTCGATCGTGTACGTGATCGCGAAGCCGGAGGAGGCGACCAGCACGCCGGCGAGGGCGGGCCCCACGGTCACCTCGACTCCGCTCGCGATGCCGCCCAGCGCGGCGGCGGCGGGGACCAGCTCGGTGCGGAGCAGCCGCGGAGCCAGCGTCATCCGGGTGGTCACGATCACCGTCGTCGCCACCGCGTTCACGGCGGTGAGCACGTAGAGGGAGAGCGGGGTCTCGGCGCCGAGCCAGGCGAGGGCCGCGATCCCCGCGGTCGAGCCCCAGGCCACGACCGCGGCGAGCAGGAGCACCAGGCGGCGGTCGAACGCGTCGGCGAGCATCCCGCCGTAGAGGCCGGCGATCACGGTCGGGACCAGCGCCACCACGCCGACCAGCGCGACCGCGAGGGTCGATCCGGTGAGCTCGTAGATGTGCAGGCCGACCGCGACGATCGTCATCTGGCCGCCGATGCCCGAGATCACGTTGCCGGCCCAGAGCCGGGCGAAGGCCGGGGACTCGCGGAGGGGGGAGACGTCGAGGACGTGGCTGCGCCGGGGGGCGCGGGGGGTCTGGCTCACTCGCTCCATTCTGCTGACTCCGCCGCCCCGGCGGGCCGCGTCGCGCCGATCCGGGGGCTCAGGGGTCATCCCCTAGGGTGAGAGGCATGAGCACGTCATCCGACGGCGCGCCCGGGCGTCAGGGTCCTCCTGCCCCGCGAGCAGCCGGAGCCGCCCCCTCGCGACGCTCGATCCGCACCGCCGCCGAGGCGGGCGCGCGTCGCGCGGCGGCCGCCACGGGCGGTCGGCGCAGCTCCACGGGCGGCGTCCGCGCCGGAGCCGCTCGGACCGGTGCCACGGCCTCGGGAGCCCGCGGGTTCCTCCGCCGCTACGGAGCCGGGATCGTCTCGGTCCTCCTGGCCGTCCTCGCCGTCCCGCTGTCGTTCTTCGTCTGGTACGCCCTGATCTCGCTCGGCGCCTACCCGGGCGACCAGGCCGTCAGCGACCTGCTGGTCGGCGTGCTCTACACCGCGCTCGTGCACGCGGTCCTGCTCGCCGGGATCCTGCTCGCCGTCTCCACCCTCCGCGCCCGGCGTCGCGAGAAGCGCCCGCCGATCGCCGGCTGGATCGGCGTGGTCCTCAACGTCCTCGTGCTCGTCTACTGGCAGCTGCTGGTCTCGCCGTGGCTCGTCGTGCTCTGGAACCGGGCCACCGGCTCCTGATGCCGCCCTCCCTCTGGTAGAGTCGTCCGGTTGCCGTTCGACGGCCGCGGATCAAGAGAGCCCACGCATCAGGCGCCGGGCACCGCGCAACGAGAGAGAGGGGATCCCATATATGGCACTCGAAGCAGATGTCAAGAAGGCGATCATCGAAGAGTACGCGACCCACCCCGGTGACACCGGATCCCCCGAGGTGCAGGTGGCCGTCCTGACCAAGCGGATCAAGGACCTCACCGAGCACCTCAAGGAGCACAAGCACGACCACCACTCGCGTCGTGGTCTCCTGCTGCTCGTGGGTCAGCGTCGTCGACTCCTCGGCTACCTGTCGGATGTGGACATCAACCGCTACCGCTCGCTGATCGAGCGTCTCGGTCTGCGCCGCTAGCTCCTCCCGGAGCAGGGCGCGGTCTCGATGACACCGCGAACTTCTTGCCGAACGGGCCGTCCTCCTCGCGGAGGGCGGCCCGTTCCGCGTTCCCGGGCGGACGAGGCGCGCGGCGCCGGTCAGGGCAGGGGAGCGGGGCGGTCGACTCCGCCCCACGAGTAGCCGCTCGAGGCCGAGAACCAGTCGGCCGCGGCCCGCTGGAGCGCCGTGTCCTCCTCGGGGCGGCCGGGAGCCTCCACGGCGTCGACGAGCCCGGGCAGGGCGATCCGCCAGGCCGCCGCGCTGCGCTGGGCGCGGGCCCAGTCGCGCGCGCACACCGGGTCCTCGGCCGCCGCGGCGAGAGCCCGCGGCGAGGTCACCCGCCAGCCGGTGTCCGACTCCGCGACCACGACCGCGCAGGTGAGCGCGGCGCCGCGGATGATGCTGTCAGGACCGGCGGAGGGGCCGATCGCCTGATCCTGAGCCGCGACCACCGCGGTGAGCGCGAGCTGCAGCCGGGTCGAGGGCTCGTCGGGCCGCGGTCGGATCCTCCCGTCGCCGGCCGAGACCGAGGCCGCCGATCCGGGTGCGAGGAGCAGCCCGGAGGAGGACTGCGACGCGTGCAGGCTCAGCAGCCCCGTCACTCCGTCCGTCCCGCTCGTCACGCCCCGCACCGAGGAGTCGCCGAGACTCCAGACGACGGGGGTGCGGTTGTGGATCGTGAGGCGCCGGTGGTCCTCGTCGAGGCAGGCCACGAGGTGGCCGGCCGGCACGCCCGCTCCGCCCTCGAAGGCGGACGAGGCGGCCAGCAGCTCCCGGGCGTCGTCGCACTGGGCGGGGGCGTCGGAGGCGGCGGCGGCCTGGTCGGCGACCGGCGCCCGGGGGGCGAGGGAGCCCTGCACGCCCGCGACCGCCGCCGTGGTGAGCGCCGCGGCGGCGAGGAGGAGGACCACGCCGCGCCTGCCCATCCTCCGCACCTCCTGGTCGGAGGCTAGCCCGGCGCGGGCGCTCGGGCCAGCGCTGCGAGGGGCCCTCGACGCGTCCGGCAGGAATTCTTTCGAAGAATCTCAGACCGGGTGCATCCGAGGAGGCGCCGCGGCCGGAAGTAGTGGTGAAGGCCCTTCTCGACCACCCCCCGACCCCACGCGGGTCCCATCGTGAAAGAGGAACACCGTGACCACCTCCCGCTTCTCCCGCAGCCTGCTCGCCGGTGCCTGCATCGGAACCCTGGCCGTCGTCGGCATCGCCGCCACGCCCGCCGCCGCCGCCGACGCCGACTCGGCCGACCTCTCGGTCCTGCACGCCGTCCCCGACACCCCGGTCGACGTCTACGTCGACGGCAAGCTGACGCTCGACGACTTCACCCCCGGCTCGCTCGCCGGCCCGCTCGACCTCCCCACCGGCACCTACAAGGTCGCCATCACGGCCTCCACCGCCGCGGACGCCAGCGCCCCCGTGATCGGCCCGATCGACATCAGCCTCGAGGCGGGGAAGAGCTACACCGTCGCGGCGCACCTCAAGCCGGACAACACCCCCACCGCGACCCTCTTCACCAACGACATCTCGAAGACCGCCGCGGGCGAGGGCCGGCTCACGGTCCGCCACATCGCCGCCGCTCCGGCCGTGGACATCCTCGCCGGAGGGTCGCCCGTCCTGACGAACGTGACGAACCCGAACGAGGGCGTGCTGAACCTCGCCCCGGCCACGATCTCGACCGTGGTCGCCGCGACCGGGACCACCGCGCCGGTCATCGGCCCGGCCGACGTGCAGGTCCAGGAGGGCGTGAACACGATCGTCTACGCCTGGGGCAGCCTGGAGAAGGGCAACCTCGCTCTCGCGACGCAGACCATCGACGGACTGCACTCCTCGCCGTCGGGCGTCCCCGCCGGTGAGGCCGGCCTCGCGGCGGACAACCGCCCCGACGCCGCCGCGGGCTGGTGGGGCGGAGCACTGCTCGCCGCCCTCGCCGCTGCCGGCGCTGTGCTGATCGGCCGCCGCACCGCCGCCTCGCGTCGCTGACCCGAGGATCCGACCGCCGGGTCGGCCGTGCTGGAGCGCGGCCGTCCCTGCACCCCCGACCACGACCCAGGAGGACGCCATGAGCCGGAGCCCCTTCCCTCTGCGCGTCCTCGCCGTGGTCGGGCTGATCGTGGCCGGTGCCGGTCTCGCCGGATGCGCGGCGCAGGAGTCCCGGGTGGAGCCCGCTCCCGCCGCCGTCTCCTCGGCGCCCCAGCAGCCGGTGCCGGCCACGGTCCCCTCCTCGCCCGCGGCGGCCCTGCCGGAAGCGGTGCCGTCCGTCCCGGTGGCGGACGCCCGGCTCGGCGCGACCCCCGCCCCCACCGCGCTCGCTCCCGAGCGGCTCGTCGTCGACGGGCTCCCCGTCGACATGGCCGTCGAGCCGGTCGGAGTCGCGGACGACGGCACGATGGAGCTCGTGCCCGACACGCAGGTCGCCGGCTGGTACCGCTTCGGCGCCGGCCTCGACGAGCCGGAGGGCACGGTCGTGATCGCCGCGCACGTCGACTCCCTCGCCTACGGCCTCGGGCCGTTCGTCGAGCTGAAGGAGGCGGTCCCGGGCCAGACCGTGACCCTCACCGGCGCGGACGGCTCGGAGCGCGCGTACACCGTCTCGACGGTGGAGACCACGGAGAAGACCACGGTCGACCTCTCGGCCGTGTTCGCCGCCGACGGACCGCCGCGGCTGGTCCTGATCACCTGCGGCGGCGACTTCGACTACGACACCCGCCACTACCTCAGCAACGTGGTGGTCACGGCCGTCCCGGCCGGCTGATCCGCCCGCCCGAGCCTCAGCGACGTACGATGAGCCTCGCAGCGCCGCACGCCCCCGGGCGGCAGCGCTCCCCGCAGCCCTGGAGGGATCCCCTGATCGAGACCATCGAGCCCGCCGACGGCGCCGAGGCCGACAGCGCTCTCGTGGCCCGGCTCAGCCGCCGCTTCGCCGCAGGGGAGGAGGCGGCGCTCGCCGAGGCGTACTCGCGCTGGTCGCCGCTGGTCTTCACGCTGGCGCTGCGCTCGCTGGGCGACCGCGGCGACGCGGAGGACGTGGTGCAGCGCGTCTTCGTCTCGGCCTGGACCTCGCGCTCGGGCTTCGACCCCGGACGGGCGGCTCTCGGAGCCTGGCTGGTGGGGATCTCCCGGAGGAGGATCGCGGACGCGCACGAGGCGCGGGCGCGCGAGCGGAGGCTCACCGAGGCCCTCGTCGCCGTCACGCCGGTCGAGGAGGGGGAGGCCCCCGTCGACATCGAGGCGCGGATCCTGATCGCCGACGAGCTGGCCCGCCTGGATCCCGTCCCCCGGCGGGTGATCGGCCTCGCCTTCTACGAGGACCTCACCCACACCGAGATCGCCGAGCGCACCGGCCTGCCGCTGGGTACCGTCAAGAGCCACATCCGCCGCAGCCTCGACCGGCTCCGCTCCCGCCTGGAGGTGAGCAGCACATGACCCACCTCGATCCCGACGAGCTCGCCCTGCTCGCCCTCGGCGAGCACTCGAGCGACGCCGAGCAGGCCCACCTGCGCGACTGCCCCGACTGCGCCCGGCAGCTGGTCGAGCTCGGCCACGCCGCGGGCCTGGGCCGTGCGAGCCGTGCTGTCGAGCTGGAGGCGCCGCCCGCGATCGTCTGGGACCGCATCCGCGAGGAGCTCGCCCTCGGCGACCTCGGGCCCGGCGCCCTGCCGTCGTCGGCGGCTGCCGTGCCGCCTCCGCTCGCCCTTCCCCGGGGACGGCACCGTCCTGCGCGCCGCCGCCGGCCCCGCGCTCTGAGCGCCGTTCTGGCAGCTCTCGGCGCGCTCGTCATCGGGGTCGCGGGCGGAGCCTGGTGGCAGGCCTCGCGGAGCGACGACACCACTGCCGTCGTGGCTCGCGCTGATCTCGCCGCTCTCCCCGACTGGCAGGGAGCGAGCGGAACCGCGGAACTGGAGGACGCCGACGGCGCCCGCCGCCTGCACGTGCACCTCGATGCGCAGAGCGCGGACGACTCGTACCGGGAGGTCTGGCTCCTCGCCGCCGACGCCTCCGGGCTGGTCGGCCTCGGCGTGCTCGACGGGACCGACGGCGTCTTCGCCGTGCCCGACGACGTCGACCTCGCCGAGTACTCGCTCGTGGACGTCTCCCAGGAGCCGTTCGACGACGACCCGGAGCACTCCGGCGACTCGATCGTCCGCGGCCCCCTGCGCGAGGGCTGAGGCCTAGGCCGAGCGCTCCGCCAGCACGGCCGTGAGCGCCTGCACCGCGGCGGAGGGGCGCGGCGCCGTGCAGACCGAGAGCTCCCAGACCAGCCCCGGCCAGTCGAGCGCGAGGGCCGTGACGCCCTCCAGCGGCTCGACGCCCGCGCGCGGCACGATCGCCGGCCCCAGCCCCGCCTGCACGAAGCGGGGGATCCCCGGCAGATCGGCGACCTCGGTGGCCACCCGGCGCGACGCCCCGGCTTCGCGGAAGGCGAGGTCGACGGCGACCCTGTTGCCGAAGCCGGCGGGCGTGTCCACGAAGGTGAGCCCGTCGAGGTCCTGCGGGGAGGGCGGTCCCGCCGCGGCGAGCGGATGCGCGCTCTCCACCAGCAGGACGTAGTCGCTGCGCACCAGCCGCGTCACCGCCAGGCCCCGCAGCTGCGTCGCCGGCAGTGCCAGCAGAGCGGCGTCGAGCAGGCCGCGGCGCAGGTCCTCGGCGAGACCGGTGGAGCCGGTGGTCGAGGTGCGCAGGAGCAGGTCCACCAGCGGGTGCCGAGTGCGGAAGACGCCGAGCGCGCCGGGCAGGTCGACGAGGTCGAGGGCGGAGAAGGTGCCCACCCGCACCCGCCCGCGGAGCCCCGCCGCGTCGTCGGCCGCGAGCGAGCGCATCCGGTCGAGGCTGTCGATCGCCGATCGGGCCGAGGGCAGGAGCGCCTCGCCGACCGCGGTGAGCGCCACCCGCCGGGTCGAGCGGGCGAACAGCGGCGAGCCGAGCTCCTGCTCGAGCGAGCGGATGCTCGCCGAGAGGGTCGACTGCACGACGAACAGGCGCGCGGCCGCCCGGGTGAAGCTGAGCTCCTCGGCGACGGCGACGAAGGCGGCGAGCTGGCGGTCGTCCATGCGCCCATTATCCAACAGGGACGATCAATTCATCCGAGATCCTCCGTTGGAAACGGATGATGGGGCGGAGCACTGTGGACACTGTGACCACCACCGAGCGCTCCCTCCCGTCCGTCCATCGCCGCGAGCTCCCGCACCGTCACGGCTTCTGGGTGATCGCCGTCGCCTTCCTCACGGTGATGGCGTTCTCGACCGTGCCGACACCGCTCTACGCGATCTACCAGCAGCGCGACGGGTTCCCGGCCTTCGTCGTCACCGTGGTCTTCGCCGCGTACGCGGTCGGAGTCGTGGCGAGCCTCTTCCTCGCCGGGCACGTCAGCGACTGGCTCGGCCGCCGCCGGATCCTGCTCGCGTCGATCCTCGTCGAGGTCCTGGCGGCCGCCGTGTTCCTGCTCTGGCCGGACGTGCCCGGGCTGATCCTCGCCCGCCTGCTGACCGGGCTCGGCGTCGGCGCGCTCACCGCGACGGCCACCGCCCATCTCTCGGAGCTGCGCGCCGTCGCCCGCCCGGAGGAGGGCCCCGGCACCTCCCGCGCCGTCTCCGCCCTGGTGAACATGGGCGGGCTGGCGCTCGGCCCGCTCGTCGGCGGGGTGTTCGCCGTGACGGTGCGCGAGCCCCTGGTCGTCCCGTACGCCGTGTTCCTCGTCCTCCTGGTCGTCCTCGGGATCGGCGTCGCGCTCGTCCCCGAGACGGTCGAGCGGCGCGAGGTCCTCCCGGCGTACCGTCCGCAGCGCCTGGCCGTGCCGGCCGCGTCCCGCGGCGTCTTCCTCTCGGCCGCGGTCGGCGCGTTCGCCGGGTTCGCCGTGTTCGGCCTCTTCACCTCGCTGGCGCCGACCTTCCTCGCCGGGCGCTTCGGCGAGACCTCCCACCTCGAGGCGGGCGCGGTCTCCTTCGGGGTCTTCGCCGCCGGAGCCGTCGCGCAGCTGGTCTCGATCCGGCTGTCCTCGCGGACGGCGCTCCGCCTCGCGGCCGTGGCGCTGACGGCCGGGCTGCTGCTGGTCGCGACCGGCGCCGTGATCGTCTCGGTGTCCGCCTTCATCGTCGGCGGGGTGCTCGCGGGAGCGGGCGTGGGCCTGCTCTTCCGCCTGGCGCTCGGAGTCGCCGGCTCGCTCGCCACCGACGAGACCCGAGGCGAGGTGCTCGCGGCCGTGTTCCTCGCCGCCTACCTCGGCCTCGCGGTGCCGGTCCTGGCGATCGGTGCCGCGCTCGCGCTCCTGCCGGCCGTCCCGGTCCTGCTCGGCTTCGTCGCCGTCGTGCTCGTCCTGGTGCTCGCGGCGATCGCCCGGATGCGGCGCACCGCCTGACGCGAGCGGGGGAGGGGCCGCGCGCTGGACAATGGGGGCATGAAGCTCTTCCCGTTCGGACGCGGCGACGCGAACCCCCTCCCCTCCGACGACCGCGGCTCGGGCAAGCTCGACGACTACGACTACGAGCTGCGCCCGAAGTCGCGGCGCGGCGACACCCTCCTCCGCCTCGCCGACTCCCGGCCGCACCAGGACGAGATCGCGCGGGTGCTCGCCCTCGGCGAAGACGAGGTCACGGCCGTGATCCCGCGCCGCACCGCGGAGGAGGAGCGCGTGGACGCTCCGATGCCGGTCCGCCTGTTCGCGGCCCAGCGCCCCTCGGGGCTCGTCGGCCAGGTGCCGCGCGGTCTCGAGAACGTGGTCGAGGCCGCCCTCGCCCGGCTCTCGGAGGCGGGGAGGTCGCCCCGCGTGCCGGCCCGCATCGTGACGGTGAGGGGCGGGCTGCGCGTCGAGCTGCTGATGCACGAGACGCGGGGCTGACGGGCGGAGGGCCCGCCGGGTCGGCGCGGTCCATGGAGGAACCGCACCGCGGCTGATAGCATGAACCGGTTCCGAATCCGAAAGCGACCGCCGGTCGACCCAGGATTCGAGCCACGGAGCAGGCCGGCAGGAAGCTGGTCCTCGGTGGTGGAGTCCCGGACGGCGGCAGCGTGCGACAGAGCACGGGCCGCCGCGGCACGAGTCGCAGGCGGCACGTCCCGCTCGCGGCACAGGTCGCGACAGCCCGGAGCTCTTCTACTGGTGGCCAGCACGAACGCCCTCCACACGACGGCACGGCGCGAAGCCCTGCCGTGGGATCGTCTCGATTCCTGACCGGACCGCTGCTCCGACGAACGCCGGCGCCCAGAAGGGGCGCCGCTGCAGACGTTAAGGAGACAGACCTCTTGGAAGGTCCTGAAATCACATTCGCCGAAGCCGTTCTCGACAACGGCTCGTACGGCACCCGCACCGTCCGCTTCGAGACCGGCCGCCTCGCGCAGCAGGCTCAGGGCGCCGTCGCCGCCTACCTCGACGAGGACACCATGCTCCTCTCGGCCACGTCGGCCTCGAAGAACCCGAAGGACAACTTCGACTTCTTCCCGCTGACCGTCGACGTCGAGGAGCGCTCCTACGCCGCCGGCAAGATCCCCGGCTCGTTCTTCCGCCGCGAGGGCCGCCCCTCCACCGAGGCGATCCTGGTCTGCCGTCTGATCGACCGGCCGCTGCGCCCCTCGTTCGTCGAGGGCCTGCGCAACGAGGTCCAGATCGTCATCACGGTCCTCAGCATCGCGCCGGACGAGTTCTACGACGCCCTCGCGATCAACGCCGCGAGCGCGTCCACGCAGATCTCCGGCCTGCCGTTCTCCGGCCCGGTCGCCGGCGTCCGCCTGGCGCTCATGTCCGACGGCTCCGGCAACGACCAGTGGGTCGCCTTCCCCAAGGCCTCCCAGCTGGAGAACGCCGTCTTCGACCTCACCGTCGCGGGCCGCGTCGTCACCAACGAGGACGGCTCCTCGGACGTCGCCATCATGATGGTCGAGGCCGAGGCCACGGAGTCCTCCTGGAACCTCATCAAGGCGGGTGCGACCAAGCCCAGCGAGGACGTCGTCGCCGAGGGCCTCGAGGCCGCCAAGCCCTTCCTCCGCGCACTCGTCGAGGCGCAGGCGAAGCTCGCCGCCGAGACCGCGAAGCCGGTCAAGGACTACCCGGTGTTCCTGCCCTACGCGCAGGAGACCTACGACAACGTCGCCGAGCTCAGCTACGACGAGCTCGTCCGCGTGTACCAGATCGCCGACAAGGTCGAGCGGCAGGACGCCGACGACGCCCTCAAGGCGCGCGTCAAGGAGCAGATCGCCGAGCGCATCGCCTCGGGCCAGCTCTCGGCCGAGGCCTACAACCAGGTCGGAGCGGCGTACAAGTCCGTCACGAAGGTGGTCGTCCGCGGCCGCATCCTCCGCGACGGCGTGCGCATCGACGGACGCGGCCTGGCCGACATCCGCCCGCTCGACGCCGAGGTGCAGGTCATCCCGCGCGTCCACGGCTCGGCCATCTTCCAGCGCGGCGAGACCCAGATCCTGGGCGTCACCACGCTGAACATGCTCAAGATGGAGCAGCAGATCGACTCGCTGTCGCCCGTCACCAAGAAGCGGTACCTGCACCACTACAACTTCCCGCCCTACTCGACCGGTGAGACCGGCCGCGTCGGATCGCCGAAGCGTCGCGAGATCGGGCACGGCTTCCTCGCCGAGCGCGCCCTCGTGCCGGTGCTGCCGAGCCGCGAGGAGTTCCCCTACGCGATCCGCCAGGTCTCCGAGGCGCTGAGCTCCAACGGCTCGACCTCGATGGGCTCGGTCTGCGCGTCGACCCTGTCGCTCCTCAACGCCGGAGTGCCGCTGCGCGCCCCGGTCGCGGGCATCGCGATGGGCCTCGTGTCCGACGTCGTCGACGGCCAGACCCGCTACGCGGCGCTGACCGACATCCTGGGCGCCGAGGACGCGCTCGGCGACATGGACTTCAAGGTCGCCGGAACCGCCGAGTTCGTCACGGCCATCCAGCTCGACACCAAGCTCGACGGCATCCCGTCGTCGGTGCTCGACGCCGCGCTCAAGCAGGCCAAGGACGCCCGCACCACGATCCTCGCGGTGCTCACGGCGGCCATCGACCAGCCCGACGAGATGGCCCCGACCGCGCCCCGCGTGATCTCGGTGCAGATCCCCGTCGACAAGATCGGCGAGCTGATCGGCCCCAAGGGCAAGACGATCAACGCGATCCAGGACGAGACCGGCGCCGACATCTCCATCGAGGAGGACGGCACCGTCTACATCGGAGCCGTCGACGGTCCGTCGGCCGAGGCCGCGCGTGCGCAGGTCAACGCCATCGCGAACCCGACCAACCCCGAGGTCGGCGAGCAGTTCCTCGGAACCGTCGTCAAGCTCGCGACCTTCGGCGCGTTCGTCTCGCTCCTCCCCGGCAAGGACGGACTGCTGCACATCAGCGAGGTCCGCAAGCTCGCCGGCGGCAAGCGCGTCGAGAACGTCGAGGACGTCCTCGGAGTCGGCCAGAAGCTGCTCGTCCAGATCACCAAGATCGACGACCGCGGCAAGCTGTCCCTCGCGCCCGTCGTGGCCGAGGAGGCCGAGGTCGAGGCTCCCGCCGAGAGCTGATCCCTCCTGCACGACCGTGACGCCCGTCCCACTCCGGTGGGGCGGGCGTCCGTCGTCGGCGGGGGCATGGGGTACGGTGGCGGGACCGCGCCGCACCGCCCCGACCGGAGGACTCCGTGACCGACCCGACGCCCCTGGCCACCGAGCCGGAGACGCTGCTCCTCTCACGCACCCTGGGTCGGACCGGCCTCCCCGTGCATCCGCTCGCCCTCGACGGCTCCGTCTTCGGCTGGGCCGCCGGGATCGACGACACCACCGAGGTGCTCGACGCTTTCGGCCGTCTCGGCGGCACCCTGATCTCGACCGCGGACCACTACGCGACCGGTCGGAGCGAGTACATGATCGGCCGCTGGCTCGAGCAGAGCGGGCTGCGCGAGCGGATGCTGGTCGCGACGAAGGTCGGCCGGCACCCGGACGCGCCGGGCCTCGCCCCGGAGGACGTCCGCATCGCGGTCGAGGGGAGCCTCGAGCGGCTCGGCACCCGGATCGACCTGCTCTCGTTCGACAGCGAGGACCCCGGGATCCCCATCGCCGACAGCCTGGCGGCGGTCGCGCCGTTCCTGGCGGACGGCTCGGTCGGCGCCCTGGGCGCCGCGCACTTCAGCGGAGCCGCGATCACGGCGCTGCACGAGACGGCGACCGCGTTCGCGCTGCCGTCGCTCTCGGCCGTCGTGTCGGAGTACAGCCTGATGGAGCGCCGGACCTACGAGACCGACGTCGCGCCCGAGGTGGTGCGGCTCGAGCTCGGCACCCTCGCGCGGCTGCCCCTGGCGAGCGGCTACCTCACCGGCGCCCTGCGCAGCCGCACGGACGAGCCGGAGTCGGCCCTGTTCGAGGCGGGCCTGGACTACGTCGGCCGCCACGGCTCCCGCGTGCTCGCTGCCCTCGACGAGATCGCCGGGGCCCACGGCACGGAGCCCGGCGTGGTCGCGCTCGCCTGGGTGCTCTCGCACCAGGAGGTCTCGGCGGCGATCGTCCGGGCCCGGAACGCCGCGGAGCTCGAGTCGCTGTTCGCGGCGGCCGCGCTCCCACTGACCCGGAGCGACATCGCCCAGCTGGACCGCGTCTCCGCCTGAGGCTCTCGCCGGCTGGTCCGCCGCCGTCGGGCGCCGCGCCCCGCGCCGGGCTCGGAGCGGGGCGCGGCGAGGTTCAGCGGCGCAGGATGCGCGCCTCCCACGGGCCGAGCGTCGACCCGGTCGCACCGGCGACGTTGCCGAGGACCGTCTCGGCAGCCGCCCACTCCTCGAGCAGCGGCACCTCGAGCGGCTCACCGGACACGTTCCCGACGACGAGCAGCTCGCCCGGTCCGGTGCGCGTGAAGGCGAAGAGCGCGGGGTGCTCGGGCTCCAGCAGCGCGAAGCGGCCCAGCTGCACCGTCTCGTCGGCGTGCCGCAGCGCGATCAGCGCCCGGTAGTACTCGAAGACCGACCGCTCGGCGGCCCGATCGGCGGCGACGTTCACCTCGGCGGCGTTGGGGTTGACCGCGATCCACGGCTCGCCGGTCGTGAAGCCGGCCTGGAGGCTGTCGTCCCACTGCACCGGCGTGCGGGCGTTGTCGCGGCTCTGCGCGCGCAGCCCGGCGAGCACGGTCGCCGGGTCCTCGCCGCGCTCGCCGACGGCCTCGGCCCAGTAGTTCAGGGACTCGACGTCGCGGAAGTCCTCGATGCCGGCGAACGGGACGTTCGTCATCCCGATCTCGTCGCCCTGGTAGATGTACGGCGTGCCGCGCTGGAGGTGGAGGAGCGTCGCCCAGAGGGTCGCGGACTCGTAGCGGTGCGCGCCGTCGTCCCCGAAGCGCGAGACGAGACGCGGCTGGTCGTGGTTGCCGAGGTACAGGCTGTTCCAGCCGCGCTCGGCCAGGCCGTCCTGCCAGCGCGCGAGGTTGGCCTTCAAGGCGACCAGGTCCAGCGGCACCGGGTGGAACTTGTCGACTCCGTGGTCGATGCCGACGTGCTCGAACTGGAAGACCATGTCGAGCTCACGCCGCTCGGGATCGGTCACGAGCACCGCCTCCTCGAGGGTGACCCCGGGCATCTCGCCGACGGTGAGGAAGGAGCCCTCGCGGTGCGCGAACACGGCCTCGTGCATCTCGCGGAGGTACTCGTGGAGCCGCGGACCCACCCCTCCGACGATGCCCGCGCCGCCCTGCTCGCCGTCGACGGCTCCGACGTCCTTCGAGACGAGGTTGATCACGTCCATCCGGAAGCCGTCCACTCCGCGGTCGAGCCAGCGGTTCATCATCGCGTGCACCGCGTGCCGCACCTCGGGGTTCTCCCAGTTGAGGTCCGGCTGCTGCACCGCGAAGAGGTGGAGGAAGTACTCGTCCGTCGCCGGGTCGAGCGTCCAGGCAGGGCCGGAGAAGTAGGAGCGCCAGCCGTTCGGCTCGGCGACGTCGAGGCCGGCGCCGGCGGCCGCCTCGAGCTCGCGGCCGGGCTCGGCCGAGCGGCGCCCGCGGCGCCACCAGTACCAGTCGCGCTTCGGGTCCTCCTGCGAGGAGCGGGACTCGACGAACCAGGCGTGCTCGTCGCTCGTGTGGTTGACCACGAGGTCCATCACGATGCGGATGCCGCGCTCGTGGGCCTCCGCGAGGAGCAGGTCGAACTCCTCCAGCGTCCCGAACCGCGGGTCGATGTCCTCGTAGTCCGAGATGTCGTAGCCGTTGTCGTGCTGCGGCGACGGGTAGACCGGCGAGAGCCAGATCACGTCGACCCCCAGGTCGGCGAGGTGGTCGAGCTTCGAGCGGATGCCGCCCAGGTCGCCGATGCCGTCGCCGTTCGAGTCCGCGAACGAGCGCGGGTAGATCTGGTAGACGACGGCGCTCGTCCACCAGGGCGCGGACGTCTCCCGCTCGGGGGAGTCGGAGGTCGGGGCGGCGGTCTCGGAGGGGGTCGGGGCGGCGGAGTCCATGGTCGCGAATCTAGCCCGGACGGCCGACACGGAGGGGCCCGCCGCACCGCTCGCCGGCGCGAGTCGACCCCGCCGGCGGCGCCCGTGTAACGATCTGGTGAACCGTGCGCGACCCGGCGGAGTGGCGGCTCCGGCGCTCGGATACTCTCTCCCCTGGCGGGACCCGAGCCGCCGCAGGGAGAGTGGTGGCGTGCCCAGGGACAGGACCGGCGTCGTCGTGCGGGCTCCCCGTCACAGTGCCGTCCCGCTCCCGCCCGCGGCGTCCCGCGCAGCCTCCTCGAGCGGCGTCCTCGCCGAGACCGGCCCCGTCGAGCCGACCGCCGTCGCACCCTCGCACCGCCGGCCGATGGGCGACTCCGGCCACGACCTCTTCCCCTTCGTGCTCGACGCGGCGGCCCTCGGCCGCGACGACGGTGCCGCGCTGCTCGAGCGCTACGCGGCGTGGGGCGGCAACGGCGTCGTCGTCACCGACTCGAGCGTCGCGGAGGGCGTCGGCGGCTGGCCCGCCGGACACCGCGACCGGGACCGCTTCCTCCTGATCGGCCGCTTCGCCGCTCCGGTCGGCGCCCCCGCGACGCCACGTGCGCTGGTGGACCGTGTCGAGGGGGCGCTGCGCCGCCTCCGCACCGATCGCCTCGATGTGCTGGCGGTCCGCCCCGACGGGGCCGGACGCCTCGACGAGCTCCTCAGCGCTGTCGACGTGCTGCTGGCGCGCGGGCTGGTGCGGTCGGTGGTCGCCTCCGGATTCTCCCCGGAGGAGCTGTTCGAGGCGCGCGTCCTGGCCGCCCACGGGCTGCCCCGCCTCGCCGGCGCGGAGGTCCGCTGGAACCTGCTCGAGCGGCCCGGCTCGGAGGGCGACCTCGGCCTCGTCGCCGCCGGCCAGGGACTCGCCCTGCTCGCGACCGTCCCCCTCGCCCACGGGTTCCTCCGCGGCGCCGAGCGCACCCGCCGCGAGCTCGGCCGCCTGCCCGACGGGGCACTCGCCGCCGCCCACCTCGGGCGCCGCGGACGCCGGGTCCTCGCCGTCCTCGACGCGATCGGCGCCGAGCTCTCGGCCGTTCCCGCCGCCGTCGCCCTGGCCTGGCTGCTCGGCCGGCCGCGCCTGACCGCCGCGACGGTCGCCCCGCGCTCGCCAGCCGACGTGGACGCGCTGGTGCGCGCGGTCTCGCTCGAGCTCGACCCCGGACACCTGGCCGCGCTGGAGCGCGCGCGCCGCTGACCGCGCCCGTCCGCGACGCCCCAGGCACCTCTCCCGCCACGGCGCGACAGCCCGGCTCGGGCCGCCGTCGCGGTGGCCTAGGGTGGGCACGATGAACCACGGAGTCGCACTGCCCCTCGACCAGCCGGAGACGTCAGTCCGGGCCGCAGGCGGATCCACGGTCCGCCGCTCCGTCCTCCCGAGCGGTGTCCGCATCCTCAGCGAATCGGTGCCCGGCGCCCGCAGCGCCACGATCGGCTTCTGGGTCGCCGCGGGTTCGCGCGACGAGCGGCCCGGCCGCCCCGCGACCGCGGGCGAGCCCGCCGTGCCCTCCAACGTCGGCTCGACGCACTTCCTCGAGCACCTGCTGTTCAAGGGCACGCAGAAGCGGTCCGCCCTCGACATCGCCGTGTCCTTCGACTCCGTGGGCGGGGAGCACAACGCTCTCACCGCCAAGGAGTACACCTGCTACTACGCCAAGATCCAGGACCGCGACCTCCCGATGGCGGTCGAGGTGATCGCCGACATGGTGACCTCGAGCCTGATCGATCCGGACGAGTTCGAGACCGAGCGCGGGGTCATCCTCGAGGAGCTGGCGATGGCGGACGACGATCCGGCCGACGTGGCGGGCGAGAAGCTGTTCGAGGCCGTGTTCGGCGACCACCCAATGGGCCGCCCGATCGGGGGCACCGCCGCGACCATCGGCGAGGCCACCCGGGACGCGGTCTGGGCGCACTACCGCGCCGCCTACCGCCCGCGAGACGTGGTGATCACCGTCGCCGGCGCCGTCGACCACGAGGCGCTCGTCGCGCTGCTCCAGCGGGTCCTCGTCGCCGACGGCTGGGACCTCGGCACGGCGGCCCCGCCCGTCGAGCGGCGCGTCGGCGGCCGTGCGTCCTACACCCGCGGCAGCGCCCTGTCGGTGGTGCACCGCCCCACCGAGCAGGCGAACCTGCTGGTCGGCTTCCCCGGTCTCGCCGCGGGCGACGAGCGGCGGATGACGATGGGCGTCCTCAACTCGATCCTCGGCGGCGGCATGTCCTCGCGGCTGTTCCAGGAGGTACGCGAGAAGCGCGGCCTGGCCTACTCCGTCTACTCCTTCGCCCCGTCCTACTCGGACGCGGGCCTCTTCGGGCTCTACGCCGCGTGCACCCCGGCGAAGGCGGGGACGGTCGCCGAGCTCCTGCTCACCGAGTTCCACCGCCTCGCCGAGGACGGCGTCACCGACGACGAGCTCGCCCGCGCCCGCGGCCAGCTCTCGGGAGCGGCGGCGCTCGCGCTGGAGGACTCCGACACCCGGATGTCGCGCCTCGGACGCGCCGAGCTGACCTTCGGCGAGTTCGTCGACCTCGACGAGAGCCTGCGCCGACTCGCCCTCGTCGGCGCGGAGGACGTCCAGGCACTCGCGGCAGACTTGGCCCGGGGGCCGTCGTCGATCTCGGCCGTCGGCGCGGTCGACGAGTCGGCCTTCGCCGGGATCGCCGGGATCGAGAGCGCCTCCGCGATCTGATCCGATCGTCGAACGCCCGCTGACCGCGCACCGCCGCGCCGCACCAGGGAGGACCCCGTGTCCCACTACATCTACCTCGTCCGCCACGGCGAGCAGCAGGACGCCGAGCACGGCATGCCGGACGGCCCGCTCTCGGCCCGTGGCGAGCGCCAGGCGAGGCTCATCGCCGAGCGGCTCGGCGGAGTCCCCTTCACCGGAGCGTGGCACTCGCCGCTGCGCCGGGCCGAGGAGACGGCCGCGCGCTTCCAGACGCTCCTGCCGAGCCTGCCGCTCCAGCCGTCCTCGCTGCTGTTCGACTGCATCCCCTCGGGGCCGACCCCGGACATGCCCAAGGCTTTCGAGCCCTTCTTCGGCAGCGTCACCGCGGCCGAGATCGAGGCGGGGCACGCGCAGATGCAGGACGCGGTGGCCGAGTTCCTGGCGCCGTCGCGCGAGGACCGCCACGACCTCCTCATCACCCACAACTTCGTGATCGGCTGGTTCGTCCGCCACGTGTTCGACGCTCCCGACTGGCGGTGGCTGGGCCTCAACCAGGCCAACTGCGGACTGACGATCATCCGCGTCCGCTCCCGCAAGCCGCCGGTGCTCGTCGTGCACAACGACCTCTCGCACCTGCCCGTGGAGCTGCGCACCGGCCTGCCCGAGGCCCAGCCGTACTGAGCCGCGGGCTACGCTGAGTCGGTGACTACCTCCGTCGCCGTGGTCGGCGCGTCCGGCCGACTCGGCTCGTTCACCTGCTCGCTCATCGAGGCGTCGAGCGAGTTCTCGCTCGTCGCGCGGCTCGGCTCGCGGAGCGATCCCGCCGAGATGCTCGCGGCCGACGTCGTCGTCGACATGACCGTGCCGGCCGTCAGCCAGCAGATCGTCGACTTCGCCGTGGCCAACGGGAGGAAGGTGCTCGTCGGCACCTCCGGCTGGACGGGCGACCGGATCGCGGCCCTCCGGCGCAGCGTCGCCGAGCAGCCCGAGGCCGGCGTCGTGATCATCCCCAACTTCTCGCTGGGCTCGGTGCTCGCGACCGCGCTGGCCACCGTGGCCGCGCGCTTCTTCGACGCCGCCGAGATCGTCGAGACCCACGGCGCCCGCAAGGTCGACTCGCCCTCCGGGACCGCGGTCCGCACGGCCGAGCTGCTGCTGCGCGCCCGGGCCGAGCTCGGTCCGGTGCAGGCTCCGCACACCGACCAGCGGGCCCGCGGCCAGCAGGTCGCGAGTGTCCCGGTCCACAGCCTCCGCCTGCCCGGAGTGGAGGCGCGCCAGGAGGTCGTCTTCGGCGGCACCGGCGAGACGGTCACCATCCGGCACGACACCACCTCGCAGGCGTCTTACGAGCAGGGCGTCCTGCGTGCTCTCGACGCGGTCCGGACGACCTCGGGCGTGGTAGTGGGCCTCGACGCGCTGATCGACCTGCGCGCCGCCTTCGACGCCGCGCCTCTCGCCGAGCGGCCGGTCGACGAGCAGCCCGTCGTCGACCGGGCTCCGTCCGGCCAGGCCGCCGCAGCGACGAGCACCCCGTGAGGACCCGCGTCGGCGTCGTCCTGATGGCGGTCCTGCTCGCCCTCTACCTGTTCGTCTGCCTGCAGTACTCCGTCGTCGCCTTCGCCGCGGCGACGGTGCCCGGCATCGTGATGGGCGTCGGCCTGCTGATCCTCGGCGCCGTCGGCGTCTGGGGGCTCGTGCGCGAGCTGCTGTTCGGGCTCCGCGCCGAGAAGCTGGCCCGTCGGCTGGAGGGCGAGAACGCGCTGCCGCAGGAGGTCCTCGACTCGCGGGCCAGCGGGCGTCCGCTCCGGGAGGAGGCGGACGCGCTGTTCCCGCGGTACGCGGAGGAGGTCGACAAGCAGCCCGGGAGCTGGCGCGCCTGGTACCGCCTCGGCCTCGCCTACGACGCCAGCGGCGACCGCAAGCGCGCCCGAGGCGCCATCCGCCGGGCCATCGCGCTGGAGCACGAGGCTCCGGCCTGACCGCTCGGCCGCGACCCGAGCGCGGCTCTCCGGGCGAGAACCGCTCGGGCGCCCGGGATCAGGCGAGCACCCAATCCAGCGCCGCGCCGACCGTGCGGTGGCGGAACTCGAAGCCGTCGTCGAGCAGCCGCTGGGGGACCAGGCGCTGGCTCGAGAGCAGGAGCTCGTGCCCGGCGTCGCGCAGCGCGAGCTCGATGATCTTTTCGGGGACGGCCAGCTTGAACGGGCGGTGCAGCTGCTCGGCGAGGGTGCGCATCACGTCGTTCGCGGTCGCCGGCACCGGTCCGGCGAGGTTCACCGGGCCCGAGAGCGAGGACGTGAGCAGGTGGCGGATCGCCGCGGCCTCGTCGTAGAGGCTGATCCAGGGCCAGGCCTGATTGCCGCTGCCGAGGGGTCCGCTGAGACCGAGCTTCGTCAGGGGCAGGAGCGGCTTGAGCGCGCCGCCGTCGCCGAGGACGAGCCCGGTGCGAGCGGTGACCACCCGCGTGGCCTCGGGCGCGAGGTGGGCGGCCTTCTCCCAGCGGTCGACGACATCGGCGAGGAATCCGTCGCCACGCGAGGACTGCTCGGTGAGCTCCTCGCCCGGGCGGTCTCCGTAGTAGCCGACCGCGGAGGCGTTGATCAGCGTCGTCGGCGGGGTCGAGGACATCCGCATCGCGTCGGTGAGGGTCTGCGTGGACTGGATCCGCGAGTCGAGGATCTCCCGCTTGTAGGACGCGGTCCACGGCAGGCGGCTGATCGAGGCGCCGGAGAGGTTGATCACGGCGTCGACGCGGTCGAGCACGCTGAAGTCGAGCATGTGCGAGGTGGGCGCCCAGTGGAACTCGTCCGGGCTCGACGGCGCGTGGCGCACCAGGCGCAGGATCTCGTGCCCCTCGGCGCGCAGCTGGCGGGTCAGCTCGGAGCCGATCATCCCGCTGGCGCCCGAGATCAGGACGCGGAGCCGGGGAGCGGACGCGTCCGGCCGGGCCGACGGCAGCTCGGACGGCGTCGACACGTGCTCGCCCGGCGTGCGCGCGGCGCGCCGCGGCGAGCCGGAGTCCGTGGTCCCGTCGTGGTCGGAGTGCCGTGCGGATGAGTCGCTCATGGTGCCTCCCGGAGCCGGTCGCGGGCCGCCCGCGAAGCGGACCCAGCCTAGAGCCTCACGCCCGGGAGCCGGCCGAGCGCCCGACCAGGCCGGCCCGCGCGAGCACGAGGTAGAGCTCGCAGCCCAGGCAGAGGCCGAACACGGCGTTGAGGAAGGCGGCGAGGAAGGCGACGGCCGCGGCGACCGGAACCGATCCCGGGACGCCGGCGACGTGCAGGAGGACGCCGGCGCCGGTCACCACCAGGCCGATCAGCTGGGCGAAGCGCGGCGGGCGGGCGTCCTCCCACTCGCGCGGCGGTGCCAGGTGCGGCCGGACCACCCGGCGGAACAGCACCGCCCAGGGGCCGGAGCCGACGCCGCGCGCGGCCGACCAGGCGAAGAGGGCGGCGAGCGCGAGCAGCAGGAGGAAGCCGGGCTGGGAGAGCCGGCCGTCGAGGTCGGCCCGGGCCGCGGCCGCGAGCCCGAGGCCCACGGCCGTGAGGAGGAGTGCGGCGGTGACTCCGGCGGCGACCCTCGGGCCGCGGGGATCGACGGTGCCGGACGGGGGAGTGGCGCCGGTGGTGGAGGGGGAGCGGGTGCTCATCATGTCTCCTGGAGTCGGTCGAGCTCGATGGTCAGGGCGGCCCGGGTCGGAGCGCCGCCGACGCGGCTGCGCGGCACTCCGTCTCGATCGAGCAGGAGGAGCGTGGGCGTCTGCCGGACGCGGAAGCGCGCCGCGAGGTCGGGGCGGTGCGTCAGATCGACGTCGAGGTGCGCCAGCCCGGGCCGCTGCTGGGCGAGCTCCCCGAGCATCCGTCGCACTGCAGGTCACCGCGTGCAGACGTCGGTCGAGAACTGCACGACTGTGGCCCGGGTCCCGAGCACTGCGCCGGGGACGAGCTCGCCGGGGTCGATCGCGGGGTCCTGGCGCGAGGGGGCGCTCGCGACGCGCCCGGAGCGGGCCCGATGGACAGCCCCGAGGACGACGCCCAGCACGACGAGGCCGAGCAGTGCGGCGAGGATCGTCACGGGCTCCATCCGGGAAGCGTAGGTCGGCGCGGGCGCTCCGCGGACGACTGTTTCGGGATGTGACGACGGCCGCGGTCGGAGCGTGGTCTAGGTTCGATCCGTGACCGAACAGAGCAGCCTCAGCGCAGACCCGAGTAGTCCCGTCTTCCGCAGTGATGTCGTCGTCGAGCTGGTCCGCGCGAGCGCCCACGACTCCGACGTGCTGTTCGCGGCCCGCGTCTCGACCCAGGGCGAGAAGACGCTCGCCGAGGCGCTCGACGGCGAGGAGTCCGACGCCGAGCTGCAGCGCAAGCGCGACCGCGGACTGATCAACTACCTGATGCGCGACCGCCACGGCTCGCCGTTCGAGCACAACTCGATGACCTTCTACGTGCAGGCGCCGATCTTCGTCTTCCGCGAGTTCATGCGGCACCGCATCGCCTCCTACAACGAGGAGTCGGGCCGCTACCGCGAGCTCCGCCCGGTCTTCTACGTACCCGGTCCCCGCCGCAACCTCGTGCAGGTCGGCAAGCCCGGCGCCTACTCCTTCGAGCCGGGCACCCCCGAGCAGGCCGAGCTCGTCGCCGAGGAGACGCGCCGCGTCAGCACGCAGGCCTACGAGTCGTACCGGCGGATGCTCGGCGAGGGCGTCGCCCGCGAGGTCGCCCGGATCGTCCTCCCGCTGAACATCTACTCGTCGATGTACGTCACGCTCAACGCCCGCTCGCTGATGAACTTCCTCTCCCTGCGCACCAAGCGCGAGGACTCGACGTTCCCCTCCTTCCCGCAGCGCGAGATCGAGATGGCGGCCGAGCAGATGGAGACGCACTTCCAGGAGCTGATGCCCCTCACGGCCGCCGCCTTCACAGCGAACGGCCGCGTCGCTCCGTAGCCCGCCGCCCGGCGAGGACGAGCGGACCGTCCCGCCCGATCCGCCTGCTGCCGTCCGCGCGGGCGGCTCCGGGAACCTCCTCCCGGCGGCGCGGCGGCGACCCGCTACCCTGGCAGCGTGTCAACTCCGGAGAATCCCTTCGGCCAGGTCCTGGTCGCCCTGGTCACCCCGTTCACCGCCGACGGCGAGGTCGACTGGCCCGGTGTCGAGAAGCACATCGACGACTGCATCGCAGCGGGCGCGGACGGCATCGTGGTCACCGGGACCACGGGTGAGACCAGCACCCTGACCGACCCGGAGAAGATCCGCCTCGTCGAGGTCGGCCGCTCGGTCGCCGGAGGCCGCGCGAAGATCATCACGGGAGGCGGCTCGAACGAGACCGCCCACGCCATGCAGCTCGCCCGTCAGAGCGAGAAGGCCGGCGCCGACGGCAACATGATCGTCACCCCGTACTACAACAAGCCCACGCAGGCGGGCGTGCTCACCCACTTCCGGATGATCGCCGACGCGACGGACCTGCCGGTCATCCTCTACGACATCCCCGGCCGCACCGGCGTGCCGATCCGCTACGAGACGATCCTGCGGGCGGCCAAGCACCCGAACATCCTGGCCGTGAAGGACGCGAAGGGCGATCTCTCCGAGGTCAGCCGCGTGCTCAACCAGACCGACCTGATGTACTTCTGCGGCGACGACGCGAACGTGCTCCCCGAGCTCGCCATCGGCGCCACGGGGCTCATCGGCGTCACCGCGAACATCGCCGCCGCGCCGTACCGCACGATCGTCGACGCGGTGAACGCGGGCGACCTCCACGCGGCCACCCGCGCGCACCAGCAGCTCGAGCCGCTTGTGCGCGCCGTGATGACGCACGTCCCCGGGACCGTCGCCGCGAAGTACATCCTGCACGGCCTCGGCCGCATCTCCTCGCCGCGCGTGCGGCTGCCCCTGGTCGGCCCGGAGGAGTCGGAGGCGGCGCTCATCGAGGACGAGCTCGGCCTGGTCCGCGACATCCCGGGCGTCGACTTCCGCAACTTCCGGCCCGACCGCAACGCCGCGGCCGGCGGCGCCCTCCCGAAGGTCGCCGGCACCACCCGCTGAGCCCGAGCGGCACGTCCCGAGAAAGCACCGCTGGAGAAGGAGGGCGCATGCCCGGTCCCGTGATCATCCCCGCCCCGCTCGCTCCGGGAACGCTCCGGATCATCCCCCTCGGCGGCCTCGGCGAGATCGGCCGCAACATGACCGTCTTCGAGATCGACGGCAGGCTCCTGGTCGTCGACTGCGGCGTGCTCTTCCCGGAGGAGGACCAGCCGGGCGTCGACCTGATCCTCCCGGACTTCACGCCCATCCGGGACAGGCTCGACGACATCGTCGGAGTGGTCCTCACCCACGGCCACGAGGACCACATCGGCGCCGTCCCCTACCTGCTCCGCCTGAAGCGCGACATCCCGCTGATCGGGTCCACCCTCACGCTCGCCCTCGTCGAGGCGAAGCTCAAGGAGCACCGGATCACGCCGTACACGCTCACGGTGAAGGAGGGCGACGTCGAGAACCTCGGGCCCTTCGAGCTCGAGTTCGTCGCCGTGAACCACTCGATCCCGGACGCGCTGGCCGTGTCGATCGTCACCGACGCCGGCTCGGTGCTGCACACCGGCGACTTCAAGATGGACCAGCTGCCGCTCGACGGCCGGATCACCGACCTGCGCGCCTTCGCCCGCCTCGGCGAGGAGGGCGTCGACCTGTTCATGGTCGACTCCACCAACGCCGACGTCCCCGGCTTCACGCCGAGCGAGCGCGACATCGGCCCGGTCATCGAGAGCGTCATGGCCAGGGCGACCCGCCGCGTCATCGTCGCGAGCTTCTCCAGCCACGTGCACCGGGTGCAGCAGGTGCTCGACGCGGCCCACGCCACGGGCCGCCGCGTGGCGCTGCTCGGCCGCTCCATGGTCCGCAACATGCGCATCGCCGCGGATCTCGGCTACCTGCACGTCCCTCCGGGAGTCCTGGTCGACATGAAGAAGTCGGGCGACGTCCCCGAGGACAGGATCGTCTACATGTCCACCGGGTCGCAGGGCGAGCCGATGGCCGTCCTCAGCCGGATGGCCAACCTCGATCACCAGATCGAGCCGGGGGAGGGCGACACCGTGATCCTCGCCTCCAGTCTCATCCCCGGCAACGAGAACGCGGTGTACCGGGTCATCAACGGGCTCACGCGGCTCGGAGCGACCGTCGTGCACAAGGGCAACGCGAAGGTGCACGTGTCCGGGCACGCCGCGGCCGGCGAGCTCCTCTACTGCTACAACATCCTCAAGCCGCTGAACGTGATGCCGGTGCACGGCGAGTACCGGCACCTGGTCGCGAACGCGCAGCTCGCGCGTGAGACCGGGATCGCGGAGGAGAACACGATCATCGCCGAGGACGGCACCGTGATCGACCTGCTCGACGGCAGGGCGACCGTCGTCGGACGGCTCGACCTGGGGTTCGTCTACGTCGACGGATCGTCGGTGGGCGAGATCACCGACGCCGACCTCAAGGACCGGCGGATCCTCGGCGAGGAGGGCTTCATCTCGATCATCGTGGTGGTCGAGGCGGGCACGGGGCGGATCGTCGTCGGCCCCGAGATCCACGCGAAGGGCTTCGCGGAGGACGACAGCGTCTTCGACGAGGTCAAGCCGCGGATCGCGGCCGCGCTCGAGGAGGCGGTGCGGAACGGGGCGAGCGATCAGCACGCGCTCTCGCAGGCCGTCCGTCGCGTCGTCGGCCGCTGGGTCAACACCTCCTACCGCCGCCGGCCCATGATCGTGCCGCTCGTCATCGAGGCCTGAGCCTCCCGGCCGGCGGCGGATCGGCGCCTGCCGTCGCGGCGCGGGTCACCGGCCCTGACGGGGGCGGCAGGTACGGTGGCCTCATGGCGACCAGTACCAAGACGACCTCGCGCGGGCGCGGCAGCGCGACTCCGCGCTCCGGCGCGCCGCGATCCGGCCGGGGCTCGGGCAAGGCGGCCGCCGAGACGAAGACGGTGGCCTTCGAGTCCGCCCCGCGCACCAACCCCGCCGTGCGGCTCTGGATGGCGCTGGCCCACCTCGCGGGCGGCGCAGCGCGCGCCCTCGGTCCCGAGCGGCTGGCGAAGGAGGAGCGCCGCGACGGCGTCCCCTTCCTGCTGCTGCTGCTGGCCGTCGCGGGCGCGGTCGTCGAGTGGTTCCTCGCGACCGACCCGGTCGCCCTGGTGCTCGACGCGTGGAGCTTCGGCGGCTTCTTCGGCCGGGTCGCCTACGTGCTGCCGGTCGTCCTTCTCCTCTTCTCCCTCTGGCTCTTCCGGCACCCCCGGTCCGTCGACGACAACGGGCGGATGGGCGTGGGCGTCATCACGCTGCTCGTCGCCTCCGCCGGCATCTGCCACGCGCACCTCGGCCTGCCGCAGCCCGGCCAGGGAATCGAGACCATGGCGGCAGCGGGAGGCGTCCTCGGCTGGCTGGTGGGCGCCCCGCTCGTGGCGATCGCCACCGTCCCCGGCGCGACCGTGCTGCTGTCGCTCGTGATCCTGCTGTCGCTGTTCATCATCACCAAGACCCCGCCGAACCGCATCGGCGCGCGCTCGCGGGAGCTCTACGGCTACCTCTTCGGCGCCCCCGTGCTCGACGACGAGGAGCGCGCCCGCCTCAAGGCCGAGCGGGCCGCCGCCAAGGCCGCGGCGAAGGCGGAGGCCGAGCAGGAGGAGGACGCGCAGCAGGACGGCGGAGAGCTGCCCTGGTGGCGGCGCACCGAGTCCGGGCGCGAGGACGAGCCGACCGTGCAGACCGAGCTCCCGATCGACTCCTTCACCGAGGTGCTCGAGGGCACCGCTCCCGCCCGCGGCCGCGCGAAGGGCTTCGACACCGCGCTCGAGGAGCGCGACGACGAGGCCCACCCGCCGACCCGCTCCTACGCCACCGAGGTGCTGGCCGAGGCCGAGACCGCCGAGGCCGCGCTCGCCCGCTTCGAGCAGACGGGCGCTCCCCGCGGCGCGACCGGTGTGGTCGACGACGACGCGACCGAGGTCATCCGGCTCGACCGCCTCGATGTGGCGCCCGCCGTCCCGATCCCGCCCGTCATCGAGACCGGCCCGATCGCGCCCCTCGCCGAGGAGGATCCGACCGCCGGCTTCGACTCCTCGTTCGAGGACGACGCGCCGTACCGCCTCCCCTCGGCGGCCGCCCTCTCGACGGGCACGCCCTCCAAGGCGCGCTCGGCGGCCAACGACGAGATGGTCCGCGCCATCACCGAGGTGCTGCAGCAGTTCAACGTGGATGCGACGGTCACCGGCTTCTCCCGCGGCCCGACCGTCACCCGCTACGAGATCGAGCTCGGCCCCGGCGTCAAGGTCGAGCGCGTCACCGCGCTCAGCAAGAACCTCTCCTACGCCGTCGCCAGCAACGAGGTCCGGATCCTCTCCCCGATCCCGGGCAAGAGCGCGATCGGCGTCGAGATCCCCAACACGGACCGCGAGATCGTCTCGCTGGGCGACGTCCTCCGCTCGCCGGCCTCGACGACGTCCACGCACCCGATGACCATCGGCGTCGGCAAGGACGTCGAGGGCGGCTACGTCGTGGCGAACCTCGCCAAGATGCCGCACCTCCTGGTCGCCGGCTCCACCGGCTCCGGCAAGTCCAGCTTCGTCAACTCGATGATCACGAGCCTGCTGATGCGCGCGCGCCCGCAGGACGTGCGGATGGTCCTGATCGACCCCAAGCGCGTGGAGCTCACCATCTACGGCGGAGTGCCGCACCTGATCACTCCGATCATCACGAACCCCAAGAAGGCCGCCGAGGCGCTGCAGTGGGTCGTGAAGGAGATGGACATGCGCTACGACGACCTGGCTTCGTTCGGGTTCCGTCACATCGACGACTTCAACGCGGCCGTCCGCGCGGACGAGATCACGCTCCCGGCGGGCAGCAGCCGCGTCCTCAAGCCGTACCCGTACCTCCTCGTGGTGGTCGACGAGCTCGCCGACCTGATGATGGTCGCCCCGCGCGACGTCGAGGACTCGATCGTGCGGATCACCCAGCTCGCGCGCGCCTCGGGCATCCACCTCGTGCTTGCCACGCAGCGGCCGAGCGTCGACGTGGTGACCGGCCTCATCAAGGCGAACGTGCCCAGCCGCCTCGCCTTCGCGGTGACCAGCGTGACGGACTCGCGGGTCATCCTCGACCAGCCGGGAGCCGACAAGCTCATCGGGCAGGGCGACGGCCTCTTCCTCCCCATGGGCACCAACAAGCCGATGCGCGTCCAGGGCGCCTGGGTCCGCGAGGACGAGATCGCGAAGGTCGTCGAGCACGTCACCCGTCAGGCGCAGCCCGAGTACCGCCAGGACATCACCGTGCAGGCGCAGCGCAAGGAGATCGACTCCGACATCGGGGACGACCTCGAGCTGCTGGTCGCGGCGGCCGAGCTCGTCGTCAGCACGCAGTTCGGCTCGACCTCGATGCTGCAGCGCAAGCTCCGCGTCGGCTTCGCCAAGGCCGGCCGGCTGATGGACCTGCTCGAGTCGCGCGAGGTCGTCGGCCCCTCCGAGGGGTCGAAGGCTCGCGACGTGCTGGTCACCGCCGAGCAGCTGCCGGGCGTCCTCGCGCGGATGCGCGGCGAGGACCCGGGCGAGGGGCCGGCCGCGCCGTCCTCGGTCGCCCCGGACCCGTACGCGGATCCGCTGGCCGAGCCGACCGGGCCCGCCGCCACCGACTACCACGACGACGACGAGGGGTCCGGCGAGGACGCCTGGACGCTGACGGGACGCGAGTGACCGTCCCGGTCGCCCGCACTGCGAGGAACGGCGGAGCACGATGACGAACCCCACCGCACCGGCTCCGGCCGCGTCGGGCAACTGGAACCTGCCGAACGCGATCACGGTCCTCCGGATCCTGCTGGCGCCCGTCTTCTTCTGGCTCCTGCTGGCCGACGGGGGGCAGGACAGCGGGATCCGGATCGCCGCGGCGCTCCTCTTCATCGTCGCGATCGCCACGGACGGCATCGACGGGCACATCGCCCGGAGCCGGGGCCTCGTGACCGATCTCGGCAAGCTCCTGGATCCGATCGCCGACAAGGTGCTGACCGGTGCGGCGCTCGTCGGGCTCTCGATCCTCGCGGAGCTGCCGTGGTGGGTGACGATCGTCATCCTGGTGCGCGAGATCGGCATCACCGTCTTCCGGATGGCCGTGCTCTCGGACCGGGTGATCCCGGCGTCACGGGGCGGCAAGCTCAAGACGATCGTGCAGTCGATCGCGATCTCCCTCGCTCTGCTGCCGCTCTGGGCCGTCCTCGGCGAGTGGGTCCACTGGCTGAACGGGATCACGATGACGGCCGCGGTGGTGCTCACGGTCGCCACCGGGATCGACTACCTCGCCGACGCCGCCCGCCAGAGCCGGGCCGCCCGGTCCACGCGGTGACGGCCGCGCAGCTGATCGCCGAGCTCCGGCGGCGGGGTGTCGACCTCGCCGTCGCGGAGTCGCTCACCGGCGGCGCGCTCAGCTCCGCCCTCGTGGAGGTGCCCGGCGCCTCCGCCGTGTACCGCGGGGGAGTGGTGAGCTATGCCACCGACCTCAAGGACCGGCTCCTCGGGGTCGACGCGCGCGTCCTCGGCGAGCGGGGTCCCGTCGATCCCGGGGTTGCCGTGCAGATGGCGCGCGGAGCGTCCTCGCGGCTCGCAGCCGACGGGCGTCCGACGCTCGGCCTGGCGACGACGGGGGTCGCCGGTCCGGATCCGCAGGGGGATGCGGCCGTCGGCACCGTCTTCGTGGCGGCCGTCCTCGGCGAAGACGAGCTGGTCCGCGAGCACCGGTTCGACGGCGACCGCGCCGCGATCCGCGCCGCCTCGGTCGACGCGGCCCTCGCCCTCGGTGCGGAGCTGATCTCCCGCGGCGCATGAGGCGGATACCCAGCGAGGGCCCTCCGGGAATCGGAATGCGCCGCATTGCGGCCCGGTTACAACTGGTGTCGCTCACACGCAAAGTCCAGTCATCCGGTATTAGAGTCGACACCATACGAACCGGGTAGTGAACAGCTATCCGGTTCTCTTGTCCCAGCCCCCCGATCATCCGCTCCGGAATCTCCGGCGCTCGTGTTCGCGGTGCAGGTGCACGACATGCGGTTGACGTGGAGAAGGAGGGTCCAGTGGTTCTAGTTCGTCAGGAGATCGGCGATGTCCTCAGGGACTTTCGCCTGCAGAAAGGTCGTACGCTCCGTCAGGTGGCGAGCAAGGCGAGCGTTGCGCTCGGCTACCTGAGCGAGGTCGAACGCGGTCAGAAGGAGGCCTCCTCGGAGATCCTCGCCTCTGTCGCCGACGCCCTCGACACCCCCATCTCGGTGATCATGCGCGAGGTCGGCGATCGTCTCGCCGTCATCGAGGGCATCGACACCATCCCCGACACCATCCCGGCCGACATGGTCGCCGGCTTCGACGCGGACCTCGTCACGCAGTAGTCGGATTCCGTCCCCTCCACTCACCGCACCCGTTCCACGCGAAGGGCGCCCAGGCTCCGGCCGGGCGCCCTTCGGCGTTCCCGGGGAGTGCGGCCTCCGGGCAGCGGCTACCGTGGACGCATGCGCTTGAGCGAGTTCCGGCAGCTGGTGGACGACGAGTTCGGCGGCGCGTACGCCCGTGTCCTGGTCTCGGACCTCGTGCTGACCGAGCTCGGGGGCCGCACCGCCGAGCGCGCCCTCGCGGACGGAGCGGAGCCGCGCGAGGTCTGGCTCGCCCTCTGCCGCGCCAACGACGTCCCGGAGGCCCGCTGGCACGGCGTGGATGCGCGGAAGCGCCACCGCTGACGCTCCCGTCGCCGAAGCCGTGTTCGACACGCCGAAGGCTCTTGCTCGAATCCGTGTTCGAACGGGTCTAGGCTCCTCCACAGAAGCAGGATCGGCCCCGTCTCCACGGAGTCGCTCTCGCTCGGCCCCGATGTCGGTGGTCGGGCGTACCGTCGGAGACACCTGAACGGACCTGCTTCACCGCCTTGTCGCAGCCGGCCGGCACTGTCACTCCGACAGCCGCCAGCATGTCGCGACAGCCTGTAGGCGACACCACCACGAACACGAGAGCGAGACGGCCATGCCCAGTTCCTCCGACCGCGAGAAGTCCCTCGAGACCGCACTCGCCCAGATCGACCGCCAGTTCGGCAAGGGCGCCGTCATGCGCCTCGGAAGCGACGACCGCGCTCCCGTCGAGGTGATCCAGACCGGTTCGATCGCGCTCGACGTCGCGCTCGGGATCGGCGGGCTCCCGCGTGGCCGCATCGTCGAGATCTACGGCCCCGAGTCCTCCGGAAAGACCACCCTCACGTTGCACGCGATCGCGAACGCGCAGCGCAACGGCGGCATCGCCGCCTTCATCGACGCGGAGCACGCGCTCGACCCCGAGTACGCCAAGAAGCTCGGCGTCGACATCGACTCCCTCCTCGTGTCGCAGCCCGACACCGGAGAGCAGGCGCTCGAGATCGCCGACATGCTCGTGCGCTCGGGCTCGATCGACCTCATCGTGATCGACTCCGTCGCGGCCCTCGTGCCGCGTGCCGAGATCGAGGGCGAGATGGGCGACTCCCACGTCGGCCTGCAGGCGCGCCTCATGTCCCAGGCGCTGCGCAAGCTGACCGGCGGACTGAACACCACGAACACCACGATGATCTTCATCAACCAGCTGCGCGAGAAGATCGGCGTCTTCTTCGGAAGCCCCGAGACCACGGCGGGCGGCAAGGCGCTCAAGTTCTACGCGTCGGTCCGCCTCGACATCCGCCGCATCGAGACGCTGAAGGACGGCACCGACGCGGTCGGCAACCGCACCCGCGTCAAGGTCGTGAAGAACAAGATGGCCCCGCCCTTCAAGCAGGCCGAGTTCGACATCCTCTACGGCGTCGGCATCTCCCGCGAGGGCAGCCTGATCGACTTCGGTGTCGAGCACGAGATCGTCCGCAAGTCGGGCGCCTGGTACACCTACGACGGCGACCAGCTCGGCCAGGGCAAGGAGAAGGCGCGCCAGTTCCTCATCGACAACCCCGATGTGGCCGCCGAGATCGAGAAGCGCATCCTGGTCAAGCTCGGCGTGATCGTCGACCCGAACGCGGCCGTCGAGGCCGCGCCGGTCGCGATCGAGACCAAGCAGCCCGTGCGCAAGGGCGCCTAGCCCGTGGCGGAGAAGGCCGCGGAGGGGGCGAAGGGCCGCCCCGTGGCCTTCCTGCCCTGGGTCGACCGGGGTGCGGCGGGCGACGAGGGCTGGGCTCCGGCGGCGCCGGACGCCGACGGGGCCGGGTCGCTTCCGGATCCGTCCGGAGCAGGAACGCCGCGTACCAGTGCTCCCGGGGCGGCCGCAGGCGAGTTGGAAGGCTCCGCCGTCGGGGGCGCCGCGTCTCCGGCCTCCGAGCGGATCGCCGAGCTCTCGGCTCATGTCGCCCGGCGCGCGCCGGCGTTCGTCGAGAACGCGGAGGACGAGGACGACGACGACGCGATCGAGATCCCGGAGGAGATCGATCCCGAGCAGGTCGCGGATCGGATCGTACGGGGGCTCTCCCGCAAGAGCCTCTCGGTCGCCGAGGTCGAGGCGCGCCTCTACACGGAGGGCGTCGCCGAGAAGGACGCCCTCGAGATCCTCGAGCGCTTCACGCGCTTCGGCTACCTCGACGACCTCCGCATGGCGGAGCAGCTGGTCGTCTCGCTCCGTGACCGCAAGAAGCTCGGCCGCTCCTCCATCCAGCAGGAGCTGCGCGCGCGGAAGATCGACCCCGAGGCGATCGCGTCAGCGCTCGACGAGCTGGACGGCGACGACGAGTACCGCACGGCGCTCGAGCTCGCGCGCAAGCGCCTGCCGAGCCTGCGCTCGCTCTCCGACGAGGTCGCCGAGCGCCGGCTCACGGGATTCCTCGCGCGCCGCGGCTACGCCGGCGGACTCGTGCAGCGCGTCGTCCGCGAGACGATCCGCAAGCCGGGGTCGAGCGTCCGCTTCCGCTGACACGGCGGGCCGGGAGCGGTCCGACCGGAGCGTAGAATCCCACACCATGAGCACGCTCGGTACCGCCCCGTCGCCCGTCGCCGAGACCCGGCCGAGGACCTACGAGGTCCGTACGTTCGGGTGCCAGATGAACGTGCACGACTCCGAGCGGCTGAGCGGTTCGCTCGAGGCGGCGGGCTACGTGTCCGCCGATGGAGCCGAGGCCGACGTCGTCGTGATCAACACCTGCGCGGTGCGCGAGAACGCCGACAACAAGCTCTACGGCAACCTCGGCCACCTCGCGTCGGTGAAGCGCCGACACGAGGGGATGCAGATCGCGGTCGGCGGCTGTCTCGCGCAGAAGGACAAGAACGTCATCCTCGACCGTGCCCCGTGGGTCGACGTGGTCTTCGGCACGCACAACATGGGCGCCCTCCCGAGCCTGCTCGAGCGCGCCCGCCACAACGACGAGGCGCAGCTCGAGATCCTCGAATCGCTCGATGTCTTCCCCTCCACGCTCCCCACGAAGCGCGACTCGACCTACAGCGGCTGGGTCTCGATCTCGGTCGGCTGCAACAACACCTGCACCTTCTGCATCGTCCCCTCGCTCCGCGGCAAGGAGAAGGACCGGCGCCCCGGCGACGTGCTCGCCGAGATCCAGGCGCTCGTGGACGACGGCGCGATCGAGGTCACCCTTCTCGGCCAGAACGTGAACTCCTACGGCGTCGAGTTCGGCGATCGCCAGGCGTTCTCGAAGCTGCTCCGCGCGGCGGGCACCATCGACGGGCTCGAGCGGATCCGCTTCACGAGCCCCCATCCCGCGGCCTTCACCGACGACGTGATCGACGCCATGGCCGAGACGCCGGCGGTGATGCCGCAGCTGCACATGCCGCTCCAGTCCGGCTCCGACCGCGTCCTCAAAGCGATGCGCCGCTCCTACCGCTCCGAGAAGTTCCTCGGGATCCTCGACCGGGTGCGCGATCGCATCCCGCACGCGGCGATCAGCACCGACATCATCGTTGGCTTCCCCGGCGAGACGGAGGCCGACTTCCAGGAGACCCTGCGGGTGGTCGAGGCGGCCCGCTTCGCCTCCGCCTTCACCTTCCAGTACTCCGTCCGGCCCGGCACCCCGGCCGCGACGCTGCCCGACCAGATCCCCAAGGCGGTCGTCCAGGAGCGCTACGAGCGGCTCGTCGCCCTGCAGGACGCGATCAGCGAGCAGGAGAATCGCACGGTCGTCGGCCGAGAGGTCGAGGTCCTCGTCGCGACCGGCGAGGGCCGCCGCGACACGGAGACGCACCGGCTGAGCGGACGCGCCGAGGACAGCCGTCTGGTGCACTTCGACGTGCCCGAGGGCTCCGAGCAGCCGCGTCCCGGAGACGTGGTCTCCGTCCGGGTCACCCGTGCCGCCCCCTTCTACCTCCTGGCGGATTCGCCCGACGGCGCGCCGCTCCGCATCCGCCGCACCCGCGCGGGCGACGCCTGGGACCGGGCGCAGACCGAGTCCTGCGGAGTTCCGGCCGCCCCGGGCGCGAGCGGGGCGCCCCGGGTCTCGCTGGGCCTGCCGTCGCTGCGCGTGCGCGACGCCGGCACGCTGACGACGCCGATCTACGACGCCCTCGATGGCGAGCGCTGAGACCGGAGCCCCCGATACCGCGCCGGAGCTCATCGCGGTCGTCGGCGCGACCGGCACGGGCAAGTCCGACCTCTCGCTCGAGCTCGCCGAGGCGATCCGGCAGGACGGCGGCGCCGCTGAGATCGTGAACGCCGACGCGATGCAGCTCTACCGCGGGATGGACATCGGCACCGCGAAGCTGCCCGCCGACGAGCGTCGGGGCGTCCCGCACCACCTGCTCGACGTCCTCGACGTGACGGAGGAGGCGTCGGTCGCCCGCTACCAGAGCGAGGCGCGGCGCGTGATCGAGAGCGTGCTGGCGCGCGGGGCGACGCCGATCCTCGTCGGGGGCTCCGGTCTGTACGTCTCCAGCGTCGTCTTCGAGTTCTCGTTCGCGGGCACCGACCCGGCCGTCCGGCGCCGGCTCGAGGAGACCGCCGAGCGGGAGGGCCTGGGCGCCCTCGTCGAGCGGTTGCGCCGGATCGACGCCGGAGTGGCCGAGCGGATCGGTCCGCACAACGCCCGGCGCATCGTCCGCGCGCTCGAGATCGCGGAGCTCACCGGCGGGAGCACGCACAGCGCGCTGATGTCCGACGAGCCGGTTCGGTGGCGCCCCGCCTCGATCCTGTTCCTCGAGGCTCCGCGGGAGGAGCTGGTGCAGCGCCTCGACCGGCGGGTGGAGCGGATGTGGGCGGCCGGGATGCTCGACGAGGTCGAGCGGCTCGTCCCCCTCGGCCTGGAGCGCGGCGTCACAGCCGGGCGGGCCATCGGGTACGCCCAGGCGCTCGCCCAGCGTGCCGGCGTCCTCCGCGAGGAGGAGGCGATCGCGGCGACGCAGGCGCTCACGCGCCGCTACGCACGTCGGCAGAACAGCTGGTTCCGGCGCTACGCCGGCGCCCACCGGCTCCCGTACGACGCGCCGGACCTGGTGTCGCGGGCGCACGCCGCCGCCCAGGCCGCCGCTCCCGCTCCTCGCTAGGCTGTGCGCCATGACGATCGAGCTGCACTTCACCAAGGGCCAGGGCACCGGCAACGACTTCGTGCTCTTCAGCGACCCGGACGGTGAGGTCGACCTCTCGCCCGCGCAGATCGCGATGATCTGCGACCGCCACTTCGGCGTCGGCGCCGACGGCGTCATCCGTGCCGTCCGCTCCCGCGCGATCCCGGAGGGCGCCGCGGCTCTGGCCGAGGAGAGCGAGGCGGAGTGGTTCATGGACTACCGCAACGCCGACGGCTCGATCGCCGAGATGTGCGGCAACGGCATCCGCGTCTACGCCGCGTTCCTGCTCGCGGGCGGCCTCGCGGCGCTCGAGCCCGGCGACACCCTGCCGATCGGCACCCGCGCCGGCGTCCGCGACGTCACCCGCAGCGGTGCCGGGTTCCAGGTCGACCTCGGCCGCTGGGAGCTGGCGGGCGGCGAGCCCCTGGTGCGGGCGAAGGAGCTCAAGGTCGCGCGCCCCGGTCTCGGGATCGACCTCGGCAATCCGCACGTGGTCGTCGCCCTCAGCAACGACGAGGAGCTCGACTCCGCCGACCTCTCCTACATCCCGCAGCTCGACCCGGAGCCCGAGGACGGCGCGAACGTCGAGTTCGTGGTTCCCGGCGAGCCCCTGGTCCACGACGGGATCGGGCGGATCCGGATGCGCGTGCACGAGCGCGGCAGCGGCGAGACCCTGAGCTGCGGCACGGGTGCCGCGGCGGCGGCACTGGCGGTGCGCTACTGGGCGGGAGCGCGCGCTCCGCAGGCCTGGCGCGTGGAGGTCCCGGGCGGCACGCTCGGCGTGACGATGTTCGCGGCGGAGGAGGGCGAGCACGTCGGGCTCTCCGGCCCGGCCGACCTCGTCTTCACCGGGACGATCCGGATCGACTGAGGACCCGGTCAGGCCCGGCGGGTCGTCCGGAGCACGCGGAAGCCCTTCGCCGAGGAGACGCGCTCCACGTCGAGCCACCCGGCGAACGCGGCGCCGAGCCAGGTCTGGAGCGAGTCGGAGCCGAGGTTGCGCTGCACGACGAGCCAGGCGTCCGCGCCCTCCTCGAGCCGCGGCAGCCAGCGTTCGAGCAGGAGGTGCAGCTCCTCCTTGCCGATGCGGATCGGCGGGTTCGACCACACGGTGCGGAAGCGGACGTCGTCGGGAACATCCTCGGGCAGCACGGCGTTGACATTGAGGACGCCGAGTTCCTCGCAGTTGCGACGGACCAGCTCGAGCGCCCGCTGGTTGACGTCGACCGCCCACACCCGGGCGTCGGGGGAGGCGAGGGCGAGCGCGAGGGCGACCGGGCCCCAGCCGCAGCCGAGGTCCAGCAGGTCCCCGTCAGCGGGGGCGTCGGGCACCGCGTCCAGCAGGACGCGCGTGCCGAGATCGACGTGACCGGGGCTGAACACCCCTCCTGCCGTCGTGACCTCGAGGTCGCGGCCGGCCAGGCGGGCCTGGATCCTGCGGGGCCGGAGGTCGCCGTCGGGAGTACTCGAGAAGTAGTGCTCGGCGGCCATGAGAAGTGAACCTATCAAGACCTGAGGAGTTAGTGTTATCCGGATGACGGAAGACCTGAACGAGACCGACACGACCGAGGCCGTGGACGTCGTCTCGAGGGTCCTGGCGAACGCGCAGTCGCGTTCGGCAGGGTACTCGCGCTTCGTCGCGGGTGGAGCCCAGGCGCTGCAGAGCGCCGGCCACGAGGGCGAGAACAGCGACGGCGAGCAGTTCGACCGCGACGACCGGCAGGCGCTGCGACGCGTCGCCGGCCTCTCGACCGAGCTCGAGGACGTCACGGAGGTCGAGTACCGCCAGCTGCGCCTGGAGAACGTCGTGCTCATCGGCGTGTACTCGCAGAATTCGCTGGAGGACGCGGAGAACTCGCTGCACGAGCTCGCCGCGCTCGCGGAGACGGCGGGAGCGACGGTCCTCGACGGCCTGCTCCAGCGCCGCCCGCACCCCGATCCGAGCACCTACCTCGGCAAGGGCAAGGCCCAGGAGCTCGCGGGGCTCGTCGCGGCCCTCGGCGCGGACACGGTCGTCGCCGACACCGAGCTCGCACCGAGCCAGCGGCGTGCGCTGGAGGACGTGGTGAAGGTCAAGGTGATCGACCGCACCGCGGTGATCCTCGACATCTTCAGCCAGCACGCGAAGAGCCGCGAGGGCAAGGCGCAGGTCGAGCTCGCGCAGCTCGAGTACCTGCTCCCGCGACTGCGCGGCTGGGGCGAGTCCATGTCCCGCCAGGCTGGCGGACAGGTGGGCGCGGGAGCCGGAATGGGCTCGCGCGGTCCGGGTGAGACGAAGATCGAGCTCGATCGTCGCCGCATCCACACCCGCATGGCGCGCCTGCGCAAGCAGATCACGGCGATGAAGCCCGCCCGCGAGGCCAAGCGCGCGAACCGCAAGCGCAACGCCGTCCCCTCGGTGGCGATCGCGGGGTACACGAACGCCGGCAAGTCGAGCCTGCTGAACCGGATGACGCACGCGGGCGTCCTCGTCGAGAACTCGCTCTTCGCGACCCTCGACGCCACCGTCCGCAAGGCCCAGACGAAGGACGGGCGCCTCTACACGCTCGCCGACACGGTCGGCTTCGTCCGAGCGCTTCCGCACCAGCTCGTCGAGGCCTTCCGGTCGACGCTCGAGGAGGTCGCGGACTCCGATGTGATCGTCCACGTCGTGGACGCCTCCCACCCCGATCCGGCCGGGCAGATCGCCACCGTGCGCGACGTGATCGGCGAGGTGGGCGCCCGCAGCATCCCCGAGATCATCGCCTTCAACAAGGCCGATCTGGTGGACGAGGGCACGCGGCTGGTGCTGCGCGGTCTCGCTCCCGACGCGGTCTTCGTGTCGGCGCGCAGCGGCGAGGGCATCGACGAGCTGGAGGCGCGGATCGCCGAGATCCTGCCCGAGCCGGACGTCGAGATCGACCTGCTCGTGCCCTACGACCGGGGCGACGTGATCTCGCATCTGCACCGCAGCGGCCGGATCCTGTCGACGCAGTACGTCGAGGGCGGCACCCACGTGGTCGCCCTCGTGCACGCCGACCTGGCGGGCTCGCTCACCGAGTTCGCGGTTCCGCGCGCGGCCGTCCAGGCCTGATCGCCACCACCCGAGCGCCCGTCTCCCCGTCCGGGAGGCGGGCGCTCGGCGCATCCGGGAGGGGGTGCGGCGTCCCGCACCATCGACCCGCTCCGGCGGCCGGAGGGTTCGGCGATCTCGTGTCGGCGGCCCTCCTCCGCCTTCCCGTGACCGCGACGGAGGGGCGCGCGCCCCGATCGCCGGTGCCCGTCGAACGCAGGAGGGGCCCGGCCGGCTGCACGCCGGTCGGGCCCCTCCTGCGTTCCCGGTGTCAGACCGAGCGGAGGACCGCCACGATCTTCCCGAGCACCTCGGCCTCGTCGCCGAGGATCGGCTCGAAGTTGGAGTTGCGGGGCAGCAGCCAGGTGTGGCCGTCGCGCTGGCGCAGCACCTTGACGGTGGCCTCGCCGTCGAGCATGGCCGCTACGATCTCGCCGTTCTCGGCGGTGCGCTGCGAGCGGACCACGACCCAGTCGCCGTCGCAGATCGCGGCGTCGATCATCGACTCGCCGACGACCTTGAGCATGAAGAGCTCGCCCTTGCCGACGAGCTGCCGGGGAAGCGGGAACACCTCGTCGATCTGCTGGTCCGCCATGATCGGCACGCCCGCCGCGATCCGGCCGACGAGGGGGACCATCGCCGCGTCGCCGACCGTCGCGGTCGACTCGAACGACCCGTCGTCCTCCGTCGAGCTGGGGACGTCGATGAGGATCTCGAGGGCGCGGGGCCGGTTCGGGTCGCGGCGCAGGTAGCCGCTGAGCTCGAGCTGGTTGAGCTGGTGGGTGACGCTCGACAGCGAGGCGAGGCCGACCGCGTCGCCGATCTCGCGCATGCTCGGCGGGTAGCCGCGGCTCGACACCGAGCGCTGGATCGCGTCGAGGATCGCGAGCTGCTTGGCGCTCAGGCTCTTCCGGCGGCGGCCTGCGGCCGCCTTCGTCTTGGCGGCCGGGGTCCCGGCCCTCTGCGCGTCGCTCACGATGCTCCCTCTTCCCGGTGCGCACGCCGCGTGCGCGCCCGCCCGGTCGCGACCCGACAAGGAATGTCGGTGGTCGCTGCTCTACTACGACCAGGCTCTCGAAACTGTATCCGCCGGAACTCACGACTCGGAACATTCGTTCGAGTGTGTCGCGCGCGAGTCCGCCCGCGGATCAGCCGGAACGGTCCCTTGACCGCTCCGTCGTTCGAAGATATGTTCGGTACAGGCGTTCGGGGCGGCCCTCCCGGCCGAGGGCCTCCCCGAATCCCTGTTGAAAGGAGCGATCCCATGACCGCACAGCTCACCTCCCGCCCGCTCCAGCGCTCGTCCGCGGCTCGGCACGTCGAGGTACTGCCGTCCGCTCCCGAGCCGATGAGCGCGTTCGGCGAAGCGCGGATCGTTCGCACCCGTCTGCGCCTCACGCGCCGCGGCCGCGCCGTGGTGGCCGCTCTGGGGGCCCTGCCGATCGTGGCGGGCGCCTTCGCCTTCGGGCTCAACGGCGGTGGAGCGGTCGCGTCGAGCGACGCCGCTGCGGTCGAGTTCCAGTACGTCACCGTTCACGCGGGCGAGTCGCTCTGGTCGCTCGCCGAGGAGCTCGCCCCGCAGGCGGACCCGCGCGACGTGGTCGACGACATCCTCTCCCTCAACCAGCTCTCGAGCGCGGGCGTCGAGCCCGGGCAGCGCCTCGCGGTCCCGGCCGAGTACGACACCGCTCGCTGAGCCGGGCTGCCCGGACGTCCGCGCCGGGTGCTTCGCTACCATTCCCTGGTGACGACTCTCGATGACCTACCCCTCCGCGACGACCTCCGAGGCAGGCACCCGTACGGTGCACCCCAGGCGGTCGTGCCCGTCGCCCTCAACGTCAACGAGAACACCCACCCGGTCCCGGACGACGTGATCGCCGACATCGTCGGGCGGGTCACGGAGGCGCTGCGCACCGTCAACCGGTACCCCGACCGCGAGTTCCGAGAGCTGCGCGACTCCCTCGCCGGCTACCTCGGTCACGGGCTCACCGCGGACGGCGTGTGGGCTGCGAACGGATCGAACGAGGTGCTCCAGCACGTCCTTCAGGCGTTCGGCGGTCCCGGGCGCTCGCTGCTGGGGTTCGCGCCCACCTATTCGATGTACTCGATCCTCGCGTCGGGGAGCGGAACGGAGTGGATCCCCGCTCCGCGCGAGGCGGAATTCGAGATCGGAGCCGAGTACGCCGCGGAGCAGGTGCGCCGGGCCCGGCCCGACATCGTCTTCCTCTGCGCTCCGAACAACCCGACCGGGACGCCGCTCGACCTCGCCGTGATCGAGGCTGTCTACGACGCGACCGACGGCATCGTCGTCGTCGACGAGGCGTACGCCGAGTTCGCCGGCAGGGGCGCGCCCACCGCGCTGAGCCTCCTCCCCGGGCGACCGCGCCTGCTCGTGTCCCGCACCATGAGCAAGGCCTTCGCCTTCGCCGGTGTCCGCCTGGGCTACCTCGCCGCCGACCCCGCGGTGATCGACGCGCTCCGCCTCGTCCGCCTCCCGTACCACCTGTCGGCCCTCACCCAGGCCGCCGCGACCGCCGCCCTCGCTCACGCCGACGAGATGCTCGCCATGGTCGGCGAGATCATCGTGCAGCGCGACCGGATGATCGACGGACTGCGCGCCCTCGGCTACCGCCCGTACACGACCGGCAGCAACTTCGTCCTCTTCGGCGGCGTCGCGGATCCGGCCGCGATGTTCGAGGGCCTGCTCGCCCACGGCGTCCTCATCCGCGACGTCGGCATCCCGAACCACCTCCGTGTCAGCGCCGGCACCGAGGAGGAGACGACCGCGTTCCTCGAGGCGCTCGCCTACATCCCCGCACCGTCGGCCGACGCCACGGTGGCGCTCTCGCGCGAGTGAGCTCCGCCCGGGGGCGGCGACGCGGCGCGAATAGACTGGGAGGCATGACCTCCCCGAGCGCCGCACCCGGGCGCACCGCCTCCCTCAGCCGTGCCACCAGCGAGTCGAGCATCGAGCTCTCCCTCGACCTCGACGGCACGGGCGTCGCCGATCTCGAGACCGGCGTGCCCTTCTTCGACCACCTGCTGACGGCGTTCGCGAAGCACTCGCTCACGGACCTGCACGTCCGGGCCCGCGGCGACATCGAGATCGACATCCACCACACCGCGGAGGACATCGGCATCGTGCTCGGCACGGCCATCCGTCAGGCGCTCGGCGACAAGGCCGGGATCTCCCGCTTCGGCGACGCGCTCGTCCCCCTCGACGAGGCGCTCGTGCAGGCCGTCGTCGACATCTCGGGGCGCCCCTACCTCGTGCACACCGGCGAGCCGGAGGGCTTCGCGCTGCACCTGATCGGCGGCCACTTCACCGGGTCGATGGTGCGCCACGTCTTCGAGGCGATCGCGTTCAACGCCGGCCTCACCGTGCACGTCACGGTGCTCGGCGGCAGGGACCCGCACCACATCGCCGAAGCGGAGTTCAAGGCGTTCGCCCGCGCCTTCCGTCAGGCCAAGGCCCTCGACCCGCTCGTCTCCGGCGTGCCGTCGACGAAGGGCGCGCTGTGAGCTCGGCCCGCCCCTCCGTCGTGGTCTACGACTACGGCTCGGGGAACGTGCACTCCGCCGTCAAGGCGCTCGAGCTCGCCGGGGCCGACGTCGAGCTGACGGGGGACCGGCAGCGGGCGCTGGAGGCGGACGGCCTCCTCGTGCCCGGCGTCGGCGCCTTCGACGCCGTGATGTCGGCGCTGACCCGCGCCCGCGGCGGCGAGATCATCGAGAAGCGCCTCGCCGGCGGGCGCCCCGTCCTGGGCATCTGCGTCGGGATGCAGGTGCTCTTCGAGCGCGGCGTCGAGCGCGGGGTCGAGAGCGAGGGCCTGGGCGAGTGGCCGGGGACGGTGGACCTCCTCCCGGCCGAGGTCGTCCCGCACATGGGCTGGAACACCGTCTCCGCTCCCGAGGGCTCGGTGCTCTTCGACGGCATCGCCGAGGAGCGCTTCTACTTCGTGCACTCCTACGGCGCCCGCGAGTGGTCGCTCGATGTCATGCCCCCGTTCCCGCGTCCCGCGGTCACCTGGGCCGATCACGGAGGCCCCTTCATCGCCGCGGTCGAGAACGGGCCGCTCTCGGCCACGCAGTTCCACCCCGAGAAGTCGGGGGCCGCCGGGCTCCGGCTGCTGGCCAATTGGCTGGGCACCCTCCGCACGAACTAGGATCGGCCGGTGGTCGGCGCCTCCAGGGGCCGGCACCGGCTCCGAGACTGAGGATGACGATGAGCGAGTTCACCAAGGCCCCGGGCCTGGTCCTCCTGCCTGCGATCGACGTGGCGGGCGGCAGGGCCGTGCGGCTCACGCAGGGCGAGGCCGGGACCGAGACCAACTACGGCGACCCGATCGACGCCGCGGGCGACTGGGCCGACCAGGGCGCGGAGTGGATCCACCTCGTCGACCTCGACGCCGCCTTCGGCCGCGGCGACAACCACGGCATCATGAAGAAGGTCATTCGGCAGGTGAAGGGCGTCAACGTCGAGCTCTCCGGCGGGATCCGCGACGACCGCAGCCTCGAGTCCGCGCTGAGCGCCGGCGCGAAGCGCATCAACCTCGGCACCGCGGCGCTCGAGAACCCCGAGTGGGCCGCGAGCGTCATCGCGCAGTACGGCGACCAGATCGCCGTCGGGCTCGACGTCCGGGGCACCACGCTCGCCGCGCGCGGCTGGACCAAGGAGGGCGGCGACCTCTGGCAGGTCCTCGACCGCCTGGAGGAGGCCGGCTGCACCCGCTACGTCGTCACCGACGTCACGAAGGACGGCACGCTCAAGGGCCCGAACCTCGAGCTCCTCGAGCAGGTCATGGCCCGCACCCACCGCCCCGTGATCGCCTCGGGCGGCATCTCGAACCTCGACGACATCGCCGCTCTGCGCGACCTCGTGCCCCAGGGGCTCGAGGGCGCGATCGTCGGCAAGGCGCTGTACGCGGGCGCGTTCACGCTCGCGGAGGCCCTGGATGTCGCATCCGAGTGAGCCCCGCCCGCTCCCGGCGCATCTGACCGACTCGGCCGGCACCCCCTGGGCGGGCCGGCACTTCGAGCCGAGCGCAGCACCGGAGGACGACGGAAGCGCCCCGGAGCCGCTGGTCGCAGCGCTCGAGTCCTTCGCCCGCGGCACTCGCGGCCCGGAGGCCGTGGTCGACGCGATACGCACGTCCCGCCTGCTCATCCCGCTGGTCGCCCGCCTCGGCGAGGAGGCCGAGGGAGTCGGGGGACTCCGGGCGGACAAGACGCAGGAGCTCGCGATCGTCACGGTCGCCGGACCCGACGGCCGCACGGTGCTCCCCGTCTTCAGCGGCGTCGAGAGCATGCGCCGGTGGGACCCGGCCGCCCGTCCCGTCCCTGTCGACGGGCGCCGCGCGGCCCTGGCGGCCGTCGCGGAGGGCACCGAGGTGATGGTCCTCGATCCCGCGTCCGAGCGGGAGTTCGCGGTCCGGCGCCCGGCCCTCTGGGCGATCGCGGAGGGCGGCGCCTGGCGGCCGGCCCCCGCCGATGCGGAGGTGCTCCTGGCTCTGCGCGCGGCTGCGGAGGGGGAACGGGCGGTCGCCTCGCTCGAGGTGCGCGCGGGAGACCCGGAGCAGCGCCTCGCGGGCCCCGAGCTCGTGGTGGTCCTGAGCCTGCGCCCGGGGCTCGATCAGGACGCGCTCGGCGCCCTCGTCGCGCGCCTGGGGGAGCGGTGGGCGGCCGACGAGACCGTCGCGCAGCGCGTCGACTCGATGACGCTGCAGCTCGCCGCCGCCCGCTGACTCCCGATCAGGTGACCGGGCCGGTCCACTTCTCGCCCGGGCCCTTGCCGATCGGGTCAGCGATCGGGGACGCCTCACGGAACGCGAGCTGGAGGGTGCGGAGGCCGTCGCGCAGGCTCCGGGCGTGCATGTCGCTGATGTCGGGCGCCCCGGCCGTGACCAGGCCCGCGAGCGCGTTGATGAGCTTGCGCGCCTCGTCGAGGTCGACCTGCGCTCCAGGCTCGTCGGCGAGTCCGCACTTGACGGCGGCCGCGCTCATCAGGTGCACGGCGGCGGTGGTGATGATCTCCACCGCCGGGACCTCCGCGATGTCGCGCGCGGCCTCCACGTCGGAGGCTCCGCCGTCCTCGCCGAATCGTCGCGTGTAGTCGTCGTCGTACTGGGCCATGGGTCCTTCGTTCGTCGTCCGTGGTGGAGGGGCGCGGCCGCCGGAGCAGAGGATCGAGGGGCGGCCGGATCCGGTCTGTCGGGCGGGCCGCCGGTCTGCTATGGTTGTCCGGGCTCCGAGGCATGTCCTCGGTTCGAAAGTGGAGATTCTCCCACCCGCGCTTGACCGCTTCACAAGGTTACCGGGTCAGAAGCACTCCGCCCCCGAGGGTCGTCAGACCACCGGAGGCAGGGCTGCGGCTCTCGAGGTCCGCCTCGGGAACCGCGTCACAGGGTGCGAGCGCCGTGCTGCAGGCACGACGTGGACGGGACGATCACCTCTCTCGGGTGCGCTGGAGAAGACTCCGGCAGCGCAGCTGCACTCACCGAGATCAGAGGAGAAACGCAATCAGCGATCCCCGTACCAACGACCGTATCCGCGTCCCCGAGGTCCGCCTCGTGGGTCCCGCAGGAGAACAGGTCGGCGTCGTCAAGATCGAGGTCGCCCTGCGACTCGCGCAGGACGCAGACCTGGACCTGGTCGAGGTCGCCCCCAACTCCAAGCCGCCCGTGGCCAAGATCATGGACTACGGGAAGTTCAAGTACGAGCAGGCTCAGAAGCTCAAGGAAGCCCGTCGCAACCAGGCGAACACGATCCTCAAGGAGGTCCGTTTCCGCCTGAAGATCGACAAGCACGACTACGAGACCAAGCGCAAGCGCGCCGAGGGCTTCCTGAAGGCCGGCGACAAGGTCAAGGCGATGATCCTCTTCCGCGGTCGCGAGCAGTCGCGTCCCGAGATGGGCGTCCGCCTGCTCCAGCGCTTCGCGGAGGACGTGGCCGAGTTCGGCCAGGTCGAGTCCACCCCGACCATCGACGGTCGCAACATGGTGATGGTCATCGGCCCGCTGAAGAACAAGTCCGAGGCGAAGGCCGAGGCCAATGCGGTCCGCGCCGCTCGTCGCGAGGCCAACACCCCCGAGGACACGGCCGAGGCCGAGTCCGTCTAGTACTTCGCCGCCCCGGCCTCGGGGCCGGTGGACGCCCCGCTCGCGGGGCACCGGTTTCGCCCCGCCGAGCGCGGAGTGACGTTCACAAGGAGAGAACATGCCCAAGATGAAGACCCACTCGGGTGCCAAGAAGCGCTTCAAGGTGACCGGCTCCGGCAAGGTCATGAAGCAGCAGGCCGGCATGCGTCACAACCTGGAGTCCAAGTCCAGCGTTCGCACGCGCCGCCTCAACCAGGACCAGGTCCTCGCCCCGCAGGACGCCAAGGTCGCCAAGAAGCTTCTCGGTCTGTAGCCCACCGCCGGCGCAGCCCGCTGCGCCGCGTGGTCGCTACTCAGCCGACACGGATCGATAGGAAGAAACAGCAATGGCAAGAGTGAAGAGGGCCGTCAACGCCCACAAGAAGCGTCGCGTCATCCTCGAGCGCGCCTCGGGCTACCGCGGCCAGCGGTCGCGCCTCTACCGCAAGGCGAAGGAGCAGGTCACCCACTCCCTCGTCTACTCGTACCGCGACCGCCGCGCCAAGAAGGGCGAGTTCCGTCGTCTCTGGATCCAGCGCATCAACGCCGCGTCCCGCGCGAACGGCCTGACCTACAACCGCTTCATCCAGGGCCTCGCCCTGGCCGGCGTCCAGGTCGACCGCCGCATCCTCGCGGACCTCGCGATCACCGAGCCGGCCACGTTCGCCTCGCTCGTCGCGACCGCGAAGAGCGCGCTGCCCGCCGACACCTCGGCGCCCAAGGCCGCAGCGTAGTCAGCACGGCTTCCCGGAGGGGGTCGCGACCGAGAGGTCGCGGCCCCCTCCGTCGTCCGCAGGCCCTCCCGCGCCGTGTCTGCGGGAGCGGCGATCACCGCGCCGATAGGCTCGCCGCATGCTCGACAACCCCCGCTCTCCCCGTGTCCGCTCCGTGGCGAAGCTCACCCGCCGCCCGGCCCGGCTCGAGACGGGGCTCTTCCTCCTCGAGGGCCCGCAGGCACTCTCCGAGGCGCTGCAGTACCGCCCGGAGCTGATCGTCGAGTCGTTCGCGACTCCGACCGCTCTGGAGCGCCACCCCGAGATCGTCGCCGCCGCCGCCGAGGCGGAGGTGGAGATCGAGTACGTGACCGAGGACGTCCTCGACGCGATGGCCGACACCGTCACTCCGCAGGGCTTCGTCGCGGTCTGCCGTCAGTTCCCCACGTCGCTCAAGGACGTCGTCGCCTCCGAGCCGCGCCTCGTGGCGGTGCTCGAGGAGGTCCGCGATCCGGGCAACCTCGGCACGATCATCCGTGCCGCCGACGCCGCCGGCGCCGACGCTGTCGTGCTGTCCGGCCGCTCGGTCGACCTCTACAACCCCAAGGTCGTGCGCTCCACGACCGGCTCGCTCTTCCACCTCCCGGTCGCGGTCGGCGCCGACCTCGCCGACGTGCTGGGCCGGCTCCGCGGCGTGGGCCTCCGCTCCGTCGCGGCCGACGTGAAGGGGGAGGACCTGCTCGACGTCCGCGCCCGCGGGGACCTCGCCCAGCCGACCGTCTGGGTCTTCGGCAACGAGGCGCGCGGCCTCGAGGACGAGTCGCTCGCCCTCGTCGACGGCGTGGTCGCGGTGCCCATCTACGGGGCGGCGGAGTCGCTCAACCTCGCGACCGCGGCCTCCGTCTGCCTGTACGAGAGCGCCTTCGCGCTGCGTTCCTGAGAGGAACCGGGCCGAGGGTGCTGCGAACCTGGAGAACAGGGTGCGTTGTTACCCTTCGGTTAAGAATTCCCTCATGATTTGACCGGCCCATCCCCGTGTGCTTCTCTGACGGCATGGTCACAGCCCCGCAAGACGAGCGCGCCGCCGCTCCCGCCGGTGAACCCCTCGTCGTCCTCTCCGGGGTGCAGAAGCACTACGGCGACTTCCAGGCTCTGAAGGACATCGATCTGACGGTGCACCGGGGCGAGGTCGTCGTGGTCCTCGGCCCCTCCGGATCCGGCAAGTCGACGCTCTGCCGCACGGTCAACCGGCTCGAGACGATCTCGGGCGGCACCATCACCATCGACGGGCAGAAGCTCCCGGAGGAGGGCAAGGGCCTCGCCGCGCTCCGCGCCGACGTCGGGATGGTCTTCCAGTCGTTCAACCTCTTCGCGCACAAGACGATCCTCGAGAACGTCACCCTCGGCCCGATCAAGGTCCGCGGGCTCTCCCGCAAGGACGCGGAGGCCCAGGCCACGGCGCTGCTCGACCGGGTAGGCGTCGGCCACCAGGCCGCCAAGACCCCGGCCCAGCTCTCCGGCGGGCAGCAGCAGCGCGTCGCGATCGCGCGGGCGCTGGCGATGAAGCCCAAGGTGATGCTCTTCGACGAGCCGACCTCGGCGCTCGATCCCGAGATGATCAACGAGGTCCTGGACGTGATGGTCGGGCTCGCCAAGGACGGGATGACGATGATCGTCGTCACCCACGAGATGGGATTCGCCCGGAAGGCCGCCGACCGCGTCGTGTTCATGGCCGACGGCGAGATCCTCGAGGACACCGACCCGGAGTCGTTCTTCACCGCGCCCCGCACCGACCGGGCCAAGGACTTCCTCTCCAAGCTCATCACGCACTAGAAGCGCGATCAGCAGCCACCAGGCAGGTCGGACCCGTGACCCGGGAGCCGACCCGACATCGCCCGCTCCGGCGGGCCGAACCCCAGGAAGGACGATCATGCGCACCAGGCTCATGTTCATGACCGCGGGACTCGCAGTAGCGACCCTCGCCCTCGCCGGCTGCTCCGGCGACTCCGGAACCGCCGGCGGCGGCGCCGGTGGAGGCTCCGAGGGAGGGACCTCCGCGTACAAGGTCGCCTCCGACGTCACTCTCGAGGGCAGCCCGACCTTCGACGCGATGACCGCGGACGGCAAGGTCGTCATCGGCGTCAAGGAGGACCAGCCCGGGCTGGGCTACCTCGACGCGGCGACCGGCGAGCGCTCCGGCTTCGACATCGAGATCGCCAAGTGGACCGCCGCCTCGCTCGGCTTCGCGGCCGACGCCATCGAGTTCCAGGCGATCCCGTCGGCCAACCGCGAGGCGTCGATCGTGAACGGCGACATCGACTACTACGTCGGCACCTACTCGATCACCGACAAGCGCAAGGAGCAGGTCGGCTTCGCCGGACCCTACTTCGAGACCGGCCAGCAGCTGCTCGTCGCGGCCGACAACGACACGATCACCGGACCGGACGACCTCACCGCCGACACCACCGTGTGCTCGGCCACCGGCTCCACCCCGATCCAGAACATCCGCACCAACTACCCCGAGGTGAAGACCGAGGAGTTCGACACGTACTCGCAGTGCGTGGACGCCCTCTCCGACGGCACCGTCGACGCCGTCACCACCGACGGCGCGATCCTGATCGGTTACGCCGCTCAGAAGCCCGACGAGCTCAAGGTCGTCGGAGAGCCCTTCAGCACCGAGCTCTACGGCATCGGCCTGCCGAAGGACGACGACGCCCTGCGCCACTTCGTCAACGGCATGCTGACCGACGGCGGCGAGACCTGGAGCGCCATCTACGACGAGACGCTCGGCCAGTCCGGCACGACCGTCACCCAGCCGGCGGTGAACGACTACTAGGAGGCGCCCCGGGCGGCCCGACCGCCGCCCGGGGGTCCCCTCTCCTCGACCACCACCACCGCTCCGACAGAAGGGCCAGCCGCATGGATGTCCTGTTGAACAACCTCGACGTCTACGTCCCGGCCTTCGGCAACACCCTGATCCTCTTCAGCGTCTCGCTCGTGTTCGCCCTGCTGATCGGCACGGTGGTCGGCGCGATGCGCGTCTCGCCCGTCCCGATCGCCCGCGCGGTCGGCACGGTGTACGTGAACACCATCCGGAACACCCCGCTCACGCTGGTGATGTTCTTCTTCGCCTTCGGCTACCCCAAGCTCGACCTGCCGCAGGTGGACTACACGAACCTGGCGATCTGCGCCCTCAGCCTCTACACCGCGACCTACGTCGCGGAGGTGCTGCGCTCGGGCATCAACACCGTGCCGATCGGCCAGGCCGAGGCGGCCCGCGCGATCGGCCTCGACTTCGGCCTCACGATGACGCAGGTCGTCCTGCCCCAGGCCTTCCGCTCCGTGATCCCGCCGCTCATGAGCGTCCTGATCGCGCTGCTGAAGAACACCACCGTCGCCGCCGGCTTCTCGGTCGCGGAGGCGGGCACCATCGTCCGCGTCCTCAACGAGCGCGGCGAGAACAGCCTCATCGTCGTCCTCTGGGTGGCCCTGGTCTTCGTGGTCCTGGTCACCCTGCTCTCGCTCGTCCAACGTCAGCTCGAGAAGAAGTGGAGGGTCGCCCGATGAGCTCCGTCCTCTTCGACAACCCCGGCCCCCGGGCCGTCGTGCGCAACCGCGTCATCGGCGTCGTCGTCGTCCTGCTGATCGCGGCGTTCATCGGCTTCGTGGTCTGGCGCTTCGCGGAGTCCGGCCAGTTCGACGCCTCCAAGTGGCGCGCGTTCGGCTACCCGCTGGTCTGGCAGAGCATCGGCGGCGCCCTCGGCCGCACGCTCGCGGCCTTCGCCACGGCGGGCGTCGCCAGCCTCGTCCTCGGCCTCCTCCTGGCGATCGGCCGGCTCTCGGACCGGCGCTGGATCAACGTCCCCGTCACGCTCTTCATCGAGCTGTTCCGGGCGATCCCCGTCCTGATCCTGATGATGCTGATGTACTACGGCCTGCCGTTCGCGGGCCTCAAGCTCAGCCCCTACCTCGCCGTCGTCATCGCCCTGACCCTCTACAACGGCTCCGTCTTCTCCGAGATCTTCCGCGCCGGCATCGAAGCCCTCCCGCGAGGACAGAAAGAGGCGGGCTACGCGATCGGCCTGCGCAAGTCCGGCGTGATGCGACTCATCCTGTTCCCCCAGGCGATCCGCTCGATGCTGCCCGTGATCATCGCCCAGCTCGTCGTCGCCCTCAAGGACACGGCGCTCGGCTCGATCATCACCTACAACGAGCTGCTGTACTACGCGCGCTACCTGGGCAACCAGTCGAGCCTCGACAGCCCGATCATCCCGGCGGCGATCGTCATCGGAGCGATCTACATCGGCATCTGCCTCCTCCTCTCGGGGCTGGCGAAGTGGATCGAGATCCGCACCAAGAGCGGCGGACGCGGCGGCCGCACCATCGGCGGCCACCCCGCAGCCCGCGCGCAGACGGACACGCAGCTGATCGCTGTGCAGGATTGAACTGTGAGGATCGCCCGAGGGCGATCCTCACCGCGGTCGGCTTCCCGACGGGTCGGGTTCCGCAGAGCGTCCTGCGTCCGGCTAGGAGGAATCGCTCGCACGCGATTCCTCCGTTCGCCTCGAGGGTCCGGCGATCGCTCAGCGCATCGAGCGGTGGTGCTCCGCTCCGGCGTCGTCGACGCGGAGGCGGTGGTGATCGGGGAGTCGCGATCGGTCCGGGCGTCTTCCCGTCCGGCGGCGCCCAGCTTCCTGCCGGTCGAGCAGCCTCCGACCCCGGCGTAGCGAGAACCCGCCCCTGCTGGTCGAGCAACGCCGGTGGCGGGGCTTCGAGAGCCGTCGGCGCAGACGGGGGCCTGGCCGCGGGCGAGCGCGACGAGCACCGCGCGCGGGCGGCGGGAGGGGGCGGAGGCCCTCGCCTACACTGGGGGATCGTGTCAGACAGCAACCCGATCACCGACGAGGCCGTCTTCGCGGCGGTCGCCGACGCCCTCGCCGCCATCGGCGCGGCGGGCGACTCCGCCGCTCTGAAGTCCGCCCGAGCCGCCCACCTCGGCGAGGGGTCCGCCCTCGCCCGCCTCAACGCGCAGATGCGCTCCGTCCCGCCTGAGCACAAGGCGGCGTCCGGCAAGCTCGTCGGCGGTGCCCGCAAGCAGGTGGGCGACGCCTACGCCGCCCGCGAGGCCGAGCTCGTCGAGGCCGAGGACGCGGCCGCGCTCGAGGCCGAGCGCGTGGACGTCACCGCCGGTGCCAGCTTCGTGCGCCGCGGCGCCCGCCACCCCCTCTCTCTGCTCCAGGAGTCGATCGCCGACGTGTTCGTCGGGATGGGCTGGGAGATCGCGGAGGGGCCGGAGCTCGAGAACGAGTGGTTCAACTTCGACGCCCTGAACTTCGACGAGGACCACCCGGCCCGCGCCATGCAGGACACCTTCTTCGTCGACCCCGTCGACTCGCACCTGGTGCTGCGAACGCACACCTCGCCGGTGCAGATCCGCTCGATGCTCGAGCGCCCGCTGCCGCTGTACGTGATCGCTCCGGGCCGGGTGTACCGCACCGACGAGCTCGACGCGACGCACACGCCCGTGTTCACGCAGTTCGAGGGCCTCGCCGTCGACCGCGGCCTGACCATGGCGCACCTGCGCGGCACCCTCGAGCACGTCGCGCGGATCCTCTTCGGCGACGACGCGCGCATCCGCCTGAGGCCGAACTACTTCCCCTTCACCGAGCCCAGCGCCGAGCTGGACGTCTGGCACCCGACCTTCGTCGGTGGTGCCCGCTGGATCGAGTGGGGCGGCTGCGGCATGGTCAATCCGAACGTGCTGCGCGCGGCCGGGATCGACCCGGAGGAGTACTCCGGGTTCGCCTTCGGCATGGGGATCGAGCGGACCCTGATGTTCCGCAACGACGTGAAGGACATGCGCGACATGGTCGAGGGCGACGTCCGCTTCAGCGAGCAGTACGGGATGGTGATCTGATGCGCATCCCGCTGAGCTGGCTGGGGGAGTACGTGGACCTCGAGCAGGACGTCACGACGGAGTCCGTGCACGCGGCCCTGGTGTCGGTCGGCCTGGAGGAGGAGGACGTCCACCGGTTCGAGGTGACCGGGCCCGTCGTCGTCGGCGAGGTGCTCGACCTCGCTCCGGAGCCGCAGAAGAACGGCAAGACCATCAACTGGTGCCACGTCCGCGTGGCCCCGGAGGGCGGGCGGGCCGCCGACGGCGGAGAGGACGTCCGCGGCATCGTCTGCGGAGCCCACAACTTCGCGGCCGGCGACAAGGTCGTCGTGTCCCTGCCGGGTGCGGTCCTGCCCGGGCCGTTCCCGATCTCCGCGCGGAAGACCTACGGGCACGTGTCCGACGGGATGATCGCCTCGAGCCGCGAGCTCGGCCTCGGGGACGACCACGAGGGCATCCTCCGCCTCGCCTCGCTCGGGCTCGACCCGGAGCCGGGCACGGACGCCGTCGCGCTCCTCGGTCTCGACGACGCCGCGGTCGAGGTCAACGTGACGCCCGACCGCGGCTACGCCTTCTCGATCCGCGGCATCGCCCGCGAGTACGCCCACGCCACCGGAGCCGCCTTCCGCGACCCCGCTCGGGCGCTCCCTCCGCACGAGCGCACGGAGACGGCCCCCGTCTTCCCCGTGTCCGTGGCCGACGAGGCGCCGATCCGCGGCCGTGTCGGCGCCTCCGTGTTCGTCACGCGCGTCGTCCGGGGCGTCGACGTCTCACGACCGACGCCGCCGTGGATGCTCGCGCGACTGCGACTGGCCGGCGTCCGCTCGATCTCGCTCGTCGTGGACATCACCAACTACGTGATGTTCGAGCTGGGCCAGCCGCTGCACGGCTACGATCTGGCGACCCTGCAGGGCGGCATCGTGGTGCGCCGCGCCGCACCGGGGGAGACCCTCGAGACGCTCGACGGCCAGACCCGGCGCCTGCACGCGGAGGACCTCGTCATCGCCGACGACGGCGGGGCGATCGGCCTCGCCGGAGTGATGGGGGGCGCGCGCACCGAGATCTCGGACGCCACATCCGACGTCCTGCTCGAGGCGGCGAACTTCGACCCGGTCTCGATCGCCCGGACGGCTCGCCGGCACAAGCTGCCGAGCGAGGCGTCGCGGCGCTTCGAGCGCGGCGTCGACCCCGAGGTGGCCTCGGTCGCCGCGGCCCGCGCGGTGCAGCTGCTGGTGGAGCTCGCCGGCGGCACGGCGGACGAGCTCGGCTCGGTCCTGGCCGACCCGCGCACGGCGGAGCCGGTCGAGCTGCCGGACGGCTACGTCGCAGGCCTCATCGGGGTGGAGTACACCCCGGCGGAGATCCGCGGCGCGCTCGTCGAGATCGGCGCTTCCGTCGAGGCCGGCGGAGCGGGCCTGCTGGTGACTCCGCCGAGCTGGCGCCCGGACCTCGTCGACCGCGCCTCGCTCGCGGAGGAGGTCGCCCGCATCACCGGGTACGACCGCATCCCGGCGATCCTGCCCGTCGCGCCTCCCGGCCGCGGTCTGACCCCGGGCCAGAGGCTGCGCCGCACCCTCGCCCAGGCGCTCGCCGCCGCGGGTCTGACCGAGGTGCTCTCGTACCCGTTCCTCTCGCGCTCGATCAACGACCGGCTCGGCTCGGTCGACGGGGAGCCGCAGGAGCAGATCACGCTCGCGAACCCGCTCGACGCGACCGCGGGCCAGCTGCGGATCTCGCTGCTGCCGGGTCTCGTGCAGGTCGCGGCCCGCAACCGCTCGCGCGGCCTGACGGATCTCGCGGTCTACGAGCTCGGCTCCGTCTTCCTCCCGGCCGCCGGCGGCCCGTTCGGCTCCGGGGCGCTCCCTGCGGGCGGGGCGCGTCCGTCCGCGGAGGTCGAGGCCGAGCTGAACGCGGGCATCCCACCGCAGCCGCGGCACCTCGCGGCGCTGCTCACGGGTGCCGCCGTCGTGCGCCAGCCCGGTGTCGCCGGCCGTGACGTCGACTGGCGCGACGCCCTCGACGTGGTCCGCGAGGTCTCCGCGGCGACCGGCACCGAGCTGGTGCTGCGCCAGGGGGCCCACGCCGCGCTGCACCCGGGCCGCACCGCCGAGGTCGTTCTCGACGGCGCGGTCATCGGGCACGCGGGGGAGCTGCTCCCGGCGCTCGCCGAGGAGCTCGACCTGCCGCGCCGCGTCGCCGTGGTCGAGCTCGACCTGGAGCCGCTGCTCGCGCGGGCCGGGAGGGTCGTCGTGGCCCGCCCGGTGGGCGCGCTGCCCGCCGCGACCCAGGACCTCTCGCTCGTCGTGCCGGTCGGCACCGCGGCGGCTGACGTGCGTGCCGCCGTCGCCGAGGGGGCGGGCGAGCTGCTCGAGGCGATCCGCCTGGTCGACGACTACCGCGGCACCGGGCTCGCCGAGGGGACGAAGTCGCTGACCTTCGCGCTGCGCTTCCGCGCGCCGGACCGCACGCTCACCGCGGCCGAGGCGACGGCCGCGAAAGAGAACGGCGTGGCCGTGGCGGCGGAGCGCTTCGGCGCCCGACTCCGCGAGTGAGGCCGGGGGTCCCGTCCGGTTCGGCCGGGCGGGGCCCCGCACCCGCACCGGCTAGGCTCTCGGGCATGACTTTCTCCGTGGCGGTGGCCGGTGCGAGCGGCTACGCGGGCGGCGAGCTGCTGCGACTGCTCGCCGACCACCCCGAGTTCGAGGTGCGCACGGTGACGGCGCACGCCAACGCGGGTCAGCCCCTCGTCGCCGTGCACCCGCACCTCCGCTCGCTCCGCGACCTCGTCCTCGTCGACACGACGACCGGGAACCTCGCCGGGCACGACGTCGTCTTCCTCGCCCTCCCGCACGGGAAGTCGGGCGAGATCACCGCGACCCTCCCCGAGGACGTCCTCGTCGTCGACTGCGGCGCCGACCACCGCTTGACCGACCCGCAGGACTGGGCCGACTTCTACGGGGGCGACTTCGCCGGGTCCTGGCCCTACGGGCTCCCGGAGCTGCTGATCGGCGGCGGCGGACGCAAGCAGCGCGAGGCGCTCGCCGGAGTGCGGCGCATCGCCGTCCCCGGCTGCAACGTCACGGCGATCACGCTCGGCCTGGCCCCCGGCCTGCACGCCGGAGTGATCGAGTCGTCGGACCTCGTCGCGGTCCTCGCCGTCGGACCCTCGGGTGCGGGCAAGAGCCTGCGGACCGACCTCCTCGCCAGCGAGCTCCTCGGCTCCGCGCACGCCTACGGCCTCGGCGGAGCGCACCGCCACAATCCCGAGATCCGGCAGAACCTCCTGCTCGCCGGAGCCGGACCCGTCTCGATCTCGTTCACCCCGGTCCTCGTGCCGATGTCCCGGGGCATCCTGGCGACCTCGACCGCGCGCCTCGCTCCCGGCGTCTCCGCGCAGGACGTGCGCGCCGCGTGGGAGACCGCCTACGGCGACGAGACCTTCGTCCAGCTGCTCCCGGAGGGCTCCTTCCCCCGGACGGCCGACGTGGTGGGGGCGAACACCGCTCTGATCGGACTCGCCGTGGACGAGCGGGCCCGCCGCGTCGTGGTCGTCTCGGCCATCGACAACCTGGTCAAGGGCACCGCGGGCGCAGCCGTCCAGTCCACCAACATCGCCCTGGGACTCCCGGAGTCCCTCGGCCTGAGCGTGAACGGAGTCGCGCCGTGAGCGTCACCGCAGCAGCAGGGTTCCGGGCGGCCGGAGTCGTCGCCGGGCTCAAGTCGACCGGAGCGCGCGACGTCGCGCTCGTGCAGAACCTCGGCCCGCTGCAGAGCGCCGCCGCGGTCTTCACGAGCAACCGCTGCAAGGCGAACCCCGTCCTCTGGAGCGAGCAGGTGATGCGCGACGGCGTCGTCTCGGCGATCGTCCTCAACTCCGGCGGCGCCAACTGCTACACGGGTGCTCAGGGCTTCCAGGTCACCCACCGCACCGCGGAGCTCGTGGGCGAGAGCCTCGAGGTGTCCGCCGGCGACGTGCTGGTGTGCTCCACCGGGCTGATCGGCGACCAGCTCGACCTCGCGAAGCTCACCACCGGCGTGACCGGCGCCTCCGCCGAGCTCGCCGGGGGACCCGAGGCGGGCGAGGCGGCCGCCCGCGCGATCATGACCACCGACACGGTCCCGAAGCAGGCGGTGGTCCGCTCCGAGCAGGGCTGGAGCATCGGCGGCATGGCCAAGGGCGCCGGGATGCTCGCGCCGGGTCTGGCGACGATGCTGGTCGTGATCACGACCGACGCGGCCCTCGAGTCCGCCGCTCTCGACACCGCCCTGCGTGCCGCGACCCGCGTCACCTTCGACCGCCTCGACTCGGACGGCTGCATGTCGACGAACGACACCGTCGCACTGCTCGCGAGCGGCGCCAGCGGCGTCGAGGCCGACGCCGACGAGTTCACCGCGGCCCTGACCGCGGTCTGCCGCGACCTCACCCTGCAGCTGCAGGCCGACGCGGAGGGCGCCGCCCACGACGTCGCGATCCGCGTGCTGAACGCCGCGACCGAGGACGAGGCCGTGGTCGTCGCCCGCGCCGTCTCCCGCAGCAACCTGTTCAAGGCCGCGATCTTCGGCAAGGATCCCAACTGGGGCCGCGTCCTCGCCGCCGTGGGCACGACCGATGCGCAGTTCGACCCGTACGGCATCGACGTCGCGATGAACGGGGTGCAGGTCTGCCTCGCGGGCGAGCCGCACGAGAGCCGCGACCTCGTCGACCTCGCCCCTCGGGAGGTCGCCGTCGACATCGACCTGCACGCCGGCGACGCGACGGCCACGATCTGGACCAACGACCTCACGCACGACTACGTGCACGAGAACTCCGCGTACTCGAGCTGAGGCGGCCATGAGCGACGACACCACTCTCTCGGCCGAGAGCCGCGCCGAGCGCGACGCCGCGCCCGGGAAGGCCGCGACGCTCATCGAGTCGCTGCCCTGGCTGCAGAGCTTCCACGGGCGCACGATGGTGATCAAGTTCGGCGGCAACGCGATGGTGTCGGAGGAGCTGCAGCGCTCCTTCGCCCAGGACATGGTCTACCTGCGCTACGCCGGGATCCGCCCCGTGGTCGTCCACGGCGGCGGGCCCCAGATCTCGCGGATGCTCGACCGGCTCGGGATCGAGAGCGAGTTCCGGGGCGGCTACCGGGTCACGAGCCCCGAGGCGATGGAGGTGGTGCGGATGGTGCTCACCGGCAGCATCAGCCGCGACATCGTCCGCCGGATCAACGAGCACGGCCCCCTCGCCGCCGGCATCTCCGGTGAGGACGCGGGCCTCTTCGTCGGCCGCCGCCGCGGTGTCGTGATCGACGGCGAGGAGCACGACCTCGGACTCGTCGGAGACGTGATCGCCGTGGACCCCGCCGCCGTCCTCGCTCAGCTCGAGGCCGGCCGGATCCCGGTCGTGTCCTCGATCGCCCCCGACTCGGACGACCCCACGCAATCGCTGAACGTCAACGCCGACGCCGCCGCCGCCGCGCTGGCCGTCGCGCTCGGCGCCGAGAAGCTCGTCGTCCTCACCGACGTGGCCGGCCTCTACTCCGACTGGCCCGACCGCGAGTCGCTCGTCCCGCACATCCGCTCGGACGACCTCGCGGCTCTGCTGCCCTCGCTCGAATCGGGCATGATCCCCAAGATGACCGCCTGCCTCGACGCCGTGCGCGGGGGAGTGCCCAAGGCCGCCATCATCGACGGCCGCATCCCGCACTCGATCCTGCTCGAGGTGTTCACCTCGGAGGGCATCGGCACCGAGGTCGTCGCCTCGCTCGACCCCCGCGACCGGGAGCGAATGTCGGGCCGCTGATCCTCAGCGGCCCCGGCTCCGAGCGCCCGTCCCGTCCGGGACGCGCGCACCGTCGGCCCTCGCGGCCGGACCGCTCCGATCGAAAGGCCACCATGTCCATCCCCACGACCGCGTCCCGCACCGGCTCGGCGCGCGACCGCTACTCCGCCGCGATGATGCAGACCTTCGCGCCGCCGCTCGCCGTGCTCGAGCGCGGCGAGGGCTGCCGGGTCTGGGACGTCGACGGGCGGGAGTACCTCGACTTCCTCGGCGGCATCGCCGTCAACTCGCTGGGCCATGCGCATCCCGTGTTCGTCGAGGCCGTGACGCGCCAGGCCGGTGCGCTCGCCCACGTCTCCAACTACTTCGCGACCGCCCCGCAGATCGAGCTCGCCGAGACCCTGCGCCGCCTCACCGGGGCCGGGGAGACGGGCCGCGTCTACTTCGCCAACTCGGGGACCGAGGCCAACGAGGCGGCCTTCAAGCTGGCGCGGCTGAACGCGGCCGGCGGCCGGCACCGCGTCCTGGCGCTGCAGAACGCGTTCCACGGGCGGACGATGGGCGCGCTCGCGCTGACCGGCAAGGCGGCCATGCGCGCGCCGTTCGAGCCGATGCCGGGAGGGGTCGAGCACCTCGAGGCGAGCATCGAGGCCCTCGAGGCGGCTCTCGACGAGTCCGTCGCCGCGCTGATCGTCGAGCCCATCCAGGGGGAGGCGGGCGTCATCCCGCTGCCGGCCGGCTACCTCGAGCGCGCGCGGGAGCTCACCCGCGAGCACGGCGCGCTGCTCATCGTCGACGAGATCCAGACCGGGGTCGGGCGGACCGGACGCTGGTTCGCCTACCAGGAGGCGGGGATCCTGCCCGACGCCGTCACCCTTGCCAAGGGGCTCGGCGGAGGCTTCCCCGTCGGAGCGCTGGTGACCTTCGGCGAGGCGTCCGACCTCCTGCAGAAGGGCCACCACGGCAGCACCTTCGGCGGCAATCCGCTCGCGACCGCCGTGGCCGGAGCCGTGCTCGCCGAGATCGAGCGCGCCGACCTTCTCGGCAACGCGCGGGAGCGCGGGGCGCAGATCGTCGACGCGCTGACCGCTCTCGACTCGCCCCTGATCGGAGGGGTCCGCGGCGCGGGCCTCCTCCTGGGCATCGCCCTGACCCGGCCGGTCGCCGCCGAGCTCGCCGCCGCCTGCCTCGACGCCGGCCTGATCGTGAACGCGGCGAACGACTCGAGCATCCGGCTCGCGCCTCCGCTCGTGGTGACCGCCGCCGACGTCGCCGATTTCGCCGAGCGCTTCGGCCGCGCACTGCAGACCCTCTGACCCCGTACCTCCACCGAAAGCGACCAGCACCGTGACCCGCCACTTCCTCCGCGACGACGACATCACTCCCGCCGAGCAGGCCGAGATCCTCGACCTCGCCCTCGAGCTCAAGCGCGACCGCTTCTCCCGGAAGCCCCTCGCCGGGCCGCAGACCGTCGCCGTGATCTTCGACAAGTCCTCCACGCGCACCCGTGTCTCCTTCGCGGTCGGCATCGCCGATCTCGGCGGCAGCCCCCTGATCATCTCGACCGCGAGCAGCCAGCTCGGCGGCAAGGAGACCGCCTCCGACACGGCGCGGGTGCTGGAGCGCCAGGTCGCCGCCATCGTGTGGCGCACCTACGCGCAGTCGGGCCTGGAGGAGATGGCGCGCAGCACGCGCGTGCCGGTCGTCAACGCGCTCTCGGACGAGTTCCACCCGTGCCAGCTCCTCGCCGACCTGCTGACCATCCGCGAGCACCGCGGTCACCTCGCCGGCCTCACGCTCACGTTCTTCGGCGACGGAGCGAGCAACATGGCGCACTCGTACCTCCTGGCGGGGGCCACGGCCGGCATGCACGTCCGCATCGTCTCTCCGGAGTCGTACTCGCCGGACGCGGCGGTCCTGGCCGATGCGCAGCGCATCGCCGCGACCACCGGCGGATCGGCGATCACCACGACCGACCCCGACGAGGGCGCGGCCGGCTCCGACATCGTGATCACGGACACGTGGGTGTCGATGGGCAAGGAGGACGAGAAGGCGGCGCGCGTCGCGACCTTCGGCGCCTACCGGGTCGACGCCGCCACGATGGCCGCTGCCGCTCCCGACGCGCTGTTCCTGCACTGCCTGCCGGCGGATCGCGGCTACGAGGTGACCGCCGACGTGATCGACGGCCCGCAGAGCGTGATCTGGGACGAGGCGGAGAACCGCCTGCACGCGCAGAAGGCCCTGCTCGTGTGGCTCCTGGAGCGCGCCGGCACCGCCGACGCCGCTCAGTAGACTCGACAGCCGAACCCGAGGAGAACCATGACGGAACGACCCTCCGCCCGCGCGGGCGAGGCCGGAGCCCTCTGGGGCGGCCGCTTCGCCGGCGGCCCCTCGCCCGAGCTCGCCGCGCTCTCGAGGTCGACCCACTTCGACTGGCAGCTCGCCCCCTACGACCTCGCCGGCTCCCGCGCCCACGCCCGGGCGCTCGCCGGAGCGGGCTACCTCGACGACGCCGAGCTCACCGCGATGCTCGCGGCGCTCGACCGGCTCGAGGCTGCCGTCGCCGACGGGAGCTTCGCCGCCGACGAGTCGGACGAGGACGTGCACGGCGCCCTCGAGCGCGGCCTGATGCTCGAAGCCGGTCCCGAGCTCGGCGGCAAGCTCCGCGCGGGGCGCTCGCGCAACGACCAGATCGCCACCTTCGTCCGGATGTACCTCCGCGACCACGCGGCGCTCGTCTCGGAGCTGGTGGTGCAGCTCATCGACGCCCTCGCCGCGCAGGCGTCGGCGCACCCGACGGCGATCATGCCCGGGCGCACCCACCTCCAGCACGCTCAGCCCGTGCTCCTCGCGCACCATCTGCTCGCCCACGGCTGGGCGCTGCTGCGCGATCTGGAGCGCCTGCGGGACTGGGCCGTCCGGGCGGACGTCTCGCCCTACGGCTCGGGCGCCCTCGCCGGCTCGACCCTCGGCCTCGACGCCGAGGCGGTCGCCCGCGATCTCGGCTTCGCGTCGAGCGTGCCGAACTCGATCGACGGGACGGCCAGCCGCGACCTCGTCGCCGAGTTCGCCTTCGTCACCGCCATGATCGGGATCGACGTCTCGCGCATCGCGGAGGAGGTCATCCTCTGGAACACGCGGGAGTTCGCCTTCGTTACGCTCGACGACGGCTACTCGACTGGGTCCTCGATCATGCCGCAGAAGAAGAACCCCGACATCGCCGAGCTCGCCCGGGGGAAGTCCGGCCGCTTGATCGGCAACCTCACCGGGCTGCTCGCGACCCTCAAGGCGCTGCCGCTCGCCTACAACCGCGACCTGCAGGAGGACAAGGAGCCGGTCTTCGACTCGGTGACGACCCTCGAGGTGCTGCTGCCCGCGTTCAGCGGCATGATCGCGACCCTCACCTTCCACACCGACCGGATGGCGGAGCTCGCGCCCCAGGGCTTCTCCCTCGCGACCGACGTGGCCGAGTGGCTCGTGAAGAAGCACGTGCCCTTCCGGGACGCCCACGAGATCACCGGTGAGCTGGTCAAGCTGGCGGAGTCGCAGGGGAGGGGGCTCGAGGATCTCGACGACGCCGCGCTCGCCTCGGTGTCGCCGCTGCTCACTCCCGACGTGCGGTCCGTCCTCAGCATCGAGGGATCGGTGGCGAGCCGGGACGGTGTCGGCGGCACGGCTCCCGACCGCGTCGCGGAGCAGCTCGCCCGGCTGACCGAGCGCGTCCGGGTCGTGCGCGGATCCCTCCGAGGGGAACGCCCGTGACTCTTCGAGGAGCGCCGGGCGACGACGGCCGTCCGCCGCTGCGCCCCTGGCAGCAGCGGACTCTGGTGCTCGTCGCCGCAGTCGTCATCGTCGCGGTGATCGTGATCACCCTCGTGTCGGGCCAGAGCTTCTTCTGAGCGCCGACCTCCCCGATCTCTCGCGCTCGGCCCTCGAGGTGGCACCGGAGCTGCTCGGCCGCGTCCTCCTGCACCGCACGCCGGAGGGCGTGGTCGGCGTCCGGCTGACCGAGGTCGAGGCGTACCTCGGAACCGGTGAGGATCCGGGCTCGCATGCGCACCGCGGACCGACACCCCGGACGGCTCCCATGTTCGGTCCGCCCGGGTCCGTGTACGCGTACTTCACCTACGGGATGCACACCTGCGTGAACATCGTCTGCTCCCCGGCGGGTACGGCGTCGGCGGTGCTGCTGCGCGCCGGCGAGGTCGTATCGGGGGAGGATCTCGCGATGATCCGGCGCGGACCCGTTCGCAGCCGGGATCTGGCCCGCGGACCCGCACGGCTGGCGAAGGCCCTCGGAGTCCGTCTCACCGAGTCGGGCGACCCGCTCGAGGCGGCGTTCGAGCTGCTGCCGGGGGAGAGGCCGTCCTCCGTGGTGGCGGGCCCGCGCACCGGAGTCTCGGGCCCGGGCGGCGGGGACGACTTCCCGTGGCGCTTCAGCATCCAGGCCGACCCCACCGTCTCGCCCTACCGGAGAGCAGTGCCCCGGCGGCGGCCCGGAGCTCAGCCCGCGAGGTAGAGCCGGGCGAGAACGCCGAGAGCCGCCGCCCAGGCGAGGCTCGCCAGCGTGCCGATGATGAACCGCTCGCGCGCTTCCGGGGAGGCGAGCTCGCTGAAGCGGCCGACGCCCTTGATCGCCACCACGACCGCGATCCCCTCGGGGAGACCGCTCATCAGCGCGCCGGCCGTCGCGATCCGCTCGAGGACCCCGATCGTCGTCCCCCCGCGCAGCACCTCGATCGGCTGGCCGATCGCCGAGGGCGCGCTCCCGGCGGCGGGGCGGGAGGTTCCGGCGACCATGATGCCGCCGTGGCTGCCGCTGCGGGAGTCGGCCGTCGCGAGCCGGAGGGTGAGCAGCACGACCGGCCCGCCGCCCGCGATCGCCAGCGCGAAGGCCAGCACCGCTACCAGGACGGAGTGGATCGGGGGCGCGGACGGTCCGGCGACCGCCGTGAGCAGGAAGGCGGCGGCCGCCGCCACGACGGGGATCCAGGCGAGCTGCGGACGGCGAAGGCGCACGGCGAGCACCGCACCGGCGAGTCCGGCGAGCAGCACGAGCACCACGCCCGTCCACGAGGCGGACTGCAGCGCGGAGGCGAGGAGCAGGGCGGGGGATCCGGGGGCTGCCGTCATCGGGGTGTCCTCTCGTCGGTGGGGTCGAGCGTACGGTCGACCACTGTCAGCAGGCGCGCGAGCGCGTCACGGGCGGGAGCGTCGACCCGAGCACTCGCCGCGCGGACCCGGAGGCTGACCGCCTGCGGGCTGACGGCGAGGCGCTCGGCCGCATCCTTCTGGGAGAGGCCGCTCTCGAGCAGGTCGACGATCTGCCAGCCGGCCTCGGAGCGCGCGTCGCGCAGCAGGAGGAGCGGATCGATCAGCGCCTGGACGTCCGCCGGTGCCGGCGCCGCCGTTCCCGGTGCGTCCGGATCGAGGGAGAAGCGCGTAGGCCGGCCCTTCGCCGCCTCGACCGCCCGGCGCGCCGCGAAGTACGCCTCGCCGGTCGCCGCTCTCGTGGTCGCCGGGAGCGGCCGGTCGACGGGTCCGATCCCGAGGCCGATGCTCCAGTGGCCGGTCCGGTGCAGCTCGAGTACGAGTGTGACGACGGCATCGGCCCGGTCGAGCACGCACTGGAACTCGTCGCCCGCCGTCCGCTCCGGGGGCAGGACGAACGTCGCCCGACCGTCGTCGATCAGGCTCGCGATCGCCTGGTCCACGCGGTCGTGGTCGTGCCTGCTGTCGCGCTGATCCGCGGTGACGACGAACATCGGACCTCCCCGATCAAGTATCCGCACTTGATCGCCCGAGATCAAGCCTGTGCGCTTGATTGGTGGAGACCGGCTTCTTCCCGCCACGGTAGCCTGGTCGGGTGATCGACCAGCACCTCCCCGGGTCCGCGACGAGCCCGAAGCTCGACCCCGCCTTCGACTCCGTGTGGGACGAGCTGGTCTGGCGAGGCTCGGTGCACGTGTCGACCGACGCCGGAACGCTGCGCGAGCTGCTGTCGGGGGAGCCGATCACCTACTACTGCGGGTTCGACCCGACCGCGCCCAGCCTCCACCTCGGGAACCTGGTGCAGCTGATCGTCATGCGCCGGCTCCAGCTGGCTGGGCATCGGCCGCTCGGGCTCGTCGGCGGCTCGACCGGGCTGATCGGGGATCCGCGTCCGACGGCCGAGCGGACGCTGAACTCGCGCGAGACGGTGACGGCGTGGGTCGAGCGCCTCCAGGCGCAGGTGTCCCGGTTCGTTCCCGCGGGCGGCGACAACGGGCTGCGCCTGGTCAACAACCTCGACTGGACCGCTCCGCTGTCGGCGATCGACTTCCTGCGGGAGATCGGGAAGCACTTCCGCGTGGGGACGATGCTCAAGAAGGACGCGGTCAGCGCCCGCCTCAACTCCGACGCGGGGATCAGCTACACCGAGTTCAGCTACCAGATCCTGCAGGGACTCGACTACCTGGAGCTCTACCGGCAGTACGGGTGCGTCCTGCAGACCGGCGGCAGCGACCAGTGGGGCAACCTGACGAGCGGGACCGACCTGATCCACCGCACGGAGGGCGTGTCGGTCCACGCGATCGGCACACCCCTGGTGATGAACTCCGACGGCACCAAGTTCGGCAAGAGCGAGGGCAACGCCGTCTGGCTCGACTCCGAGCTCACCAGCCCGTACGCGTTCTACCAGTTCTGGGTCAACACGGACGACCGTGACGTCGCCGACCGCCTGCGGATCTTCACCTTCCTGCCGCGCACGGAGATCGAGCGCCTGGAGAAGGCCGCTGCCGACGAGCCGTTCCGCCGGGAGGCGCAGCGCGCGCTCGCCTGGGAGGTCACGTCGCTGGTGCACGGAGCGGAGGCGACGCGCTCGGTGATCGACGCCTCGGCCGCGCTCTTCGGCAAGGGCTCGCTCGAGGGGATCGACCCGGTCATCCTCCGCGGCGCGCTCGAGGCGGTGCCCTCGATGGAGGCGACCCCGGAGACGCCGGCGCTGCAGGCGTTCGTCGAGACCGGACTCGTCGCCAGCACGGGGGAGGCGCGGCGGGCTCTCGCCCAGGGCGGGCTCTCGGTGAACAACACCGCCCTCCCGTCCGAGACCGTCACGCTCGGCGAGCTCCCGTTGATCGACGGGATCGCCGTCCTCCGTCGCGGCAAGAAGAGCTTCGCCGGGGCCTTCGTCCGCTGACCGCGTGCCCGCTGTCCTCGAGCGGACGCGGGCGATGACGGCGTCGGCGGTCTCATCAGCTCGGTGTCCGGTAGCCGGTAGCCGGTAGCCGGTAGCCGGTGTCGGGTACCGAGTCGGACACTCAGCGACGCACGGCCCCTGAATCGCGACACGCCCGGGACGCAGGCGATTTGCCGCTCGGCCGAGGCCCGACGTAATGTAACTCCTCGTCACCCCAAAGGAGCGGCAAGCGGGAGTCAGGCGCAGAGCGTCGAGACCAGCTGGCCCACCTCAAGCGGGGACCATCCCCTCACTCCCAGGCCTGTTAGAGATTCGTCTCTTGAAGACTGCGGGATCGCGAGCGTAAGATGCAAAGCCTCCACGGGGCACGGTCCCGGCTTCGTTGCAAGGCCTCACGGCCGAGCCCGGTGCAGCGGTGCGGTCCTCGATCGTGCAGCGAACACCACGAAGAAGCCGGACTTGACACGGCCTGCGGATGTGCTAAGTTAGTCAAGTTGCCACGGAGGCGATCGGGACTTCGGTTCTGACAAGCCTAACCGGTCTCGGCAAGCAAGACAAATCGAGTGGCTCACGCCCTCGTACAGCAAACTTCGATCACTTTCGTTGTGAAGCACCGTTCTGGTGTGGAGGCGGGATGTGTCCGATTCTTGAGAACTCAACAGCGTGCACTATGTTCAATGCCAATTTTATACCCCGGCCTTGATCTTCGGATCGGGTTGGGATTCCTTTGGAAATTGATGTCAGCTTCCGGCTTTCGGGTCGGAGAGATGTCTTATTTGCTAGAGGTCAAACTTGACTCCCCTTCTCTTCGGGGTTGGGGGTCGTAATTTTTTTACGGAGAGTTTGATCCTGGCTCAGGACGAACGCTGGCGGCGTGCTTAACACATGCAAGTCGAACG
>NZ_PSWC01000029.1:0-37396 GCF_002931535.1 Rathayibacter sp. AY1C6 | reverse complement strand
GCCGCCTCCAGCTCCTCCTGCGTCGCGTCCGGGCGGGGCTAGGGTCGAGCCGTGAGCAGGATGGGTGACGTCGCGGCAGGCGGCGGGATGCGCGGAGGGGCGCGCGGCGGGAGGATCTCGAGCAGCGATCCGGACAGCCAGCGGGAGATCAACGCGGCGGCTCCGAAGGTCGACGACCTGCTCCGGCGCATCGCGGGACTCTTCCGCGACCACCGCCCCAAGCTCACGCTCACCGTGATCCTCGTTCTCGTCGGCGCCGCCCTCACGGTGGTGCCGCCGCTCCTCACCCAGCTGGCCTTCGACCGCGGGCTCTTCCCGCCCGGCGGACGCCCGAACCTCCCGGTGCTGCTCGAGCTGGTCGGCGTCATGGTGCTGGTCTGGGCGTTCTCGGCGATCCTCGGCGTCTGGCAGACCTACCTCACCGCGACCGTCGGCAACACGGTCATGGGGGAGCTGCGCATCCGCCTCTTCCGCCACCTGCAGGCGATGGAGCTCGGCTTCTTCACCCGCACCCGCACCGGCGTCATCCAGTCGCGCCTCGCCAACGACGTGGGCGGCGTGGCCAACGTGCTGACGAACACCGTCTCGAGCGTGCTCGGCAACACCGTCACCGTGATCGCGGCCGTCGTCGCGATGCTCCTGCTCTCGTGGCAGATGACGATCGTCGCCCTCGTCCTCACTCCGGTGCTCGTCGTGGCCCAGCGCCGCGTCGGCCAGGTGAGGGCGCGCATCGCGACGAAGACGCAGGAGTCGCTGTCCGAGATGACCGCGATCACCCAGGAGACCCTGAGCGTCTCGGGCATCCTCCTGGCCAAGAGCTTCGGCCGCCAGGAGTCGGAGGTGACGCGCTACGCCGACGAGAACGGCCGCCAGATCGAGCTCCAGGTGCGGCAGCAGATGTCCGGCCAGTGGTTCTTCGCGATGGTGCAGATCTTCCTCTCCGTCATCCCCGTGATCGTGTACCTCGTGGCCGCCTGGCTGATCCTCGGCGGCACCACCGTCACCGCCGGGACCGTCGTGGCCTTCACCACCGTGCAGGCGCGCCTGATGTGGCCGCTCCTGGGCCTGATGCGCGTCGCGCTCGACCTGCAGACGGCCGGAGCGCTGTTCGCCCGCATCTTCGAGTACCTGGACCTGCGCCCGGCGATCACGGACCGGGCAGATGCACGCGAGGTCTCGGGCGAGCTCGGCCGGGTCGAGCTCGACGACGTCGTGTTCCGCTACCCCGACCAGGCGGAGGACGCGCGCCCGACGCTCGACCACGTCTCGGTCGCGATCGAGCCGGGCCAGTTCGTCGCCTTCGTCGGTCCCTCCGGCGCGGGCAAGACCACCATCTCGTACCTCGTCCCGCGCCTCTACGACGTGGCCGGGGGAGCGGTGCGCTTCGCCGGCACCGACGTGCGCGAGCTGCGGCAGGAGTCGCTCGTCTCGCACATCGGCATCGTCAGCCAGGAGACCTACCTCTTCCACGCGACGATCGGCGACAACCTCCGCTACGCCCGCCCGGACGCGACGCAGGAGGAGCTGGAGGCGGCCGCCCGCGCCGCGAACATCCACGCGACGATCACGTCGTTCCCCGACGGCTACGACACACTGGTCGGCGAGCGCGGCTACCGGCTCTCCGGAGGCGAGAAGCAGCGGCTCGCGATCGCACGCGTCCTGTTGAAGGACCCGGCGGTCCTCATCCTCGACGAGGCGACCAGCGCCCTCGACACCGTCTCGGAGCGGATCGTCCAGACCGCGCTCGACGACGCCGCCCGCGGCCGCACCACCATCGCGATCGCCCACCGGCTCTCGACCATCGTGTCGGCCGACGTCATCCACGTCGTCGAGGGCGGCCGGATCGTCGAATCGGGCACCCACCGCGAGCTGCTCGGCCTCGGCGGCCTCTACGCCTCGCTCTACGCGCAGCAGACGGAGTCGGCCCTCCAGGGCTGAGCCGCGGATCGGCGGCCGCGGCCCCCCGCGGCGCTACTCGCAGCCGGCGCCGTCTGAGTCGCCGGGCTCCGTGCACGACGTCGGCGGAGAGCACGCGCCCTGCCCCGGTGGGGGAGGCGCATCGCTCTCAGCCGCCATCGCCCGCGCCGGAGGCGGTCACTCCGCCGGGCGGTCCTCGAGCATCTGCTCCATCAGCGAGATCTCGGCCTCCTGGGCCTTCACGACGGAGGAGGCGAAGTCGGTGGCGACCGTCACGCGGCTCCGGGCGAGCAGCGCCTCGGCCATGTCGATCGCGCCGCGGTGGTGGGCGATCATCAGCTCGAGGAACATCCGGTCGAAGTCGCGGCCCGACGCGCTGCTGAGGGCGGTGATCTGGTCCGGTGTCGCGAGACCGGGCATGCTCGCCGGCACGACGCCGTCCTCGGTCCCCATCCCCATCGACGAGTGCTCGTCGGCGGCTCCGGCCAGGGTCGGCCGGCCCATCCAGGTCATCGAGGGCTCCGGAGCAGCCTGCGGCAGGCCCCACGAGTTCAGCCAGCCGAAGAGCTGCCCGGCCTGCTGCTGCTGGGTGAGCAGGATGTCCTTCGAGACGGTGAGGACCTCGTCGTCGGCGCTGCGCTCGCGGGCGATCATCGCCAGCTCGGCGCCCTGCAGGTGGTGCACCTGCATGTCGCGCGCGAAGCCCGCTTCGGCGCTGGCGCTCGAGGGCGTCGCCGCGGAGGCGAACGGGGCGAGCGCGCCGAAGAGGTAGCCGCCGGCCGCCCCGAGGAGGAGCGCGACCACGGCGACCGCGGCGACGAGGATCCGGCCCCTACTGCTTGCCGGGCGCATCGATCCCTCCGGTGCAGGGGGCGCCGGGCTCCGGAGCGCTCGAGGACTGCCAGAAGCGCTCGACGAAGGCGTCGATGCGGGGGTCCTCGGGCGAGTCGATCGCGACCTGGGCGTCCCAGGCGCTCAGCACGATGGGCGACTCGAGGCCCTCGTAGGGCGAGACGACGGAGTAGGTGTCGGGCATCGCGGCGATCAGCGCGTCGACCTCGCTCTGCGGGAGCTCGGGGTCGTAGGTGGCCCAGACGGCGCCGTGCTCGAGGTCGTGCACCGCGTTCTCGTTCGGGACGGGCTCGTCGTAGACGCCGCAGTTCATCCACACGGCGTTGTGCGGGCCGCCCGCCGGCGGGGTCTGCGGGTAGTCGACGGCGCCGGCGACGTGGGTGGCGTCGTTGTCGAAGGTCTGCAGGCCGTCGATCTCGCGCGCCTCGACGATCTGCTGGTTCCCGAAGACGGTGACCGCGACGATCCCGCCGACCGCGAGGACGGCCAGGGCCGACAGCGACCAGATCCAGATGCGGGAGCCGCGCTTGCGGCGGTCCTGCTCGCGCTTGTAGGCCTCGAGCTTCTCCTGTCGGGCGCGGTTCTTGGCGGACATCGTGTCTTTGGCCACGGCGGCGTCTCTCGTTCTGAGGGCGGAAGGCGCCTGGGGCGGGCGCAGGCGCCTGAGAGGCGCTCTCAGAGGATAACGAGCGAGGCTTCGGATCGGATCAATGCGCGGTCAGGGGGATCTCGACACGCCCGCGGAGCGGGCCGCTCGATCAGCGGGAGAGGAGGCCGCGGAGGAGTGGGACGGCGCGCCGCCGCTCCGCTCAAGGGGCGAAGGTGAGCCAGAGCAGCAGGCCGTTCAGGACGATGAGGAAGACGGCGGCCAGGGCGGCGGCGAGGGTGGTGAACCAGCGGTTCGTCTGGTCGCCCATCAGGCTGCGGTCGCGGGTCAGGATCACGAGCGGCACGAGCGCGAAGGGGATGCCGAACGACAGGACCACCTGGCTGAGCACCAGCGCGCGCGTCGGGTCGAAGCCGATCGCGAGCACCAGGAGCGCCGGGATCAGCGTGACCAGACGACGGGCGACGAGCGGCACCCGCACCTGGAGCAGACCGTGCATGATCTCGGCCCCCGCGTACGCGCCGACCGAGGTCGAGGCGAGGCCGGAGGCGAGCAGGCCGACGGCGAACAGGGTCGCGACCACCGGTCCGAGCGCCGCTCCGATGGCCGCATGGGCGCCCTCGAGGCTGTCGGTCCCGGCGACTCCCGCGAGGGAGTGCGCGGCGAGGAGCAGGATCGCGAGGTTCACGGTGCCGGCGATGGCGAGGGCGACCGTCACGTCGATCCGGGTGGCGACCAGGATCCTCCGGCGCGCGCCGACGCCCTCGACGTGGCCGAAGCGGTCGCGGGCGAGCGCGGAGTGGGCGTAGATCGCGTGGGGCATGACGGTCGCGCCGAGGATCGAGGCGGCGAGCAGCACCGACTCCGAGCCCTCGAAGCGCGGCACGAGACCGGCGACGGTCGCGCCCGCGTCCGGGGGATCGACGACCACGCCGACCGTGAAGCCGACGGCGATCAGCACCATCAGCGCCGTGATCACCCGCTCGAACGGCTGCGCCCCGCCCCGCGTCTGCACGAGCAGCAGCACCAGCGAGACCGCGCCGGTGACCACGCCGCCGGCCAGCAGCGGCAGTCCGAAGAGCAGGTTGAGCGCGATCGCGCCGCCGATCACCTCGGCCAGGTCGGTCGCCATCGCGACCGTCTCGGCCTGCAGCCAGTAGGCCCGGCGGCCCCAGCGGCCGCGCAGGCGGTCGCCGAGCAGCTCCGGGAGGCTGCGGCCGGTCATCAGGCCGAGCTTCGCCGAGAGGTACTGGATGAGCCAGGCCATCAGGTTGCCGAGCACCACCACCCAGACCAGGAGGTAGCCGAACCGGGCGCCGGCCGTCATGTTGCTGGCGACGTTGCCCGGGTCGAGGTAGGCGACTCCGGCGACCAGCGCCGGGCCGAGCAGGCGGAGGAGGTGGATGTCGGCCGGACGCCGCGGCGGTGCGGCGATCGGTGAGGTCATTCGGGGTCCGTTCCGGGTCGACGGCGGCGCTCGCGGACCCCCACGATAGGGCACCGGCGCGACCGGCGGCACTCCCCGCCCGAGACCGCTCCCTGTGCCTCCGCCCACCCCCGTCACACGCCGGGAGCCGGTTGCTACGCTGGCGGGATGAGCCTGGATCGCGCCCTTCCCGCACGCCCGGAGACCGGGATGGCCTACGCCGATTCGGTCCTCGACCTCATCGGCGACACCCCGCTGGTGAAGCTGGGCCCGGTCGCGGCGGGCGTGCAGGCGACCGTGCTGGTCAAGGTCGAGTACCTGAACCCCGGCGGCTCGTCGAAGGACCGCATCGCGACCCGCATCATCGACGCAGCCGAGCGCGACGGGCTGCTGAAGCCCGGCGGCACCATCGTGGAGCCGACCAGCGGCAACACCGGCATCGGCCTCGCCCTCGTCGCGCAGCAGCGCGGCTACCGCTGCGTGTTCGTGCTGCCGGACAAGGTGGGGGAGGACAAGCGCAACGTCCTCACCGCCTACGGGGCCGAGATCGTCGTGACGCCGACGGCCGTCGCTCCGGAGGACCCCGCCTCCTACTACTCCGTCTCGGACCGCCTCGCCCGCGAGATCCCCGGCGCCTTCAAGCCCAACCAGTACGCGAACCTCAACGGACCGCTCAGCCACTACGAGACCACGGGCCCGGAGATCTGGCGCGACACCGCCGGTCGGCTCACCCACTTCGTCGCGGGAGTCGGCACGGGCGGCACCATCAGCGGCGTCGGCCGCTACCTCAAGGAGGTGTCGGAGGGCCGCGTGCAGATCGTCGGCGCCGACCCCGAGGGCTCCGTCTACTCGGGCGGCGGCGGTCGCCCGTACCTGACCGAGGGCGTCGGCGAGGACTTCTGGCCGAGCGCGTACGACCCGAGCGTGGTCGACCGGATCATCGCCTCCAGCGACGCCGAGTCGTTCGCGATGACCCGCCGCCTCGCCCGCGAGGAGGGGCTGCTCGTCGGCGGATCGAGCGGGCTCGCCGTCTCCGTCGCGCTCAAGGCCGCCGCCGGTCTCGGGCCGGACGACGTGGTCGTCGTGCTCCTGCCGGACGGCGGGCGCGGCTACCTCGGCAAGATCTTCAACGACCGTTGGATGCGCTCCTACGGCTTCCTCGAGATGCGCGACGAGGGCACCGTCCGCGACGTGCTCCGCGCCAGGGCGGCGAGCGGGCAGGCCGACCTCCCGGCGCTCGTGCACGCTCACCCGACCGACACGATCCGCGACGCGATCGGCATCATGACCGAGTACGGCGTCTCGCAGCTGCCGGTGCTGACCGCCGAGCCGCCCGTCGTGATGGGCGAGGTCGTCGGAGCCGTCGACGAGCGCGAGCTGCTCGACCGCGTCTTCGCCGGATCCGCCTCGATGAACGACCCGCTCGGCGACTGCGTGGGCGACGCGCTCGCGCTGATCGGGCTCGGCGAGAGCATCACCGCCGCCCGCGCCGCGCTCACCGAGCGCAGCGCCCTCCTCGTCACCGACGAGGGCAAGCCCGTCGCGGTGATCACCCGACAGGACCTCCTCACCTACGCCACGGCCTGACGGCCGCCGCCTCCGCACCTCCGACCCAGGGAGCCCGCACCATGCCCAAGAAGCAGCACTTCGACACCCGCGCCATCCACGCCGGCCAGGAGTTCGATCCGACCACCGGCGCGGTCGTGCCGCCCGTCTACATGACCTCCACGTTCGTCCAGGACGGCATCGGCGGTCTCCGGGGCGGCTACGAGTACGCCCGCTCGGCGAACCCGACGCGCGACTCGCTCCAGGAGCTCATCGCCTCGCTCGAGGGCGCCGACGTCGCCTACTCCTTCTCCTCCGGCCTCGCCGCCGAGGACACCCTGCTGCGCGCCGCCCTCGCGCCCGGCGACCACGTCGTCCTGGGCAACGACGCGTACGGCGGCAGCCACCGCCTGATCGACCGGGTGCACAGCGCCTGGGGCGTGCGCAACACGGCCGTCGACATGTCGAACCTCCGCGAGGTGCAGCGGGCGATCGTCCCCGGTGAGACGAAGATGCTCTGGGTCGAGACCCCGTCGAACCCGCTGATGACCATCAGCGACATCGCCGAGCTCGCCGACCTGGCCCACGCGCACGACCTGATCGTCGTCGTCGACAACACGTTCGCCTCCTCCGCCCTGCAGCAGCCGCTGGCCTTCGGTGCCGACGTGGTCGTGCACTCGACCACGAAGTACCTCGGTGGCCACTCGGACGTCGTCGGCGGCGCGCTCGCCCTGCGCTCGGGGCCGCTGGCCGAGAAGATCGCGTTCCTGCAGTTCGCGGTCGGAGCGATCTCGGGCCCGATGGACGCGTGGCTCACGGTCCGCGGCATCAAGACCCTCGGGGTGCGGATGGAGCGCCACTCCGTCAACGCGCAGGCGGTCGCCGAGTTCCTCGTCGAGCACCCGGCGGTGACGGCCGTGCACTACCCGGGCCTGCCCTCGCACCCCGGCCACGAGCTGGCGAAGCGCCAGATGTCGCGGTTCGGCGGGATGCTCTCGCTCGAGCTCGCGACGCCGCGCGCGGCCCGGAAGTTCGCCGAGTCGACCGAGCTGTTCCAGCTCGCGGAGTCACTGGGCGGCGTCGAGTCGCTGATCGGCTACCCGAGCGAGATGACGCACGCGTCGGTGAAGGGCACGCCGCTGGAGGTCTCGGAGTCGCTGGTGCGCCTCTCGGTGGGCCTCGAGGACTCGTCCGACCTGATCGCGGACCTGTCGGCGGCGCTGCCGAAGAAGTAGAGGCGGGAACGCCGCCCCGCGGGGCGGCATCTCGATGGTGCGCCCGATCCGGCCCCTGCCAGGATCGGGCGCATGACCTCCTCGCGCCGCTTCGTCGACCTCAGCCACACCGTCGCGGACGGGCTGGTGACCTACCCGGGCCTGCCCGCTCCGCGCATCCGGCCGCACCTCACCCGTGAGGCGTCCCGCGCCTCCTACGCGCCCGGCACCGAGTTCGCGATGGACGTCATCGAGATGATCGGCAACACGGGCACCTACCTCGACAGCCCGTTCCACCGCTACGAGGGCGGAGCCGATCTCGCCGCTCTCCCGCTCGAGACGCTGGTCGATCTGCCTGCCGTCGTGGTCGACGCGACCGGGGCCACCGGACGGGGCATCAGTGCGGACGCGGTCGCGGGACTCGACGTCCGCGGCGCCGCCGTCCTCCTCCGCACCGGCTGGGACGCGCACTTCGCCACGCCCGGGTACGGCAGGGGCGCCCCCTTCCTCGGCGGTGCGGCGGCGGAGGCGCTCGTCGCCGCCGGCGCGGTGCTGGTCGGCATCGACTCGGTGAACATCGACGACACGGAGTCGGGCGGATCGCGGCCCGCGCACTCGGCCCTCCTCGCCGCGGGAGTGCACGTCGTCGAGCACCTCACCGGCCTCGGCGGGCTGCCGGCGACAGGGGCGCGCTTCACCGCCGTGCCGCCGAAGGTGCGGGGCTTCGGGACCTTCCCGGTGCGGGCCTTCGCGGTCGTCGACGAGCCCTGACCGGCGCAGGGCGCCCGGGCGCCTCCGGCTAACCTGGACCGATGCATCCCGCTCTCGCCGCCGTCGGCCGGCGCGTCCGGCCCCGCACGCGCCTCGCGGCGCTGGGCCGTCGTGTCCGCCCCCGCACGCGGCTGCGCTCCGCGGCCCGGGTCGTCCGCTCCGCCCCTCAGCGCCTCTCGGAGCGCCGCGCCGCCGTGATCGCCGCCCGGCCGATCGACCACCCCTCGCCCGCGCTCCGGCGCGAGCTGCTGCTGCTCGACCTGGCCAACCGCTTCTCCCGCCGCTCTGCGGTCGATCCGGCGGGCGAGGTCGTGGTGACGATGACCACGCACGGCGAGCGGCTGCAGCGGGTCCACGTGGCGCTCGAGTCCATCGCCCGCGGCGACGCCCGGCCCGCGCGCCTGGTGCTCTGGCTCGACGACCCGGCCCTGCACGCCGACCTGCCCGCGCCGCTGCGACGCCTCCGCCGCCGCGGCGTCGAGATCCGCCTGGTCGACGGCTACCGCGTGCACACGAAGTACTACCCGCACCTGCTCTCGGGCCGGGCGGGGGAGCGCGACCTCGTCACCTCCGACGACGACATCGTGTACCCGCGCACCTGGCTGAGGGGCCTGCTCGACGCCCGCTCGCGCTACCCCCGCGAGACCGTGCTCTGCTACCGCGCCCACCGGGTGGGGATCGTCGACGGCGCCGTGGCTCCGTACACGAGCTGGACGCCGGTCGCCGACACGCGCGCGTCGACCGACGTCTTCGGCACCTCCGTCTCCGGGCAGCTGCTGCCCGCCCCGCTCCTCGGCGAGATCGCCGCGCACGGGGACGCGTTCCGCGAGATCGCCCCGGACGCCGACGACATCTGGCTGCACGTGCGCGCGGTCGACGCCGGCTACCGGATCGCGCAGATCGAGCCCCGGGCCCAGCTGTTCCCGTTCGTGCCGCGCACGCAGCAGTCCGGGCTCTACCTCGTCAACTACTGGGACGGCGGCAATGACCGCCAGGCCCGCGCGGCCTACACGCTTGAGGTGACGGCGCGGATCGCGGCGGACGCCTCCGCGAGAGGGGAGGTGCGGTGATGCGCCTGCTGTTCGTGAGCAACCTCTACCCGCCGCAGGTGCTCGGCGGATACGAGATGACCTGTGCGCGCGTCGCGGAGGCGATGGCGGCCCGCGGCCACACCGTGCGCGTGCTGACCACGCCGACCTACCTGCCGCCGGAGCCCTCGGGCGTCGAGGTGCACCGCACGCTGAGCCTGCGCACCTACTTCCCGCTGCCGCAGACGGGCGGCGAGATCGCTCAGCTGCTGCACCACGAGAGCGCCGTCTCGCGGTTCGAGAACACCCGCATCCTGCTCGAGGAGCTGCGCGACTTCGCGCCGACCCACGTGGTGGCCTTCAACCTGCTCGGGATCGGCGGCCTCGCGCTGATCGACCTGCTGCGGGCGGTGGAGGCCCCGTGGATGTGGAACCTCGGCGACCGCATCCCGAACGCCCTGGTCGACGGGCTGCCCGAGCGCGTGCTCCGCGTCTACGGCGCCCAGGCCCCCGACCACTTCGACCGCGGCGAGATCGTCGCGGTCAGCCGCTCGCTCGTCGACGCGATCGAGGCCGGCGGGCTGAGCCTGGGCGAGGTCGAGGTGATCGGGCGGGGAGTGTCCGTTTCCCCCGACACCGCGGAGCCGCGGCGCTACCGCGAGGGCGGGACCACCCGGTTCACGTTCGCCGCGTCGCTCGGCGAGCACAAGGGCGTCGGGCTGGTGCTGGAGGCGGCGGCGTCTCTCGCGGAGGAGACCCGCGACTTCCGCGTGGACCTCTACGGCGACGGAGACGTGGACGGCTGGCGCGCCCGGGCGGACGAGGCGGGCCTGGACGGCCTGGTCGAGTTCCACGGACCGACGCCCCACGCCGAGGTGCTCGCCGCGCACGGCCGCGCCGACGCGTTCCTCTTCCCGACCTGGGCCGGAGAGGCGTTCGGCGTCGCGCCGGTCGAGGCGGCCGCGGCGGGCGCCGTGCCGATCGTGACGGCGGCCAGCGGAGTCGCGGAGTTCCTCATCGACGGGGTCGACTGCATCAAGATCACCCGCTCCGCCCCGGCGCTCCTCGAGGCGATGCGGGACGTGGCGAGCGGGGCGGTGGACCTCGAGGCGCTCGGTCGGCGGGGCCGGGCCGCGGCGCGCGGACCGCTCTCGTTCGAGCGCTCCGTCGAGCTGATCGAGGCCTCGCTCGAGCGCCGCTCCCGGCCTGGCCTCGCCGACCGCCTCGCCGACACCACCCTCGAGGCCGACATCATGGACAAGGATCTGCGGGCGATGGACGTGCTCCACCGCCGCTTCTCCGGACGGGACCACGACGATGACCACTGACCACGACTTCCTCCAGGACCCCGGCTCCGCGCCCACCCGGCTCGGCCGCGGCGGCGTCGTGCTCCGCGATGCGGTGCACCGGCTGGTCGCCCCCTGGTTCGAGCAGGCGCGGCTGCGCACGGAGGAGCTGCGCGCCGAGACGGCGGCCCTGCGCGACGAGGTGGCCGGGCTCCGCGGCGAGCTGAGCGCGGTGCAGGGCGACGTCTCCGTGCTGCGCGACGAGTCGGCGGGCCTCCGGGAGGCGCTGGACGAGCTCAGCGCGTCGGTCGCGGCCGACCGAGCCTCGTCCGAGGCGGCGGGTGCGGCGGCCGCCGAGCAGGCCGCCGACACCGCGGCGGCTCTCGACGAGCGCGTCCGCGGGGCCGAGCTCGAACTGCGGGCGGTCACCCGGCGCCTCGCGGAGGCGCTCGACCGCTGAGGCGGCGAGCCCGGTCCTCGCGGCGATCAGGCGGGGACCGCCGTCCGCGCGAGCAGCTCGGCGATACGACCGGTGCAGCCGCCGCAGCCCGTGCCGGCGCGGGTCGCCCGCCCGACGCAGGCGACCGTCCCGTGTCCCGCCGCAGCCGCATCGGTGATCACCGCCGCCGTCACGCCGTTGCACCAGCAGACCGTGGCATCGGGGGCGAACGGATCGCCGGTCGCCGCGGCGCCCGCATCCGGGGCGTCCAGACGCAGGAGGCTCGACCGGTCCGCCGGCAGGTCCGAGCCCCGCTCGAAGAGGAGGCTGAGCTCGGCGCCGACCCGGGGCAGACCCACCGAGACGAACCCGCGCAGCACTCCTCCTGCGGTCACGAGCTTGGCGTAGCCGCCGCGGGCGGGGTCAGCCCACAGCGTCACCTCGAGGTGCTCCTCGCCCGGGCGGTGCGGGTCCCACGGCTCCGGGGCCACGTCGCCTCCTGCCGCGAGGTCGACGCCCTCGGCCTTCAGCATCACGACCGCCGGTCGGGCGTCGGGGACGCGCTCCTCGCCGCAGCGGCCCTCCGCCTCCGCCCGGATCCGCGCTGCGAGCCGGTCCGCCTGCTCCCATCCCGGACCGATCAGTCCGCTCGGTCCGCCGGGCACGCGGCCGTCGGGCAGGGCCGAGCCGCGGGGGGCGACGTGCGCGCAGTCGCCGATCGCGAAGACGTCCGGGTCGCTCCAGCTGCGCAGCTGCTCATCGACCAGGATCCCGGTCGAGACGGCGAGCTCCGCGCCCGCGGCCAGCTCGACCCGCGCACCGACACCGCACGAGAGCACCAGCAGATCCCCCTCGATCTGCTTGCCGTCAGCGCAGACGAGCGCCTGGAAGTGCGCACGGCCGCGGTCGTCGTGCGCGAGCAGGACGCTCTCGGACCGGGCGTGCGCCACCATCTCGACGCCGGCCGCGCGGGCGGCCGCGGCCAGCATCCGGCCCCCGCCCGTGTCGAGATTGCGGGCCATCGGGATGTCGCCGTGGAAGACCACCACCACCTGCGCGCCCTGCTCGGCGGCCGCGAGGGCGAACTCGATCCCGAGCACTCCCGCCCCGAGCACGACGAGGCGCGCGCCGGAGCGCACGGACTCGCGGACCACCCGGGCGTCGGCCAGGTCGCGCAGCGCCACCACCCGCTCCGGGAGGGGCCGGGAGCCCGCGTCGAGCGACTCCGGATCGGCGGCGCGCACCGTCCGCTCGCGTCGGGACCGCTCCATCCCGGCGAGGGTCGGCACGTTCGCCCGGGCGCCGGTGGCCAGGACGAGGCGGTCGTAGGGCAGCCGCTCGCCGTCGTGCAGCCGCACGACGTTCCGCGCGCGGTCGATCCCCACGACGGCCGCTCCCAGGCGCAGGACGACGCCCGCCGCGTCCGCCGCCGTCCGGTCGCCGAGGTCGAGGCGCTCGCGGGTCGCCCGGCCGACGGCGTACTCCGCGAGCAGGACACGGTTGTAGGGGTCGTCGCCCTCGGCGCCGACGACCGTCAGCGCGACCAGACCGGCCCGCACGGCCGGCAGCAGCTCCTCGACGAAGCGCGAGCCGACGGGTCCGTAGCCGATCAGGACGATCCGCTCGGGAGGTGTCTCAGGCATGTGCCGTCCCTTCCGCGCGGACCCAGACCCGCGTGCGCTTGAACTCGGGCATCGACGACACCGGGTCCACGACGGCCTCGGTGAGGAGGTTCGCGCACTGCTCACCCGCGTAGTGGAAGGGCAGGAACACCGTGTCATGGCGGATGTCCGCGGTGACGCTCGCGCGGGCGCGGACCACGCCGCGCGCGTTCCCGATCGCCACAGGTGCTCCGTCGCTGACGCCGAGCCGGGAGGCGGTCGCCGGGTGGATCTCGAGTCGAGCCTCCGGGCGGGCCGCATCGAGCTCCGCGACCCGCCGGGTCTGGGTGCCCGACTGGTACTGCTGGAGGTAGCGGCCGGTCACCAGGGTCAGCTCCTCGCCGCGGTCCACGACGACGGGGACGGCGGGGATGACGGCGACCAGGCGCGCCCGGCCGTCGGGGTGCCCGAAGCGCTCAGCGAAGAGGCGCGGCGTCCCCGTGCCGCCCGCGGGGTAGGGCCAGTGGGCGGCGATCCCGGTGTCGAGCAGGGCGTGCGAGAGGCCGGAGTAGTCGGCCACGCCTCCCGCGGACGCGCGGGCCAGCTCGTCGAACACCTCCGCGGGGACGGTCGACCAGCTCGAGGGGGCGTCGAGACGGCGCGCCAGTTCGCTCATGATCCAGAGCTCGCTGCGCACTCCTGCCGGCGGGTCGATCGCCCGGCGGCGGCGGAGCACCCGGCCCTCGAGCGAGGTCATCGTGCCCTCCTCCTCCGCCCACTGCGGCACCGGGAGCACCACATCGGCCAGCGCGGCGGTCTCGGAGAGGAAGAAGTCGCAGACGACCAGCGTGTCCAGGGCCTCGAGCCCGGCGCGGACGGCGTCGGCGTCCGGAGCCGAGACGACCACGTTGGAGCCGTGCACCAGCAGGCAGTGCACGGAGCGTCCGAGCTCGGCGAGCAGGGCGGTGGCGGGCAGGCCCGGGCCGGGGATCGATTCGGGCGTCACGTCCCAGACGGCGGCGACGTGGCGCCGCGCCTCCGGATCGCGGATGGAGCGGTACCCCGGGAGCTGATCGGCCTTCTGGCCGTGCTCGCGTCCGCCCTGGCCGTTGCCCTGACCGGTGAGCGTGCCGTACCCCGACCCCTTGCGGCCCACCAGGCCGAGCACGAGAGCGAGGTTGATCGCGGCGGTCGCGGTGTCGGTGCCGTCGACGTGCTGCTCGACCCCGCGGCCGGTCAGCACGAACGACCGCCCCGCGGCGAGCCGGCGCGCGAGGGAGCGGAGGAGCGTGGTCGGCACGCCCGTGACCGCGGACGTGCGCTCCGGCCACCACGCCGAGACGCTGCGGCGCACCGCCTCGGCGCCGGTCGTGCGCGCGGCGAGGTAGGCGGTGTCGGCGAGGCCCTCGGCGAAGACCAGGTGGGTCAGCCCGAGCAGGAGCGGCAGATCCGTCCCCGGGGCGGGCTGCAGATGCGTGCCGGCGCCGTCCTCCGTCAGCCGCGCGGTGGCCGAGCGGCGCGGGTCGACGACCACCAGGCCGCCCCGCGAGCGGGCACCGGCGAAGTGGGCGAGAAGCGGCGGCATCGTCGCGGCGACGTTCGAGCCCAGGAGCAGAATCGTGTCGGCGTCGTCGAGGTCGGACACCGGGAACGGCAGTCCGCGATCGACGCCGAAGGCGCGGTTGCCGGCCGCCGCGGCCGAGGACATGCAGAAGCGGCCGTTGTAGTCGATCCGGGAGGTGCCGAGAGCGATCCGAGCGAACTTCCCGAGCTGGTAGGCCTTCTCGTTGGTGAGGCCCCCGCCGCCGAAGACGGCCACCGCGTCGGCGCCGTGCCGCTCCCGGACGCCGCGCACCGCCCCGGCGACCGCGTCGAGCGCCTCCTCCCACGACGCCTCCGCGAGGACGCCGTCGGCGCCGCGCAGCAGCGGGGAGACCAGGCGCTGTCCGCTCGCCAGCAGCTCGGCGGAGGTCCAGCCCTTGGCGCAGAGCCCGCCCCGGTTCGTCGGGAACTCCCTCCCCTCGACCGCCACGGGTACGGGGCCCGCCGCGGGTGTCAGCGTCATCGCGCACTGCAGGGCGCAGTACGGGCAGTGGGAGTCGGTCGGGGCGGGGGCGCTCATCGTCAGATCCGGGTCCCCGTCTTCGCGGCGAGGCGGAGGTAGACGCCGGCCGTGATCGCGAGCATCACCGCGTAGGCGCCGACGAACCAGCCCAGCGCCGTGGTGTAGTCGCCGAACTCGGTCTTGGAGAAGCCGAGCAGCTGGGGGATCACGAAGCCGCCGTAGGCGCCGATCGCCGAGATCAGGCCGAGCGCCGCGGCGGACGTGCGCTGGGCGCCGATGCCGTCGTCGCCGCGCTGGCGGGCGCGGAGGGCGAACACCGTGGGGATCATGCGGTAGGTCGCGCCGTTGCCGATACCGGCCGCCGAGAAGAGCACGAGGAAGCAGGCGAGGAAGAGCCAGAAGCTGCCGAGCGGCAGTGTCGCGATCACGCCGAGGATCCCGGCGCCCATGGCGACGAAGGCGAGGACCGTGACAGGCGCTCCGCCGAAGCGGTCGGCCAGACGGCCGCCGGAGGGGCGGGACAGCGAGCCCACCAGGGAGCCGAGGAACGCGAGGCCGACCGTCGCCGAGCCGACGGCGAAGCCGGAGAACTCGGGGAAGGTGTCGGCGATGAGCTTCGGGAACACGCCGGCGAATCCGATGAAGGACCCGAAGGTGCCGATGTAGAGCACGGCCAGCAGCCAGAGGTGCGGCTCGCGGAGCGCGGCGAGGGAGGCGGCGACGTCGGACTTCGCGGTCGAGAGGTTGTCCATGCGCTTGGCGGCGCCGATCATCGCCACGACGATCAGGGGGACCCAGAGGAAGCCGGCGATCGGCAGGTTCAGCGTGGCCGCGGCGCCGACGGTGATCGCGATCGGCACGACGAGCTGCGCGACGGAGGCGCCCAGGTTGCCGCCCGCGGCGTTGAGCCCCAGAGCCCAGCCCTTCTGCGCGTGCGGGTAGAAGAAGGTGATGTTCGCCATCGAGCTGGCGAAGTTGCCGCCGCCGAAGCCGGCGAGCGCGGCCACCAGGAGCATGACGCCGAACGGGGTCTCCGGATTCGAGACCGCGATGCCGAGTCCGACGCTCGGGATCAGCAGGAGGCCCGCCGACACGATCGTCCAGTTGCGGCCGCCGAAGCGGGGGACCATGAACGTGTACGGGATCCGGAGGGTGGCGCCGACGAGGCTCGGCATCGAGATGAGCCAGAAGATCTGCCCGGTGTCGAAGGCGAATCCGGCCGCCGGCAGCGAGACGACCACGACCGACCAGAGCTGCCAGACGACGAAGCCGAGGAACTCGGCGAAGATCGACCACCTCAGGTTGCGGGCGGCGACGGAGCGTCCCTCCGCCTCCCACTGGGCGGGGTCCTCGGGGTTCCAGCCGTCGATCCAGCGGCCCGGCCGTCGGGTGATGCCGGTGGATGTGGCGGCGGTCGTGGGGGCGGTGGTCGGGGGTGCAGCAGTCATCGTGGTCCTCCGGAGGGTGGGCGGCGCGCGCGAGGGCGCGCTCGGGACGGGGAGGTGGAGCGGTGGTGGTGCGGGGAGGAGGCGTCAGGCGTTGCGCCCGAACAGCTCCGAGACGATGTCGACCAGCTCGCGGGCGGGCGGATCGACGGCGGTGAGGAGGGGAGCGGAGGCGAGGTCGGCCCCCGCGGAGGCGGCCAGGCCGGCGAAGTAGCCGGGCGCGAGCAGGTAGGTGGCGACCACGACGCGCGCGCCGGGGTGGGCGGCGCGCTCGGCGGCGACCGCCTCCGCGATCCGCGGCTCGGCGGCCGAGATGAACGAGGTGCTCACCTCGCGGCCGAGCTCGGCGGCGAGGAGGCGGCCGGTGGTCCAGCAGTCCGCGACGGCACCGGCGTCGCTCGAGCCGGCAGCGGCGAGCACGACGCGGTCGCCGTCGTCGAGCCCTGCCTCGTGGAGCCGGCGGGCGAGCACGCGCGCCAGGCGGGGATCGGGTCCGAGCGCGCCCGAGACCCGCACCGGCCGCTCCGCCTCCGCCGCGGCCTCGGCCAGGTCGACGTGCACGTGGTAGCCGGCCGAGAGCAGCAGCGGCACGACCACCGCCGGCCGGCCCGGCTCGAGAGAGCCCAGGGTCGCGGGGACGTCGGGCTGCTGCACGTCGACGAAGGAGTCGAGCACGTCCAGCGCCGGGTTGGCCCGGCGGACCGCCTCGACCAGCGCGGCGACGGCACGCCTCCCGTCGTCGTCGGAGGTCCCGTGGGACGCGGCTACCAGAGCGGTCCGCTGGGCGACCTCGATCGTGCCGTCGCTCTCGCGCACCTGCCAGGTGGCGAGGTGCAGCTCCGCTCGTGTGAAGCAGGCGCCGGTCTCGAGGTCGAAGACGTCCTTGTGCAGGGGCGAGGCGATCGTGGGCCGCTGCACCCCGTCGACCAGACGCGAGCCGACGATGCCGCGCGAGAGCACGGCCGCGCCGGTCGCGGGGTCGAGGTTCGAGACGGCCCGCACCCGCCCGTCGGGCAGGAGGAACAGGGCGAGCTGCACACCGCCGACCAGGGCGGCCTCGCCCCAGAGCGGCTCGAGGTCGCCGACGGCGCAGACCGGCACCCAGGTGGTGGCGGTCGCGGGGGCGAGCCGATCGAGGAGGGTCATCGCTGCGCCTTCTTCCTGCGGGTGGGCCACCGCATCCGGTCGGACGCGATGAGGCAACGGTAGGGATCGCGCGTTTCGTGCGAGCACGCCTCCGGTGTCACGGGCGTAACGAAGCCCTCACGGCCTGCGGCGCTCGCCGAGAGGCGCGCGTCACACGCTGTTACACCGGGGCAACGGCGGGGAAACGGGCCGTCCCTACGGTGGACGTCATGACTCCTGGACCGAACCCCGCCGCCCGGCCCCGACGCGTGCTCGTCGTCGGAGCGGGACCCGCCGCGCACCGCCTGGTCGACGCGCTCGTCGCCCGGGCCGGCGACCAGGCGCTGGAGATCACCGTCCTCGGCGAGGAGGTGCACCGTCCCTACGACCGCGTCGCACTCTCGAAGCGCCTCGACGGCGAGCACGACCTGACTCTGGGCGACGGCGCTCTGTGGGAGTCGGCGCGGCTGATCACCTCCTCCCGTGTCGTCGCGATCGATCCCGACCGCCTGCGCGTCGAGCTCGCGGACGGCCGCTCCCTCGATGGCGACGAGATCGTCCTGGCGACGGGCTCGTCCGCCACGGTCCCGCCGATCGAGGGCGCCGAGCACGGCCGCGTCTACCGCACGCTCGAGGACGTGGACGGGCTCGTCGCCGAGCTCGCCGCGTTCCGCGCCCGGCGCGGACGCCCCGCGATCGTGGTCGTGGTCGGCGGCGGTCTGCTCGGCCTCGAGGCGGCGGGAGGCGCGCACCGGCTCGGTGCGCGCACCGCCCTCGTCCACTCCGGCCGCTGGCTGATGAGCGCGCAGCTCGACGAGGGCGCCGGGCAGGCCCTCGGCCGCATCATCTCGGCGCAGGGGATCGCGCTGCACCTCGGCAACCGGCCCACCGCGATCCTCACCTCGCCGACCGGGACGGTGCTCGGCGTCGCGCTGACCGACGGCAGCAGCATCAGCGCCGATCTCGTGGTCTTCTCCATCGGGATCACGGCGCGCGACGAGCTCGCCCGAGCGGTCGGGATCGAGGTCGCACCGCGCGGAGGCGTGGTCGTCGACGAGGCCTGCCGCACCAGCAGGGCGGGAGTCTGGGCCATCGGCGAGGTCGCCGCGATCGCCGGCCGCACGGTCGGGCTCGTCGCACCCGCCAACGCGATGGCGGAGGTGGTCGCCGACCGGATCCTCGGCGGCGACGCGACCTTCCCGGGGGTCGACGACGCCACCAAGCTCAAGCTCTCGGGCGTGGAGGTCGCCAGCTTCGGCGACGCCCTCGGCACCACGGAGGGAGCGCTCGAGGTCGTCTACGCCGATCCGGCCCGCGGTCTCTACCAGAAGGTCGTCGTCTCGGACGATGCGCGCACGCTGCTCGGCGGGATGTTCGTCGGCGACGCGGGCCCCTACTCCTCCCTCCGCCCGCTGCTGGGGCGCGAGCTGCCGGCCGAGCCCGGCGCCTACCTCGCGGCGGCGGGGGCGGAGGCGCCCTCGGGCGACCTTCCGGACGACGCCCAGGTCTGCTCGTGCAACAACGTCTCGGTCGGCGAGGTCCGCCACGCGATCGGCGAGGGGTGCACCGATCTGGGGCCGCTCAAGGCCTGCACCCGCGCGGGCACCCAGTGCGGATCGTGCGTGCCCCTGGTGAAGAAGCTGCTCGACACGGAGCTGATCCGTGCGGGCGTCGAGGTCTCCCGCGCCCTCTGCGAGCACGTGGCGCTCAGCCGCAGCGAGCTGTTCGAGTCGGTCCGCATCCTCGGGCTGCACTCGGCCGAGCAGGTGATGGAGCGCTTCGGCTCCGGGCTGGGCTGCGACGTCTGCAAGCCGGTGATCGCCTCCGTCCTCGCCACCCAGACGAACGCCTACATCCTCGACGGCGGCCAGGCGCCGCTGCAGGACACCAACGACCGCGCCCTGGCCAACATGCAGAAGGACGGCACCTACTCCGTCGTCCCGCGGATCCCCGGGGGCGAGATCACGCCGGCGAAGCTCAAGGTGATCGCCGAGGTCGCCGAGCAGTACGGCCTCTACACGAAGATCACGGGCGGGCAGCGGATCGACATGTTCGGCGCCCGCCTCGAGCAGCTGCCCGAGATCTGGCGCCTCCTCGTCGACGCCGGCTTCGAGTCGGGTCAGGCGTACGGCAAGTCGCTGCGCACGGTCAAGTCGTGCGTCGGATCGACCTGGTGCCGCTTCGGAGTCCAGGACGCGGTCGGGATGGCGGTCTTCCTCGAGGAGCGGTACCGGGGTCTCCGCTCGCCGCACAAGTTCAAGCTCGGGGTCAGCGGCTGCGCCCGCGAGTGCGCCGAGGCGCGGGGGAAGGACATCGGCGTCATCGCGAGCGACCTCGGCTGGAACCTCTACGTCGGCGGCAACGGCGGCTACCAGCCGGCGCACGCCCAGCTGCTCGCGCAGGACCTCGACGACGAGACCCTGGTGCGCTACATCGACCGCTACGTCATGTACTACGTGCGGACGGCCGAGCGGCTCCAGCGGACCGCACGCTGGCAGGAGGAGCTCCCCGGCGGACTCGAGCACGTGCGCGAGGTGGTCTGCGAGGACTCGCTCGGCATCGCCGCCGAGCTGGAGGCCGCCATGGCCACGCACGTCGACACCTACGTCGACGAGTGGGCGGCGACCCTCGCCGATCCCGACCGGCTCCGCCGCTTCCGCTCCTTCGTGAACGCCCCGGACACCGCGGATCCGCGCGTCGCGACCGTGCGCGAGCGCGGGCAGGTCCGGCCCGCCGGCCGGGACGAGAGACCGGACGGACCCGTGCTGGTCGCGGGGCCGAGGATCCCCGTCGGTCCGGCCGGGATCGGATCGGACTCGTGATGCAGCTCTCCCTCGACCTCGCCGGACGCCGCGTGCTCGTGATCGGCACCGCCTCCGGGACCCGCCGCGTGCTCGCCCGCTACCGAGCCGCCGGCGCACTCGTCGAGCGGCACGAGGCGGAGGACGCGCTCACCCCGGCGCCCCCGGCCCTGATCGTGTGGGTGGAGGGGCCGGCGCCGCTCCGAGCAGCGGCGGCCGAGCTCTGCCCCTGGATCGTCGACGAGGCCCCCGCGCCGACCCGGCCGGTCGGGCACGTCAGCATCGTCGGCGGCGGCCCCGGCGATCCGGATCTGATGACCCTCGCCGCCCGCCGCGCCCTCCGCGACGCGGACGTGGTGCTCTACGACCGGCTCGGTCCGCACGAGGGCCTGGCCGAGTGGGCGCCCGGCGCCGAGCTGATCGACGTCGGCAAGACGCCGGGTCATCATGCGGTGCCGCAGCACGAGATCGAGCGGCTGATGATCGAACGGGCCCTCGCGGGTCTGGACGTCGTGCGCCTGAAGGGCGGCGATCCGTTCGTGTTCGGCCGCGGGTCGGAGGAGGTGCGCGCGTGCCGGCTCGCCGGCGTCGGCTCCACGGTCGTCCCCGGAGTGACCAGCGCGATCTCGGTGCCCGCCGCCGCCGGGATCCCGGTCACCCACCGCGAGGTCAGCAGGGCCTTCACCGTGGTCTCGGGCCATGCGCCGTTCAGCGAGCAGGAGCTCGGCCATCTGGCCGGGCTGGGCGGGACGATCGTGGTGCTGATGGGCGTGAACACCCTCCCGCACCTCGTCGCCGGGCTGCAGCGCGCCGGGATGCGCGCCGACACGCCCCTCGCGATCGTCGAGCGGGGCTGGTCGCGCGACCAGCGCACGACGGTCTCGTCGGTCGGCGCAGTGCTCGGCCTGCTCGCCGAGCTGGCACCGCGCTCGCCCGCCGTGATCGTCATCGGCGAGGTGGTCCGGCAGGCCGCGTGCCATGATGCGGGGGACCCCGAGAGCATCGCCCGAGCGGTCGATGCACTGACCGCGTGAGACCCCGAGGGGGCCGAGCATGACCGGCACCGATCCCGACGCCGCCGTGGGGTTCCGACCCGACCAGCTGGACGGCTTCCGCATCGGGGTCACCTCCGACCGCCGCTCCGAGGACCTGATCGCCGCGTTCGAGCGCCGCGGTGCCGCCGTCACGCACGCCCCCACCATCCGAATGCGCGGCGTCGACACCGAGGGCGCGCTCGAGGAGGAGACCCGCGCCATCGTCGCCGCCCGTCCCGACGTGCTCCTCGCCACCACCTCCTACGGCCTGCGGCGCTGGCTCGAGGCCGCGGACGCCGCGGGGATCGAGCTGGCCGACGCGCTGTCCTCCGCGCGGATCCTCGTCCGCGGACCCAAGGCGCGCGGAGCGATCCGTGCGGCGGGTCTCGACGACCACGGGATGAGCGAGCGCGAGACGACCACCTCCCTCGTCGACCTGGCCCTGCGCGAGGGCGTCGCCGGCCGCACGATCGCGGTGCAGCTGCACGGATTCACCGACCCGGCTCAGCTGCAGCGTCTCCGCGACGCCGGCGCCCGGGTGCTCACGGCCGCGCCCTACCGCTGGAGCGTGCACGAGGACTCCGCCCGGGTGCTGCGGCTGATCGACGCGGTCTGCGGAGGGGGCATCGACGCCGTCACCTTCACCAGCGCGCCGGCGGTGGAGGCGCTCTTCACGGTCGCGGAGGCCGCGGGCCGCCTCGACGACCTCCAGGCGGCCTTCCGCGAGACGGTGGTCGCCGCCGCCGTCGGCCCGGTGACCGCAGCACCCCTGTTCGAGGCAGGGATCCTCCCGGTCGTGCCGGACCGGTTCCGGATGGGCGCGCTCATCCGCCTGACCTGCGAGCACCTCGAGCAGGCGTCGCCCCGCATCGAGACGGCCTTCGGCACTCTCGAGCTCCGAGGCCGGCACGCGGTCCTGGCCGGGACCCGGGTGGCGCTGACCCCGGTCGCGCTCGCGCTGTTCCGGACTCTCGTCGCCGCCGAGGGCGCGACCGTCGCGCGTCACGTCCTCGCGGCCTCCGCGCCGGAGGCGCTCGACGACCACGCGGTCGACGTCGCCGTCAGCCGCCTCCGTCAGGCCCTCCCCGAACCGCGGCTCGTGGCGACGGTGATCAAGCGCGGCTACCGGCTCGCGACCCCGCTCTGAGCGGCGGCGCGGTGCCACACTGAGCGCGTGGGCAGGCTGAGGGTCGTCGTCGCGCCCGACTCCTTCAAGGGGTCGGCGAGCGCGGTCGAGGTCGCGCGGGCGATCGCCGAGGGCTGGAGCGCTGCGCGCGCGGGGGACGAGATCGTCCTCGCGCCGATGGCCGACGGGGGAGAGGGCACGGTCGAGGCCTTCGCGCTCGCGGTCCCGGGGTCGCAGCGGCTGCCGGTCGTCGTGCCCGGCCCGGACTCCCGGCCGGTCCGCGCCTGGTGGCTGCTGCTCCCCGACGGGACAGCCGTCGTCGAGCTCGCCTCCACGAGCGGCATCACGCTGCTCGACCCGCTCCGACCGCTCACCGCGCACACGCGCGGCTTCGGCCGCGCGATCGCCGCCGCCCTCGACGCGGGGGCGCACGCCCTGCTGCTGGCGATCGGCGGCAGCGCCTCGACCGACGGCGGAGTCGGAGCGCTCCGCGAGCTCGGCGCACGCTTCTCCACCGCCTCCGGCCGCGACCTCGGCGAGGGAGGCGGTGTGCTGCCCGCGCTCGCCGCCGCCGACGTCCGCGCGCTGCGTCCTCTGCCGCCCGGAGGCGCGGTCGTGCTCAGCGACGTCGCGACCCCGCTGCTCGGCGACTCCGGGGCGGCCCGCGTCTTCGGACCGCAGAAGGGGGCCCGCCCCGAGGACGTCCTCCTCCTCGAGAGCGGCCTCCGCCGTCTCGCTGCGCACCTGGACGCGGATCCCGATGCGCCGGGCTCCGGGGCGGCGGGCGGGACGGGCTTCGGGCTGCTCGCCTGGGGCGCGCGCCCGACCTCCGGCGCCGACGCCGTCGGACGGGCGATCGGGCTCCCGGCGCTCCTCGCGGGCGCGGACGTCGTCATCACGGGGGAGGGGCGCTTCGACGCGCAGTCCGCCGCCGGCAAGGTCCCGGTGCACGTCCTCGCGCTCGCCGAGGCGGCCGGGGCGCGGACACTCCTCGTCGCCGGGGCGATCGCGGCGCCGACTCCCGGCTTCACCGCTGCGGTGTCGCTGACGGAGGCGGCGGGCTCCTCGTCCGCGGCCCTCGCGGACCCGTTCCCGCACCTGCGCGCCGTCGCCCGGGAGTGGGCCGCGCAGCTCCTCTGACCGTTCGCGGTGTCGGTGGTCGGGCGTACCGTCCGGGCATGCCCCGAGATGCGATCCGACCACCACATCTTGTGGTCGAGCCGCCGCGCGGACCCCACCGGTCGGGCATGCCGACACGCCGTGGCGCGTTGTACACAGTGAACGGGATCCTTCTGTCCACACCTGTGGATGGTTCGTCCGGATCCGCGTCCTTCCGCGGTTCCACGGGCTCCGGCCTGTGGATGAACGGGGGAGGAGCCGGTGGATAACTACACGGCTGTAACTACTACGTCTAGTGGGCTGACACCGGCCCGCCCCCTATATGTAGTATTGCTGAGCAGGTCGGAGCGAGAGCCCCACCGGCACCCAGAACTCACCCGGACCACCCTCCGACCCCGCCCGCATCGCGAGCCGCCGGTCGGGGAGCGGCACCGGGACACCCCCTCCGAAAGGCGACACCCATGGCTGTGACGGTCTACACCAAGCCCTCTTGCGTCCAGTGCACCGCGACGTACCGCGCCCTCGACAGCAAGGGCATCGACTACGAGGTGTTCGACCTCTCCGTGGACGAGAAGGCCCTCGAGGCCGTCAAGGCCCTCGGCTACCTCCAGGCGCCGGTCGTCATCACGGACGACGACCACTGGTCCGGCTTCCGCCCCGACAAGATCGCGACCCTCTGAGGCGCACGGACGGCGATCCGCGACGTCGTCGGCGGGCGCCGTAGCGCCGCTGCGGCCTCCTCCTCCGCCTTGCGGCTCACCGCGCAGCCGCCTCGGAGGCGGGACCGAGAACAGCAGCTGACGGGGAGAGGGGCCGAAGGATGAGCGGGCTCGTGTACTTCTCCAGCAGCTCGGGGAACACGCACCGGTTCATCGAGAAGCTCGGACGGCCGGCGCAGCGCATCCCGCTCCACGCCCGCCGCGACGGAGCCGCCCTCGACACGCTCCACGTCCACGAGCCGTACGTGCTCGTCCTCCCCACCTACGGCGGCGGCAACGGCGGAGGAGCGGTCCCCAAGCAGGTCATCCGGTTCCTCAACGATCCGTGCAACCGCTCCCTGATCCGCGGCGTCATCGGCGCCGGCAACACGAACTTCGGCGAGGCGTACTGCCTCGCCGGCGACATCATCGCCCGCAAGTGCGAGGTGCCGCACCTCTATCGATTCGAAGTATTCGGAACACCCGACGACGTCCGCGCCGTCGACGAAGGATTGGACACGTTTTGGACGCAGCAGTGATCGACGCTCCCCGCGACGCCGCACAGATGGACTACCACTCGCTCAACGCGATGCTGAACCTCTACGGCCCGAACGGAGAGATCCAGTTCGACAAGGACCGCGAGGCCGCTCGCGAGTTCTTCCTGCAGCACGTCAACCAGAACACGGTGTTCTTCCACACGCTCAAGGAGCGCCTCGACTACCTGGTCGAGAAGGAGTACTACGAGCAGGCCGTGCTCGACCAGTACTCGTTCGAGTTCATCCAGCAGCTCAACGACCTGGCGTACTCGAAGAAGTTCCGCTTCGCGACCTTCCTCGGCGCGTTCAAGTACTACACCTCGTACACGCTCAAGACGTTCGACGGGAAGCGCTACCTCGAGCGCTTCGAGGACCGCGTCGTGATGACCGCCCTCGGCCTCGCCCAGGGCGACGAGACGCTCGCGACCGCCCTCGTCGAGGAGATCGTCGCCGGCCGCTTCCAGCCCGCGACCCCGACCTTCCTCAACACCGGCAAGGCACAGCGCGGCGAGCTCGTCTCCTGCTTCCTGCTGCGCATCGAGGACAACATGGAGTCGATCGCCCGCGGCATCAACTCCGCGCTCCAGCTCTCCAAGCGCGGCGGCGGCGTCGCCCTCTCGCTCTCGAACATCCGCGAGGCCGGCGCCCCGATCAAGCAGATCGAGAACCAGTCCTCGGGCATCATCCCCGTGATGAAGCTCCTCGAGGACAGCTTCAGCTACGCCAACCAGCTCGGCGCGCGCCAGGGCGCGGGAGCGGTGTACCTCTCGGCGCACCACCCCGACATCCTCCGCTTCCTCGACACCAAGCGCGAGAACGCCGACGAGAAGATCCGCATCAAGACGCTCTCCCTCGGCGTCGTCGTGCCCGACATCACGTTCGAGCTCGCGAAGAACAACGAGGACATGTACCTCTTCTCGCCCTACGACGTCGAGCGCGTCTACGGCATCCCCTTCGGCGACATCTCCCTCTCGGAGAAGTACCGCGAGATGGTCGACGACCCGCGCATCAAGAAGACCAAGATCTCGGCGCGCGAGTTCTTCCAGACCATCGCCGAGATCCAGTTCGAGTCGGGCTACCCCTACATCGTGTTCGAGGACACGGTGAACCAGGCGAACCCGATCAAGGGCCGCATCAACATGTCCAACCTCTGCTCCGAGATCCTCCAGGTCAACACTCCGACGACCTACAACGAGGACCTCTCCTACGCGCAGATCGGCAAGGACATCTCCTGCAACCTCGGCTCGCTGAACATCGCGCTGACGATGGACTCGCCCGACTTCGGCCGCACCATCGAGACCGCGATCCGCGGCCTCACCTCGGTGTCCGACCAGTCGCACATCACCTCGGTCCGCTCGATCGAGGACGGCAACGACAAGTCGCACGCCATCGGCCTCGGCCAGATGAACCTGCACGGCTACCTCGCCCGCGAGCGGATCCACTACGGATCCGAGGAGGGCATCGACTTCACCAACATCTACTTCTACTCGGTGCTGTTCCACGCCCTGCGCGCCTCCAACAACCTCTCCATCGAGCGCGGCACCACCTTCGAGGGCTTCGCCGACTCGAAGTACGCCTCGGGCGAGTTCTTCGACACCTACACGGAGAAGGAGTGGGCGCCGGCCACCGAGCGCGTCTCCCGCCTCTTCGCCGACTCGGGCATCGCGGTCCCCACCCAGGACGACTGGCGTGCGCTCAAGGCCTCGGTCATGGAGCACGGCATCTACAACCAGAACCTGCAGGCCGTCCCGCCGACCGGCTCGATCTCCTACATCAACAATTCGACGTCCTCGATCCACCCGATCGCGTCGAAGATCGAGATCCGCAAGGAGGGCAAGCTCGGCCGCGTCTACTACCCGGCGCCGTTCATGACGAACGACAACCTGGAGTACTACCAGGACGCGTACGAGATCGGCTACGAGAAGATCATCGACACCTACGCCGCGGCCACGCAGCACGTCGACCAGGGCCTCTCGCTCACGCTCTTCTTCAAGGACACGGCGACCACCCGCGACGTCAACCGCGCCCAGATCTACGCCTGGCGCAAGGGCATCAAGACGATCTACTACATCCGCATCCGTCAGCTGGCGCTCGAGGGCACCGAGCTCGACCAGTGCGTCTCGTGCATGCTCTAGAGCACGCAGCCCCACCCCCCTCCGCACGACCCATCCGCAGCAGCGAGAAGGAATCATGACTCCCCCCGAGAAGCTCAAGCTCGTCGACTCCGTCCAGGCGATCAACTGGAACCGGATCCAGGACGACAAGGACGTCGAGGTGTGGAACCGCCTCACGAGCAACTTCTGGCTGCCCGAGAAGGTGCCGCTGTCGAACGACATCCAGTCGTGGAACACGCTCACGCACCAGGAGCAGCAGCTCACCATGCGCGTGTTCACCGGGCTCACCCTGCTCGACACCGTGCAGGGCACCGTCGGCGCCGTCTCGCTCATCCCGGACGCGATCACGCCTCACGAGGAGGCCGTCTACACGAACATCGCGTTCATGGAGTCGGTCCACGCCAAGTCGTACTCCTCGGTGTTCTCGACCCTGTCGAACACTCAGGACATCGACGAGGCCTTCCGCTGGTCGATGGAGAACCCGAACCTGCAGAAGAAGGCGTCCATCGTGATGGACTACTACCGCGGCGACGACCCGCTGAAGCGGAAGGTCGCCTCCACGCTGCTGGAGTCCTTCCTCTTCTACTCGGGCTTCTACCTGCCGATGTACTGGTCCTCGCGCGCCAAGCTCACCAACACGGCCGACCTCGTGCGCCTGATCATCCGCGACGAGGCCGTGCACGGCTACTACATCGGCTACAAGTTCCAGAAGGGGCTCGAGCGGGTCGACCAGGCCAAGCGCGACGAGATCAAGGACTACACGTTCTCGCTGCTCTACGAGCTCTACGACAACGAGGCGCAGTACACGCAGGACCTCTACGACCAGCTCGGCCTGACCGAGGACGTCAAGAAGTTCCTGCACTACAACGCCAACAAGGCGCTGATGAACCTCGGCTACGAGCCGATGTTCCCCAAGCAGGTCACCGATGTGAACCCCGCGATCCTGTCGGCCCTCTCGCCCAACGCGGACGAGAACCACGACTTCTTCTCGGGCTCCGGCTCCTCCTACGTGATCGGCAAGGCCGTGAACACCGAGGACGAGGACTGGGACTTCTAGGCGTCGACACCACGTCCCGGCCTCCACGGCGAACGGCCCCTCCCCTCGCGGGTGAGGGGCCGTTCCTCGTCTCCGGGCGGCGGGCGGGCGCCCGGTCGCCGCGCCCGCCGAGGCACCGCCCTGTCGCCGAGGCACCGCCCTGTCGCCGAGGCGCCGTCCTCCCGGCGGCGCCTCGGGCGGTTCGGCGGTGTCTCGGCGGAACTGGGCCGGAGCGGCCGTCGTGCGCGCCTCAGAGGGCCAGGCGCATCAGCACCCGGGGGAAGCCGTCGAGCACGGAGCGCACCGCCGCCCAGCCGACCACTCCGCCGATTCACCACTCCACCGCATGAATCGCACCAGCGCCCCCTGTTGGACGGAGCCCAGGCGGGGCGCCTACCGTGGACGAGGTATCCAACGAAGGAGCACTCCCTGTGAAGCACGTCCCCCTCGGCACCTCCGGTGTCGACTCCCCGAACGTCGTCCTCGGCCTCATGCGCATCCCCGAGATGAGCGACGAGGCGATCCGCGGCCTCGTCGGCGCCGCCCGCGACTCCGGCATCGACTTCTTCGACCACGCCGACGTGTACGGCGGCGAGCTGCACCGCTGCGAGGAGCGCTTCGCCGAGGCGATGGCGCTCACCCCGTCGGAGCGCGAGCAGGTCGTCCTGCAGACCAAGGCGGGCATCGTCCCGGACGGCCCCTACTTCGACTTCTCGTACGAGCATCTGATCGCCTCGGTCGAGGGCTCGCTGAAGGCGTTGCGCACCGACTACGTCGACGTGCTGCTCCTGCACCGGCCCGACGCGCTCGTCGAGCCCGATGAGGTGGCCCGCGCGTTCGACGAGCTGCACGCGTCCGGCAAGGTGAAGCACTTCGGCGTCTCGAACCAGACGCCGTACCAGATCGAGCTGCTGAAGAAGTCGCTGAACCAGCCGATCGTGGCGAACCAGCTGCAGCTCTCGATCACCCATGCGCCGCTGATCGCGCAGGGTGTCGCCTCCAACATGGTCGGCGAGGACCAGTCCGTCATGCGCGACGCCGGCATCCTCGACTACTGCCGCCTGAACGACATCACCGTGCAGGCCTGGTCGCCCTTCCAGGCGGGGTTCTTCACCGGCGTCTTCCTCGACAACCCGGCCTACCCCGAGCTGAACGCCGTCATCGACCGGCTCGCAGCGACGTACGGGGTCCCGGCGATCGCCGTGGCCACCGCCTGGATCACCCGCCACCCGGCGGCTATGCAGGTCGTGCTCGGCACGACCAACGAGCAGCGCGTGCGCGATGCGGCCCTCGGCTCCGATCTGCCGCTCACGCGGCCGGAGTGGTACGAGCTGTTCCGCGCGGCGGGCTACCTCGTCCCCTAGAGCTCCCACCCCGGAGGAAATGCGCGTCGGCGCAGAGAGGCACGGACTCCCCGGAGTCCGTGCCTCTTCCCGTCCCCGCGAGACGCCGGTCGGTACGCCCGTCGCGGACTGGAGCGGCATCTCGCGGGGGAGGGCTGGGAATAGGAACGGCAACCCTGCGTTGAACTTGAGCGTAACCGACTCAATTTCCTCAGGAGGACAGGTGCCCGACAACTACAGCGAGGCCGGAGCGAGCTCGTTCGACGACTTCCTCGCCCGCTACCTCGACGGTGAGCGCGCCCGCGCGGCGCGGTCGATCGACCTCAGCCGATTCCTCACCGCCCGTACCCGCGACATCCTGCAGTCCGCAGGACGCTTCGCCCTCGAGCGCGGCCAGACCGAGCTCGACGCCCTGCACGTGCTCCGCGTGCTCATCGACGACGAGACCGTCTCGCAAACCGTGCGCCGCATCGGCGTCGACCCCGCCGCCATCGCCACCGCCGCAGAGGCGCGCCTCCCGCAGGCCGACGAGGCCCACGCCTCGCAGAACGCGGCCACCATCACCCCCAGCGCGCAGCGCGCGCTGTTCCACGCCTACCAGGTCGCCCGCTCCAGCGGTTCGACCTACATCGAGCCCGAGCACCTCTTCTTCGCGCTCGTGCTCGGCCAGGACGCCCCCGCCGGGCAGGTCCTCGCCCGCGCCGGCGTCACCGCCGAGGCCCTCACCCAGGGCATGCGCGAGACCGAGGCCCCGCAGCAGCAGGAGGCGGGACAGCCCGCCTCCGACACTCCGATGCTCGACAAGTTCGGCACCGACCTCACCGCTCTCGCCCGCGAGGGCCGGCTCGACCCGGTGATCGGGCGCGCCGACGAGATCGAGCAGACCGTCGAGATCCTCAGCCGCCGCACCAAGAACAACCCGGTGCTCGTCGGCGAGGCCGGCGTCGGCAAGACCGCGATCGTCGAGGGCCTCGCCCGCGCGATCGTGGCGGAGGAGGTCCCCGAGCAGCTGCGCGGCAAGCGCGTGATCTCGCTCGACCTCCCCGGCATGCTGGCCGGCACCCGCTACCGCGGCGACTTCGAGGAGCGCCTCACCGGCACCATGGACGAGATCGCGGCGCACTCCGGCGAGCTGATCGTCTTCATCGACGAGGTCCACACCGTGGTCGGTGCGGGCGGCGGCGGCGAGGGCGGCATGGACGCGGGCAACATCCTCAAGCCGCGTCTGGCCCGGGGCGAGCTGCACCTCGTCGGCGCCACCACGCTCAAGGAGTACCGCACCATCGAGAAGGACCCGGCACTGGAGCGGCGCTTCCAGCCGGTCCGCGTCGGCGAGCCCGGCATCGAGGACGCGGTCGCCATCCTGCACGGCCTGCGCCCCGCCTACGAGGAGCACCACCGCGTGCGCTTCACGGACGAGGCCCTGCGCGCCTCCGTCGAGCTCTCGGCCCGGTACCTCACCGACCGCGTGCTGCCCGACAAGGCGATCGACCTGATCGACCAGGCCGGCGCGCGCCTCCGCCTCCGCCTCGGAGCCGGCGTCGACACCGGAGCTCTGCTCGAGCGTCTGGCGACCCTGGAGGCCGACAAGAACGCGGCCGTCTCGGCCGAGCACTACGAGGAGGCGTCCCGCGTCCGCGACGAGATCAGCGCCGTGCAGGCGGAGCTCGACGCGGCCACCGGCAGCGCCCCCGCGGAGGCGGTCGTCGGCGAGACCGAGATCGCGGCCGTCATCGCCCGCGCCACCGGCATCCCGGTGTCGCGGCTCACGGAGGGGGAGCGCGAGCGCCTCGCGCACCTCGAGACCGAGCTGCACCAGCGGGTCATCGGCCAGGACGACGCGGTCACCGCGGTCGCCCGGGCCGTCCGCCGCAGCCGCACAGGCCTCGGCGACTCCTCGCGCCCGGTCGGCTCGTTCCTCTTCCTCGGCCCGACCGGTGTCGGCAAGACGGAGCTGGCGCGCACCCTCGCGGGCTCCCTCTTCGCCGACGAGCAGTCGGTCATCCGCTTCGACATGAGCGAGTTCGGCGAGCGTCACACGGTCTCGCGGCTGGTCGGCGCCCCTCCCGGGTACGTCGGCTACGACGAGGCCGGTCAGCTGACCGAGCGCGTGCGCCGGAACCCGTACTCGGTGGTCCTCTTCGACGAGATCGAGAAGGCGCACCCCGACGTGTTCAACCTGCTGCTGCAGGTGCTCGACGACGGGCGTCTGACCGACGGCCAGGGGCGGACGGTCGACTTCCGCAACACGGTGATCATCATGACCTCGAACCTCGGCTCGGAGTTCCTGGCCTCGCGGTCGGGTGCGCTCGGCTTCGTCGCTCAGAGCGACGCGTCGGCCGAGGGCTTCGCCTCGGAGAAGGACCTGCGCGATCGCGTCATGGGCCGACTCCGCGAGGCGATGCGCCCCGAGTTCCTGAACCGGATCGACGAGATCGTCCTGTTCCGCCGCCTCGGCCGCGAGCAGCTGCGGGAGATCGTCGGCATCGTCCTCGACACCACGCGCTCCCGCCTCGCTCCCCGCGAGGTGACGCTCGAGGTGACGGAGGCGGCCGTCGACTGGCTCGCCGAGAACGGCTACGAGCCGCAGTACGGCGCCCGGCCCCTGCGCCGGCTCGTCCAGCGCTCCATCGACGACCGGATCGCCGACCTGTTCGTCAGCGGCGAGGTCTCCGACGGAGGCGCGGTCCGCGTCGACGCTGTCGCCGGCGAGCTGCTGGTGACCTCGGCCGCCGCCCTCCCGCTGGCCGCGTAGCCGGTCCCGCTCCGACCCCCGTCCCTCCTCCTTCCGCGAGACACCGCTCGTCACGACGGCACCGCCCGTCGTCGCGAGCGGCGCCCGCGGAGGGGGAGGGGCGGGGGTCTTCGCGTCCCCACGGCTTGCCACAGCGGTCCGGGCGGGATAGACACGAGAGCACGAGAACCGGAGGCACGATGTCGAACCCGCGCTACTACGACCCCGTGGGCAAGGCGGTCCGGGCGCTGCTCGTGCTGAGCCTCGTCTGCTTCGCCCTGGCGGTGGGCATGTTCGCCCTCGACATCGTCATGCCCGGCACCATGACGGACGAGCGACGGCCCTGGGCCGAGGCCAGCGGGGCGCTCGCCTCGTTCGGCGTGCTGGCCCTCATCGTCTACTTCGCGACCGTCGCGATCGTCGGCGCGATCCGGGGCCGCGGGCAGTAGGCCCGGCTCCGACGCCGTCGTCCGACAGGAACGCGTCCGGCCCGCGGGATCCGAGGATCCTCGCGGGCCGGACGCGTTCTCGCGAGCCGTCAGGCGCCGGTCAGGGGCACTTCTTCGCGGTGATCGTGACCTTCAGCGTGGCGTCCGGAGCGACGGGGGAGCCGCCGGCCGGCTCCTGCCCGGTGACCTGGCCGGCGTCGGGCGCCTTCGGGTCCTCGGCGCAGGCGAGCGTGATCTTCGTGAAGCCGGCGGCGCCGAAGGCGTTCTTCGCGGCCTCCAGGTCCTGGCCCGTCACGTTCGGCACGGTCTTCTGGTTGCCGGAGCTGGTGAACACGGTGATCGCGGTGCCGCGCGGGGCCGAGCCCGACGGGGCGGCGCGGGTGACCGTCCCGACCGCGGCGTCGCTCGCCTCCGTGCCGCCCTGCACGACGCCGAAGCCGGCCGCCTCGAGCTTGGCCTCGGCGTCGGCGGAGGAGAGCCCGACGACATCCGGGATGTCCACCTTCGGGACGACCTGCAGCGAGCCGTCGGCCTCCGGGAAGTCCGTCCCGCCGTACGTCGCGTCGGCGGCGCGCATGACGACCGGCCAGATGCGGTGGCGCGCGGTGGCGGCGGATCCGGAGTCGAAGGAGTAGCGGCCGAGGCGCAGGTTCGCGTCGCCCTTCACGTTGAACACGCCGACGGCGGTCGCGACGCGGGTGCTCGCTCCGGTCATCCAGGTGGCCTTCGCGTCGTCGGTGGTGCCGGTCTTGCCGATCAGCGGAACGCCGTCGCCGGTGCGGGAGGCCACGGCCGTCCCGCCGCCGGTGAAGGTCGCCTGCAGCGCGACGGCCGCGGTGGCGGCGACGTTGCGGTCGATCGACTGGCGGCAGTTCGCCGGGGGCACCGGCTGGTCGGCTCCGGCGGAGTCGGTGATGCGGTCGATCGCGACGGGGTCGCAGGTCGTGCCGCCGGAGGCGATGGTGGCGAAGGCGCCGGCCATCGAGAGGGGCGAGACGTAGTTCGTGCCGAGCACCGACGACGGGTTGTGCTCGAGCTCCTCGCCGCTGCCCTGCTTCACGCCCATGTCGACCGCGGTGTCGCGGATGCCGCACAGGTCGAGCTCACGGGCCATGCCGACGAAGCCGGTGTTGAGGGAGGTCTTCGTGAAGGACACCGGGGTGCCGACCTCGCCGGTGCCGCCCTCGTCGTTCTTCGCGCTCGTCTCGTTGCTCGTGTCGGTGCCGCCGGAGACGCAGGAGTCCGTGAAGGTGCCCCAGGTGGACTTGCGCGTCCCGTCGACCGACTCGTTGATGCTGTGGCCCTCCTTCAGCCACTCCACCAGGGTGAAGAGCTTGTAGGTCGAGCCCGGCTGGATCCCGGAGGATCCGCCGTTGGCCCGATCGGTGCTGTAGTTCACGGCGCTGTAGGACGGGTCGGTCGTGAGAACGTCCGGATCCTGCGAGTACTTCTTGTTCTGCGTCATCGCGAGCACGCGCCCGGATCCGACCTCGACGCTGACCGAGACGGCTCCGACGTCGAAGTTCCAGGTCTGCGGAACCTGCGCGTCGACGGCGGCGACGGCCGCGTCCTGCAGGCCGACGTCGAGCGTCGTGTAGACGTCGAGGCCGCCGCGGCGGAAGTTGGTCCAGCGGGTGTCCTCGTCGGCGCCGAAGATCTCGTTGTTCTTCAGGACGTTGGTGACGTAGTCGCAGAAGAATCCCGCATTGCCCGCGGTCGAGCAGCCGGTGCTCGGCTGGGTGATGCGGGGCTCGATCGGAGTGGCGACGGCGGCGTCGTGGTCCTCCTGCGAGATCTTCCCCTCCTCGAGCATCTTGCCGATGATGTAGTCGCGGCGGTCCTTGTTGCGGGCGTAGCCGTTCGCGGCGCCGTTGTCCGGATTGTCGGGCTGGTCGATCCGCAGGACGGCCGGGTTGTTGACGATCGCGATGAGGCTCGCGGCCTGGGCGATCGAGAGATCCGCGGCCGAGGTCGCGTAGTAGTAGTTCGCGGCGGTCTCGAGGCCGTAGGTGGTGCCTCCGAAGAACGCGATGTTGAGGTAGCCCTGGAGGATCTGGTCCTTCGTGTACTGCTTCTCGAGCCCGATGGCGAGCTTCATCTCGCGGAGCTTGCGCTCGGGGGAGGTTCGAGTGGCCTCGTCGATCGCGGCCGCGCGCTCGGCGTCGTCCGAGATGTTGCGGACGGCCTTCTCGACGAGGACGTTCTTCACGTACTGCTGGGTGATCGAGGATCCGCCCTGCACGTCGTTGCCGAGCACGTAGGTCTGCGCGACGGCGCGGAGCGTGCCGGGGAGGTCGACTCCGCCGTGGTCGTAGAAGCGGGGGTCCTCACCCGAGACGGCGGCGTCCTTGGCGGCCTGGGCGATGCGGTCGAGCGGCACCTCGACGCGGTTCTCGACGTAGAAGGAGGCGAGCAGCTGCGGGCCGTCGGAGCCGGTCGCGTAGATGTTGCTCTTCTCGGAGAGCTTGTCGACCTCGAGGTAGTCGGGCAGGCCGTCGAAGACGCCGATCGACTGGTTCGCGGCGACTCCGGCGAGCGCCACAGCCGGGGTGACGGTGGCGGTCACGAGGACTCCGGCCACGACGCTCATGCCCAGGAAGCCCACGATCGCCTTGACCACACCACCGGTGGTCCTTCTGTCGGACGCCAAACCTTCTCCTTCGCGAATCCCCCCGGATGCTGCGACGACCGCGGCCGACGCCCTGCACGCTCCGTGCGGCAGGTCAACCTCGACAGACTAACCCGAGAGCCCCCGAAGACGAAGGCCCGGCCAGAGGCCTGAAAAGACCCTGACCGCGACCCGGGGGACGGTGTTCCCTAGGCTGTCGGCATGGCGAGCCCCTCCTCCGACCCCCGACCGGCCGACGCGACGACCCCGGAGGCCGCTCGGGTCGCGCCCCCGCAGGCCGTCCCCGCACCGCCCACGGGCGCCCTCTCGTACGCTCTCGGCTTCCTCGCGTTCATCGGGATCCCGTTCCTCAGCCTCATCGTGGGCGGCATCGTCATGGCGTCCGTGTACCCGTCCGCTCGGAGGAAGGGCGGCCTCGCCGCCGAGAACGCGCGGAACGCGGCGAACTGGGGCCTGACGGTGATCCTGATCGGGGTCGTGACGCTCGGCGCGCACGTCGTGCTGCTCTTCGCCGCCTCCGACACCCCGCTCGCGAAGGACTTCTATCCGATCGGCATCCCGATCACGCTGTTCGCCGTGCTCTGGCTGGTGCACTTCGTGCTGATCATCTGCGGACTGGTGAAGGCGAACCAGCGCGAGGTGTTCCGTCCGCGCATCGCGATCCCGTTCCTCCGCCCGCCCGCGGCCTGAGCTCAGGCGCCGACGGGCCAGAGGTAGTCGAGCCCCGACGGCGTGCCGGGGAACAGCGGGCCGTAGTGGTCCTCGTCCTTGGCCACGAGCTTCGAGCGGTGCGAGAGGTGCAGCCGCTCGTCGCCGAACCACGGCGGGAGCGGGTAGTCGCCGGTCAGGTAGGCGGCGAGATCCTCCGGGGCGGCGGCGAGGGCCTCCTCGGTCTTCACGAGGCACGTGTCGGCGAAGCCGCGCTCCGTCCACTCCGCGCAGGTCTCGCGCTGGTAGGTCATCAGCGCCGGCCGGTAGCCCCGCCACATCCGCGTGACGGGGTGGTTCTGCCAGCCTTACCCCGGGACGGTCAGCGCCCGCATGACCTGCAGCGTCTCGACGCGCTGCTTGCCGAGCCGCTTGCCGTCGAGGGCGCGGACGCTGCGATGGAAGTCGGGGTAGGGGAGGAAGGTCTGCACGCCTCCCAGTCAACAGCGGCCCGTCTCCCTCCGGCCACCCTCCCGTCACGCCGATGTCGCCTGGCGTGCGTAGCGTCCGGGGCATGACCGGACTCCCCCTCCTCGCCACCGACGACGTGCAGCTGCGCTGGGCGCGGCCCGAGGTCCTCGACTCCGCCCGCCACCGGATGCTGCGCCTGCTCACCCTCGCCGAGCGCCTGCGCTACGAGGCGACGAGTCGGCGCGAGGTCCGGGACGGCTTCCTCCTCGGCCGGGTCCTCGTGCGCGAGCTGGCCGCCGAGACGCTCGGGATCGATCCCCTCGAGGTCGCCGTGGACGCGCGCTGCGAGCGCTGCTCCGGACCGCACGGCCGCCCGGTGCTCCGCGGCGAGCACCCGGAGCTGGAGCGGATGCGGATCAGCATCGCGCACTGCGACGGCGCGGTGGTCGCGGCGCTGGCGACCGGACGCGACATCGGGATCGACGCGGTGCGCGCCCGCACCGTCCGCGACCGCGTGGCCTCCGGGGCGACGACGGCGGAGCAGGTGCTCGCCGATCTGCGCTCGCAGGCGGTCGCGAAGGCCGACGGGCGTGGGACCTCGAGCGACGAGCCCGTCCGCTTCCGCACCAGGGAGGGTGCGACCGAGGCCTGGATCGAGGGCTCGAGCCGCTACTTCGCCGTCTCGGAGCCGACGGTCCACTCCGCGCTCGTCGTGGCGGTCGCGGTCGCTCAGGAGTGACCGCGGGGCGCGGTCCCCGGCCGTTGCGCTGGTCCGCGCCTAGGCGAACAGCGACAGCGTGATCGTCGAGCGGTAGGAGCCGGCCTCGACGTCCGGCTCGGCCAGCAGCCGCAGCTCGGCGTCGGCGCTCCAGGTGCCGGCCCCGCCGGCGGCTCCGAGCAGCAGCGCGTCGCGCAGGCCCGCGCCGCCCTCGAGGGAGGAGGCGACCGGATCGCCCGCGACGGCGCCGGTGCCGGTGATCAGGCGCGGGGTCCAGCCGAGGTGGTCGGCTCCGATCGAGGCGCTCGGGCCGGTGAGGGCGCTCGCCGAGGCGAGGACGTACCAGTCGTTCTGCGCGCCGACGCGCGAGTCGGTGACGGTGACCGTGGGGAGCCCGCCCGTGAACCGGCGCTGGAGGGCGGTGGAGCCCGACTCGGCGAGGTCGACGGCGTCGGCGGCGACGGAGAGCGAGAGGGAGCCGGGCTGCGCCGGAGGGGTGATGTCGACGTCGACGTCCACTCCGTCGAGGTCGTGGAGCAGGGGCGGCGTGCGGACCGGGTCCTCGCCGGTGAGGGGATCGGCGGCGTCGACCTCGCCGAGTCGGGCTCCACCGCCCTCC